>DASSBJ010000001.1:0-6480 GCA_035698885.1 Solirubrobacterales bacterium
CGTCGAGGGAGAGATCGAGGTCACGGCCCAGACCGGCGGGACCGCCACCGCAGGCGCCGGACATCTCTTCGAGTTCGAGCCGGGCGAGCGCCACACGGTCGCCGCGCGATCCGATGCCCGCCTGCTGCTGATCCTCACTCCATGGCCGGGTGACGGACACCCGGGGGCGCTGACGCTCGAGCAGAAGGCGGACGTCCGCGAGCGCGCCGCCCGCCACCCGCAGGCCTGATCAGGGGAAGACCGTGTCCCCAGTCTCGCTGTCGACGACGGCGATCGCGACGGCGGGGCAGGCTTCGGCAGCCTCGAGGATGAGGTCGTCGGGGCCGGTGCCGATCACCTCGGCGACGTCGTCGAGGCGGAAGACCTGGGGGGCGATGTCGACGCAGTCGCCGTGGGCGCTGCACTCGTTGGGATCGACCTTGGCGATGTAGCTCATGCTGCTTGCTCCTCTCGATTGGCAGCCGGGAAGTGACCGCTGTCGATGCGCTTGCGCAGGGCGGGAATGGCCCGTGGTCGCCCCACGGTGAGGCCGGCCACCGGCAGGCCGGACTGGGTGAAGACGGCTTCGAAGTCGCGGGTCGCCGGGTCGCCGTCGAAGACGACGGAGTCGGCCCGGTGGGCGTGGCCGACGTACTGGATCCGCAGCCCGTACTGGTCGCTCCAGAAGCTCGGCAGCGGCGGCGTGCCCGGGTACTCGCCGAGCATCGCCTTGGCCGCGGCAGCGCCCTGCCAGGCGGCCGCGTCCCAGTGCTCGGTCCGCGCGTGGGCGCCGAAGCGCGGCTCGAAGGGGATCGAGGCGTCGCCGGCGGCGAACACGCCGGGCAGCCCGGTGCGCCCGGCGGTGTCGGTCGGCACGCCGCTCTGCTCGAGGCCGCTGCCGGCGAGCCAGCCGGTCGCCGGCACGGTGCCGACGCCGACGACCACGGCGTCGCAGGCGAGCCGCCTGCCGCCGGCCAGGACGAGCTCCTCGACGACACCGCTGCCGCGGGCGCCCTCGAGCATCGCGCCGGTGAGGACCCGCACTCCTTCCTCGGCGTGCAGGCCGGCGAACCAGGCGCCGACCTCCTCGCCGAGGATCGGCGCCAGCGGCACCTCGAGCGCCTCCAGCATCGTCACCTCGACGCCGAGCCGGCGCGCGGTCGCGGCGACCTCCTGGCCGATGAAGCCGGCGCCGACGATCGCCAGGCGGGCTCCTTCGCGCAACTCGGCCCGCAGGCGGCGGCCGTCCGCCAGGGTGCGCAGGTAGTGGACGTTCTCGTAGCCCTCGAGGAAGGGAAGCCGGCGGGCGCTGCCGCCGGTGGCGACCAACAGCTTCCCGTAGGGGAGGTCTTCGCCCGAGTCGAGACGCAGGCGGCGGGCGGCCGGGTCGAGGCCTTCCGCGCGGACGCCGAGCAGCAGCTCGACCCGCTTCTCCTCGTACCACCAGGCGGGCCGGTAGGCGAGCTCCTCCTCGCCGCTCTCCCCCGCCAGCATCTCCTTGGAGAGCGGCGGGCGGTCGTAGGGGGGCTCGGGCTCGGCGCAGACCATGCGCACCGAGCCCTCGTAGCCGCGGCGGCGCAGCGTCTCGGCGCAACGCTGCGCCGCGAGGCCGCCGCCGACGATGACAACACCTCGGTCCTTCATCAAGCCTCCTCGAGCAGTGGAATCGACTGGGGCCTGCTTGGCTGGTGGGCCGCTCGCGGCCGCCGTTCCCTGGCGCCGCTCCGCTTGGCCCGGCCGGAGAGCACCCTGTAGACGAAGAGCCCTCCGATGACCGGTGCGGTGAGGACGACCCACCAGCGGAACCAGACCGCGGAGGCGTCCGTGCCGCTGCCGAAGGCGTGGACCAGGCCGAGCAGGTAGACCAGCACCGTCGCCCGGTGCGCCTTGCGCCACAGCTTCGCGCCGATCCGCTTGCGGAAGTAGAAGCTGAGGCCGAGCAATGCGGCGAGGTAGCCGCCGACGATGCCGAGGCCGGTGAAGAGCGGCTTGAAGCCCATCGCGAAGGGGACCGCGACCCCTGCCACGCCCGGGTTCAGCCAGGGGTCGCCGAGCAGGGTGACGCCGTGCACGGCGATCGCGACTATTCCGGCCACCGCGGTGTGCTCGTGGATCGCCATCAGCTTCTTCGCGAGGCCGGGACGGCGCATCGCCTTGCCCGCCATCGTCAGTCCCAGCCCGACCGAGATCGTGATCAGGACCATCGCGACCAGGCCGGAGGCGCGGCTCGCCATCCACCAGCCGTGCGTCGCCAGGGTGGTCGAGGTTCCGGCGGTCATGCCCGGGCTCCGTTTGCCTCGAGCTTCGGCAGGCGGATGCGCGGCGGCGCCGCCAGCGGCCCGATCGACTCCACCCGGCCGCTGTCGTGGACGATCAGGCCGCCCTGCTCGCCGAGCACCTCGCGCGCGCCCTCCGGGCCGGAGAGCAGCGCGGCCTTCGAGAGCGTCTCGGCTTCGACGGCGGTGTCGCCGAGCGCGGTGGCGCCGACCAGCCCGGTCCAGGCCGGCTCGCCCGTCGCCGGGTCGAGCAGGTGATGGGCGTAGCGGCCGTCCTCGCCGCGCCAGATCCGCACGTTCAGGCCGGAGGTGGCGACGCCGCCGCGGCTGAGCCGCAGGACGAAGGCGCGCTCGCCCGTCAGCGGGTGCTCGACGAAGACCTCGTAGGGGTTGACCAGGGCGCCGCTGCCACCGATGCGGATGTCGCCGCCGCAATCGACGACGAAGCGCTCATAGCCGCGCAGCTGCTCGGCGACCATGTCCGCGGCGAGCCCCTTGCCGGCGCCGCCGGTGTCGAAGCGGACGCCCGGCGGGCGGGCGATCTCGCCGCGCTCGTCGTCGACGGAGATCCGCCGCCAGCACGCCTCGGGGTTGGGGGCCGCAGGCCGCCGGGCCGGCGCCTGCTTCAGCGCCTCGACGAGCGGCGCGCCGCGCATCCCGGCGCGCGAGGCCGCGTAACCGTTGGCCTCGATCTCGCGCACGAGCGTCGGGTCGACGAGGCCGTCGCTGCGCTCTGCTGCCTCTAGCCCGGCCTTCACGGCCTGACGCAGCAGCTCCGAGCCCGGAACCCGTTCGCGCTCGTCGGCGTTGAGATGGGAGAGGCCGCTGTCGGGCTTGAAGCGGGAGAGCTCGCGGTCGAACTCGACGACGAAGTCGCGCGCCCGCTCGGCCGCCTCGGCCGCCGGCGGCGCCCCCTCGCGCGGCTCCCCGATCAGGAAGCGCACGTGGCTGCCCATGGCGTCGAAGGTGAGGTCGTGCTCGCTCATGATGCGCTAGTCGCGACCGGGGCGGCCCCGGTGGTGGACTGTGTCGAGCTGACGGCGGGGCCAGAGGTGACGGTCGATTCGCCGGGCGTCGGCACCACCGTGGTGACGACGCGACGCTTGACCACCTTGCGCACCAGCACGTGCTGACGCGGCTGGGCCGGCGCGCTCAGCTGGTAGGTGAAGAGCGCGAAGAGCACGGCGAAGAGGGCGACCGAGCCCCAGATCACCGCTGCCGGCCCGGGGCGGCGCGAAGCGCGCCCGCCTGCTTTCGCCTGCGGCCGGACCTCAGTCATCGCCGCCGCCCTCGCCTCCACCGTCGCCCTCGAACTCGCCGCCGCCGCCACCGACGCCGCTGGCCGCGGTGGTCACCGGTTCCGCGGAGCCGGAGCCGCTGGTCGCGGTCGTGACGGGTTCTTCGGCGGCGCCGCCGCCGCTGCTGGCGGTCGTCACCGGTTCTTCGGAGTAGGTGCTGCCGCTGGAGCCGGTGCTCACCGGCGGGGCATAGGACGAAGACGATTCGGCGGCCGGCGGCGCCGCGGCCGCGGGGTGCTTGGGCTTCGCGTGCTTGGTCACGTGGACAGTCCGCCGGATCACCTTGGTGCGCACGATCGGCTTCTCGGCGACGGCCTGGGCGGCCTGATTGCGGTCGGCGCTGAGCGCCCAGCCGGTAAGCCCGGCCAGGCTGACCATCGTCACTGCGGCTGCGATTCTCGCCTTCGTCTTCGTCACTTCGAGACCCCCTCGACTGAGCTTGCCGGGCCAGTGTGGCGGCGGCCGGTTGAAGCGCGGTTGAGGCGCGGGTAAAGGCTTGGCAAAACCTGCGGATAAACCGCATGAGCAGGGCAATTTCGCCGCTACAGTGGCTCCATGGTGCAGGCAGCGAGCGGGCGGATACTGGTCGTCGAGGACGAGGAGTCGATCTCCGGGCCGTTCGCCGAGGCGCTGCGCCGGGCCGGCTTCGAGGCGCTCGTCACCGGCACCGCAGCCGGCGCGCTGCGGCTCGCCGAGGAGTCCGAGCCGGACCTCGTGATGCTCGACCTGGCGCTGCCCGACGGCGACGGCCGCGACGTCTGCCGCGAGCTGCGACGCCGCTCCGACGTGCCGATCGTGATGCTGACGGCGCGCGGCACCGAGATGGACAAGATCGTCGGGCTCGAGCTGGGCGCCGACGACTACGTGGTCAAGCCGTTCAGCGCCGCCGAGGTGATCTCGCGGATCCGCGCCGTGCTGCGGCGCAGCGGCGGCCGCGACGACGGCAGCGGCTCGGCGCCGATCCTGGTCGGCGTAGTCGAGCTCGACCCGGCGGCGCGGATCGCCCGCCTGCGCGGGGCGGAGCTCGACCTCTCGCGCAAGGAGTTCGACCTGCTGGCCGAGCTGATGCGCCACGCCGGGCACGTGGTCAAGCGCGAGGACCTGATGTCGCGGGTCTGGGACGTCAACTGGTTCGGCTCGACCAAGACCCTCGACGTCCACATCGGCTGGCTGCGGCGCAAGCTCGGCGACGACCCCAACGACCCCGCGTTCATCGAGACCGTGCGCGGGGTCGGCTTCCGCTTCGCCGCGCTCGAATGAGCCTGCGCGCGACGCTGCTGCTGGCGCTGGCCTACGTCCTCCTGCTGGCGCTGATCGCGCTCGGGGTGCCGCTCGCGGTCAGCCTGCGCGACCGCGTTGACTCGGAGGTGAAGAGCCAGGCGCGCAGCCAGGTCGAGGTGGTCGCCGCAAGCGCCTCGGAGCTGCTCGAACCGCCGCAGCGCGCCGGGCTTCAGCGCCTGGCGAAGATCTCCGCCGACAGCGTGCGCGGGCGGACGATCGTCGTCGATCGTCGCGGTCGCCTGCTCGCCGACTCGGCGGGCGCCCCGCTCGGCCGCAGCTACGCCAGCCGCCCCGAGGTGCGCGCCGCGCTGCGCGGCCACAGCGAGCAGATCAGCCGCAACAGCAGCACCCTGGGGACCGAGATCCTCGCCACGGCGGTCCCCGTGCTCGAGCACGGGCGGCCTGGCGGAGCCGTGCGGATCACGCAGAGCGTCGCCGCTGTCAACCGCGCCGTGCGCACCTCGCTGCTCGACCTCGCCGCGCTGGCCGGCGTCGTCCTGCTCCTCGGCCTCGCCGCCGGGGCGCTGATCGCGCGCCAGATCGCCAAGCCGATCCGCCGCCTCGACCGCGCCGCCCGGCACGTCGCCGAGGGCGATCTCGACACGGCGGTCGCGATCGAGGGCAGCTCCGAGCAGCGCGCGCTCGGCCGCGCCTTCAACGAGATGACGCAGCGGATCAAGCGGCTGCTGCGCGTGCAGCAGGACTTCGTCGCCGACGCCTCCCACCAGCTGCGCACGCCGCTCACCGGTTTGCGACTGCGGCTCGAAAACCTCGCCGACCGGGAGCGCGGCGATCCCGCAACCGCCGCCGAGCTGGAGGCGTCGCTGGGCGAGATCGACCGCCTCTCGCAGATCGTCGACGAGCTGCTGGTCCTCAGCCGGGCGGGCGAGCACGAGCTGCCCGGCGAGCGCATCGACCTCACCGAGGTGGCATCGCGGGCCGCCGAGCGCTGGCGCCGCACGGCGGAAGAGGGCGAGATCGAGATCGCGGTCCACGGCAACGGCGTCGCTGCCGGCTGGTGCGCGCGGCCCGACCTCGATCGCTCGATCGACGCCCTGGTAGAGAACGCGCTGCGCTACTCGCCCGCCGGCTCGACCGTGTCGATCGTCGCCGGGCCGGGGCGGGTGGAGGTCCTCGACCGCGGCCCGGGACTGGAGCCCGGTGAGGAGGAGGCGGTCTTCGAGCGCTTCAGCCGCGGCAGCGCCGGCCGGCGGGGGCCGAGCGGCACCGGCCTCGGCCTGCCGATCGCCCGCGAGCTGACCCGCCAGTGGGGCGGCGAGGTCTCGCTCGGCAACCGCGACCGCGGCGGCCTGCGTGCCGTCATCGAGGTGCCGGAGCGATGACCTTTTCCGCGACGCTCAAATGGCTCGGCCTGGCGCTGCTCGGCATCGCCGTCGCGGCGGCGGTGGCGATCGCCGCCGGCAACCTGGCCGGCCAGCAGATCGGCCTCTCCTCCGAACCGATCTCCGCCGGCGACGCTCTGGCGCCCCGCGCCGCGTCCCAGGCAAATCCCAAGGTCGAGCCAGAACCGGCGTCACCGCCCGAAAAGCCCGCACCCGAGCCGACGACGAGCCCCGAAACGACGACCCCGCCGGCCGAAACGCAGCCGTCCCCGGAAGGCAGCGATGACTCGCCCGGCGGCGGCG
>DASSBJ010000002.1:0-8650 GCA_035698885.1 Solirubrobacterales bacterium
ACGACCTTCTGCATGGCAAGCAGACGCTCTAGCCAGCTGAGCTACAGCCGCACGGGACGGAGTTTACCCGGCTGGAGGGCGGGGCCGCCCGATGGCCGGTCAGCGTCTGGTCAGCACGCCGACGAGGAGATATTGGAGGCCGCCGAGGAGCCAGCCGAGAATCGGGCCGGCCGCCGGGGTCGCGAGCAGGCCGATCGTCGAGCCCACCGTGAGCATCAGGGCGATCCAGCCGATGCAGCCGAGCAGCATCCAGCGCAGCCACGGGATCTCTCTGTTGCTGCTCGCCTGCGACACCAGACCGCCATTGTCGGGGCGGCCCGGCTGCAGATCATCGGTATTCCGCCCCGCCTCGCCGCGGTTTATCCGTGGTCTCGCCTCTTCACTTCGTCCGCACGACTCCCGAGACGCATTTGCCGGCGCGCCGCACCGTGAGGCGGTCGATGAAGACGGCCGAGTCGAACTGCCGGTCGCCCTGGTCGAACAGCGAGAGGTACAGCAATTGGGCGCCGGGGCTGACCCGCGTCGAGGCGCGGAGCTTGCCGGTCGCGGCGTCATAGGTCGTGCCGCGTGCGGCCGCCCGGGTGACACGCGCGTTCTGGGTCGCGTTGACGCTGATCATGTTGCCGTCGCGCGTCGTCGCGAAGTCGTCCGGCGCTTCGATCACCGGTACGCGGTTGTCGGAGGCGGTCCAGGTCGGCGAGTGGCCGACTTCGGCGATGAAGGCGTCGTTGTATTCGGTCCCGACCCACTCCGGGAACTCCTCGGAGAGGAACTTGAAGCGGAAGGACAGGCAGTTGGCGCCACGCGGCACCCGCAGGCGGATCCGCCAGACGGTCACGTCGCGAGCGCCGCGCACCCGCGCGCCCCCGTCCGCACAGCCGGCGGCGCCGGTGAGGTTGTTGGTCTTGACGATCCCGGCGCAACCCGTGGAGAGGATCGCGAAAGAGCCACCGCGACGGGGGAAGCCGCTGATCCGCTTGGTCGAGACCGCGACCGGGTTGTGGCCGGGCGGCGTGGTCACGAACTTGGCGCGGACGAAGCGCCGGCCGTTGCCCTCGAAGATCGCCCGGGCGAGCTGGGTCGCGCCGCGATCGGATCGCGAGACCTTGCGGATGCGTTCCGGATGCTTGGCGAGACCGGCGCCCGAGGCGAGTCCGGCGAGGGCAAGCGTCGCGGCCAAGAGGACGGAGAAAAAGCTCACTGCGTGTCGGTAGCTCATGCCTTCCCGCTACCCAGCGCGCCGATCCGAAAACAGGCGATTTCCCGCAGAGGATCTCAGCCGCCGTCGAGCGCGACGTTGACCAGCCGGTCGGCCTCGGCGTTCTCGGCCCGGCGCACGTGGCGGATCGACCAGCGTCCCTCGAAGGGGCGCAGCGCCCGCTTCACCTCGCCGTGCAGCTCGCGCAGCGTCGCGTCCTTGACCTTGTACCTGCCTTCGACCTGGCGCACGATCAGCTCCGAGTCGCCCACCAGCTCGAGCTCGTCGGCCCCGAGCTCGGCCGCCCGCTCGACCCCCAGCAGCAGGGCGCGGTACTCGGCGACGTTGTTCGTCGCCCTGCCGATCCGTTCGCCGTGCTCCTCGAGCACCTCGCCCTCCGCGCCGTGGACGACCACGCCGATCGCCGCCGGCCCCGGGTTCCCCCGGGCGCCGCCGTCGACGTTGACGGTCAGCTTCACGCCGGCACCCCGAGCGCCAGCCGGCCGCTCTCCTCGGCGTGCGCGTTCCACTCCCGCGCCGAGCCGTCGAGCTGCTCGATCTCCTCGCCGCGACCGAGCTGGAAGACCGCCCGCAGCTCGTCGCCGAGGTCGACCCCCCACTGATACCAGCAGAGGTCCCAGGCGACGGTGACCCGCACCTCGCTCGGCGAGCCGGCGGCGGCGCCGACGGAGACCCGCGGCACCCCGAGGGTGCGTGTCAACCCCGCCACCGTCCGCGCCGCCTCGCTGGCGTTGAAGCGCTCCATGGCGCGGTCGAGGCGGCTGCGCGGAGTCTCGCTCGGCCGCGGCTCCGGGCGCCGGCCGACGTCGGCCCCGGGGGCCGCCGGATCGACCCAGCCGAGCCGCTCGGCGCGCCCGCGACAGAGCTCGCAGACCCTCCGCAGACCCTCCTTGGGGCTGATGTAGCTGCGTGTCCGCTCGCCGGCCAGGATCGTGCGGCCGCAGACCGCGCAGACCTCATCGGGACTCATTTCTGCAAGTTAGCGAGATGCGCCGGCCACGCGCATCAGGACGCCTCTTGCAGCGACCCTTTGAGCCTCATCACGGCCTTGGTGTGCAGCTGCGAGACCCGCGACTCGGTGACGCCGAGCACCTCGCCGATCTCACGCAGGGTCAGGTTCTCGTAGTAATAGAGCGCGACGACGAGCTGCTCGCGCTCGGGCAGGCCGGCGATCGACTCGGTCAGCCGGTCCTTGATCTCGCTGCTGGCGAGCGACTCCTGCGGGTCTTCGGCACGCGGGTCGGAGATCGTGTCGAGCAGCGAGACCGAGTCGCCGGAGGAGTCGGAGATCGTCCACAGCTCATCGAGCGCATAGATCGACGAGTTGGCGATCTCCAGCAGCGACGTCTGCAGTTCCTCCTCGCTGAGCCCCACCTTGGCGGCGAGCTCGGCCTCGGTCGGCGCCCGCTGCAGCTGGTGCTCGAGCTTCGACTGGGCGGCCTCTATCTCGCGCGCCCGGGCGCGAACCGAGCGCGGCACCCAGTCGAGCGAGCGCAGCTCGTCGATGATCGCGCCGCGGATGCGGGTCATCGCGAAGGTCTCGAACTTGATCCCCCGCTCGGGCTCGAAGCGCTCGATCGCGCCGATCAGCCCCATCAGGCCGTAGGAGATCAGGTCGGCGTCCTCGACGTGCGAGGGCAGCCCGGCGCCGAGCCGGCCGGCGACGAATTTGACCAGCGGCGAGTAGGCGACGACGAGGCGCTCGCGCGCGGTCCTGTCGCCGTCGTCCTTGTAGCGGCGCCACAGATCGCGCAGCTCGACCTCTTTTACGCCGGTTTCCATGAAGCTCGCTCGATTCTATGGCTGGCGGGGGATCGTTGGGGCATCACGCGCGCGGGTGGGTCGCGACGTAGGCCTCCCGCAGGCGCGCGGCGTCCACACGAGTGTAGACCTGCGTGGTGGAGATCGAGGCGTGGCCGAGCAGCTCCTGGATCGAGCGCAGGTCGGCGCCGCCTTCCAGCAGATGGGTCGCGAAGCTGTGGCGCAGCGCGTGCGGCGAGACGCCGGCGGCCAGCGCCGCCTCGCGCACCCAGAGTGCGAGCCGCCGGCTGACGTCGGAGTTGGACAGCCGGCGGCCGCTCTTGGAGAGGAAGAGGGCGGTCTCGCGCGGATCGCCGGCGAGCGCGTGCCGCCCCCTGTCCAGGTAGCGCCGCAGGGCGCGCTGGGCGGGCTCGCCGACCGGCAGCAGTCGCTCCTTGGAGCCCTTGCCGAGCACCCGCAGCTGCTCGGACTCGAAGTCGTAGGAGCCGCGCTCGAGGTTGACGAGCTCCTCGCAGCGCAGGCCGCAGGAGTAGGCCAGCTCGAGCATCGCGCGATCGCGCAGCTCCAGCGGCGTGCGCGCCGGGATCCGCTCCAGCAGGGCGCGCACCTGCTCGCCGCTCAGCACCCGCGGCAGCTTCTGCTCGCGCTTCGGGCTGGAGACCAGGTCGGCGGGGTTCTGGCCGACGCGCTCGGCGCGCACGAGGAAGTCGAACAGCCCGCGAACGGCGGCCAGCTTGCGGGCCACGGTTGCCGACGACGCGCCCGCCGAGGAGAGCCCAGCGCCGTAGCGCCTCACGTCGCGGTGGCGGACCTTGCCCGGCTCGAGGCCCCGCCCCCCGGCCCACTCGACGAACTGCCCCAGGTCCACCCCATACGCCTTGCGCGTGCGCTCGGCCAGGCTGCGCGCCCGCATGTCGCGATCGAAGGCAGAGAGCGCCTCGTCCCAGGTCATCCTGAATGAAGTTCGGCGTTCTTCTTGATCGCCCTGCGAGCGGCGCGAGAACCAAGCAGATCAAGGAAGCAGGGAGCGCCGCGTGCTCTGCACGCAAGCGACCGATGACGCCGATATGCGCCGGTTATCCCGCCGCTCGTCAGCCTATGTAGATGGGGGTTCCTACTTCGACGCGGTCATAGAGTTCTTCGACGTCGGGGATCGACATGCGCACACAGCCGTGCGAGGCGGCGCTGCCGAGCGACCAGGTCTCTTCGGTGCCGTGGATGCCGGCGCCTTCGAAGATGCCCATCCAGCGCGCCTTGATCGGGTCTTCAGGCCCCGGCGGGATGACCTGCCCGGCGAGGTCGCCGGCCCAGGCCGAGTTGGGCACGTGCCAGGACGGGTTCACCTGCTTTTCCTGGATCGCATAGAGGCCTTCGGGCGTTTCCAGGCCTTCCTGACCCACCGCGACCGTGTAGCTCTTGACCAGCTTCAGGTGTTCCCAGAGCCGCAGGGTGAAATCGGCGCGGTCGAGCGTCAGGTAGGAGGGGTACTCGGCGGCGACCTCCTTCGCCGTCACTTCCGGCTTCAGCGGATGCGTGCGGGCGGCGATCGTACGGTCGGCGCCGGCGTTGAGGACGGCCGCGCGCAGCTGACGGGTGAGCAGGTTGTCGCGCAGCTTGCGGCCGTACCTTGCGGGGGTGACTTCGAGCGAGCTGCCGCTCGCGCTGACGTCGGCGTTCCGCGCTTCGCGGTCGACCTCGTCGGCGACGTGACGGACGAAGCGGTTGACCGCCTGCCGCGAGTAGACGATGCGGGCGGGGACGCTTTGGTCGACGCTGCCGCCGGTCACGTAGCGCACCAGCCGGCCGGGCAGGCCGCCGGAGCGGCTCTCGTCGACCGCTTCTTCTACCGCGCGGTCGAGATTGGCGTGGAGCTTCAGGGTCGCGCCGTCGAGCTTCCAGCTATCGCCGTCGTAGGCGACCGTCAGCGAGTGGCGCAGCGGCGCCAGCAGTCGCCGCCGCACGGTCCGCTCCGCTTCGGCTTCGTCCATGCCGCCGACGTCGACGCCGCCGATCGTCACCCCGTCGGCGATCGTGTCGCTGCGCGAGCTGTCGTAGGCGAGGGCGACGCCGACGAAGACCAGCAGGACGGCAGCTCCCGCTATCAGCGCGATTCGGGTCTTACGCCCCATCGTGAAATCTTAGGCACACGCGTCGGTCGCTCCACGGCTATGTTTCGGTTTCGTGCGCTCGAAGGATGAGATCCGCAAGGAAGTTTGGAAGGCGATGGACCGCGAGGGCGTCTCGCGCTTTCCGGGCGCCGAGGGCCGCATCCCCAACTTCGCCGGCGCCCGGCTGGCGGCCGAGAAGCTCGCCGGCCACCGGCTCTGGAAGCGGGCGCGGGCGATCAAGGCCAATCCCGACTCGCCGCAGACGCAGGCGCGCCGCATGGCGCTGGAGGAGGGCAAGACACTCGTCATGGCGGTGCCGCGACTGCGCGACCCGCACCCCTTCCGGGTGCTCGAGCCGAAAGGGCTCTCGAAAGCGGCGATCAAGGAGGCGGCGACGATCAAGGGGGCGCTCAAGCACGGCCGGGTCGTCGCCCTCGACGACCTGCCGGCGATCGACTTCGTGCTCACCGGCTCGGTCGCGGTCAACCTCAGCGGCGCCCGGATCGGCAAGGGCGGCGGCTACAACGACCTCGAGTACGGGATCCTGATCGACGCCGGCAAGATCGACGACCACACGACGATCGCCACCACGGTGCACCCGATCCAGATCCTGCGCAAGCACCTGCCGGTGATCTCACACGACCTGCCGGTCGACCTAATCGCCACCCCGCGCGCCGTGATCGAGGTCGAGCGCCAGTACGAACGCCCCCGCGGCATCCTCTGGGACCATCTGCAACCGCCGCAGATCCGCGAGATCCCGATCCTCGAACGGATGGGCTATGCCTGAGTCGGTCCGCAGCGGCTCGGTCAAGTTCCCCGCCAGCGACTACGGCAACCCGGATCCCGAGTGGCTGAAGATCGACTGGCGCCGGCACCTGCACCGGGTGCGGCTTCCCGGCGCCGAAGTCAACTACGCCGAAATCGGCGAGGGCGAGCCGATCCTCTTCGTCCACGGGCTCGGCGGCTGCTGGCGCAACTGGCTCGAGAACCTCCCCCACTTCGGCCGCACTCACCGCGCGATCGCGCTCGACCTGCCCGGCTTCGGCGACAGCCCGATGCCCTCGTGGCAGATCGACATGCCCGCCTACGGGCGGCTGATCCACGACTTCTGCGAGAAGCTCGGCATCGACCGGGTGGCGGCGCTGGTCGGCAACTCGATGGGCGGCTTCGTCTCGACCGAGGCGATCGTCGAACGTCCTTCGCGCTTCGGCAAGCTGGTCCTGGTCTCCGCCGCGGGGATCAGCTTCGCCGAGGCCGAAGGGCGGCGACTGGAGGCCGCGGTCAGCCTGTTCGAAGCCGGGATGGCCTTCCTCGGCGGGCCCCGCCGGCTCTGGGTCGACCGTCCGAGAGGCCGCGAGTTCGCCTTCGGGCGGGTCTTCCACTACCCGAACCGGGTGCGGCCCGAGCTGCTGCGCGAGCAGATGGAGCCGGGCCTCGGCGCACCCGGCTTCGCCGACGCGATCCGCGCGATCGGCGGCTACGACACCCGCCACCGGCTGCCCGAGATCGAGGTCCCGACGCTCGTCGTCTGGGGGCTCGACGACCAGGTCGTCCCGGTCGAGGCGGCAATCGGCTACCACCGCCTGATCCCCGACTCGCGGCTCGAGCTGTTCGAGCGCACCGGCCACGTGCCGCAGATGGAGCGGCCGGCGCGCTTCAACGACCTGCTCGACGAGTTCCTGCCGGACTAGAAGCGGGTCAGCTCGAGCGCGTCGACCGGACCGGGCCCGGAGCCGACGTCGCGCAGGCCGGCGGCGACCGCGGCCGACGCGATCTCCCTCGCCCTGCGGGCAGCCTCGAGCGGGCCGTCCCCGCGGGCGAGGAACGCCGCCAGGGCGGAGGAGTGGGTGCAGCCGGAGCCATGCGAGGCGCCGTCGGGGTGCCGCTCGCCTTCGATCGCCTCGGCGTCGGAGCCGTCGAAGTAGAGGTCGACGATCTGCTCGCTGTGCCCGCCGGTGACCACGACCGCCGCCGGACCGAGGGCCAGCACCTCGCGCGCCAGGTCCTCCTGCGAGTCGCCGGCGCCGGCGCCGGTCAGCGCCCGCGCCTCGGGAATGTTCGGCGTGACGACCGAGGCGAGCGGCAGCAGCCGCTCGACCAGTGCCGTTCGCGCCGCCTCGTCGAGCAGCACGGCGCCGCTCTCGGCGAGCATCACAGGATCGATCACGACCGGCGCGTCTCCCACCAGCTCCAGCGCGTCGACCACGGCGTCGACCGTCTCCACGCCGCCGAGCATCCCGACCTTCACCGCGTCGACGCCGATGTCCTCGGCGACCGCCCGGACCTGGGCGACGATCATCGACGGCGGCACCGCCTCGACCGCGTTCACCCCGACCGTGTTCTGCGCCGTGATCGCGGTGATCGCGGTCATCCCGTGCACCCCGCAGCGCGCGAACGCCTTCAGGTCGGCCTGGATGCCGGCGCCGCCGCCCGAGTCGGAGCCGGCGATCGAGAGCGCGGTGCGAGTACGGGCGTCCATCGTGAAATGCACCCTACGGGTCGCAGTCTCCCTACCAGAGCGCCGTGAGGGGTGAGAACTCGTGCATCGCGCTGTCAGCGGTGACCAGGGTGAGGTCGTGCTCGAGCGCGGTGGCGACGAGGAAGCGATCGGCGGGGTCGTCGGAGCCGAAGCCGTCGAGCGCCTCGCTCCGCATGGCGATCCCGTGGCTGAGCGGAAGCGAGCTGGGCGCCGAGCGACGCAAGGCCTCGAGGACCCACTCGCTCGGCGACGGGGCGAGCGAAAGGCGACCCTTGCGCGCCAGGAGCAGGGTCTCCCAGACGGAGACCGGCGACAGGAACAACTCGCTGTCGCGGTCGGCGACCGCCCTCTCGGCGGCCCCGGAAAGCCGCCCCGGCTCGAGCAGGCGCCAAAGCCAGGCATGCGTGTCGAGCAGGAGCTTCATTCGCGCAGGACCTCCCACTCGCCGAGATCCGCCGCCGGGGCGACGAGGTCCCCCTTCACCTCGCCCCGCTCGCGCATCGCCCCGAGCCAGTCCTCGGAGCGCTCGGGCTTCACCGGGGCGAGCTGAGCGACGGCCTTCCCCCGCTTGGTGATCACGATCGGCTCGCCCGAGGCGCCGACCTCGTCGAGCAGGCGCAGGCAGGTCTGCTTGAACTCTCCGGCTGGGATGGTCTTCATGGTGAGCAGACTACCATGGACGAAGGTCATGGACATCAGGTCGGCGGGTCTGGGGCGACGGCGACAGTCATCTCAGGCCGCCTCCGGAGGATGAAGGGTCGTCCGCGTGTAGACCCCGACCAGAGAGCAGTTGAGGTAGCCGAGCGACTCGAGGTCGGCGAGCGCCGCGGCGGCCTCGGCGCCCGGGAGGCCAAGCTCGGCGGCGATCGCGTCACAGGTCTCGAAGCCCAGCTCGAGCGCCTCGAGCACCGCCTGCCGGGCGTCGTCGAGCTCGGGGCCGCGGCGCTCGATCCGCCGCGCCCCGGGCCCGAGCATCGCGTCGAGCACGTCCTGGGCGCCGCGGATCAGGCAGGCGCCGCCGGCGATCAGGTTGTTCGGCGCGACCGAGAGGCGCGAGCCGACCGGGCCGGGGACGGCGCCGAG
>DASSBJ010000003.1:0-4354 GCA_035698885.1 Solirubrobacterales bacterium
ACGTGACGGCGGCCGCCGAGGCGGCGCTGAGCGCCGAGCCGGCGCCGCAGGTCGTGCTGCTCTGCGACGGCGACCTCGCCGCCTCGGCGGCGGCGCTGGCGCCGCTGGTCGAGGCGGTCGGGCGCGGCGAGTGCGACCTCGCGGTCGCCTCCTTCGCTCAGCGCGTCGGCGGCGGCTTCGGCCTCGCGCTCGGCTTCGCCCGCTGGGCGATCCGCCGCCGCTGCGGCCTCGAGGCCGAGGCCCCGATCTCCGGCCAGCGGGCGCTGCAGGTCGAGGCCCTGCGCGCGACCCTGCCCTTCGCCCCCGGCTTCGGCATGGAGATCGGGATGACGATCGACGCCGTCCGCGCCGGCTACCGCCTGCGCGAGTACGAGCTCGACCTCTCCCACCGGGCCAGCGGCCGCTCGCTCGCCGGTTTCGCCCACCGCGCCCGCCAGCTGCTCGATTTCGCCCGCGTCTACCTCGCCCGGAGACCCGGTACGACTGAGAAATAGTCATGTACCTGACTTGACAGAGTGGCCGGTATGCGAGTTCAGGCGCCGGACTCGTCGAGAAGGCGTTCGACGCCGGCGGCGTCTGGGCGCGCGTGAGGAAGGCCGGGGACGGCCGCGAAGTCCTCGTCGGCGGAGATCAGCGCGGTCGCGCCGAGGTCGAGCGCCGCCGCCGCGAGAACCGCGTCGAAGGCGCCCAGCTCCTCCACCTCTTCGAACAGGGCCAAGCCGCGGCGCAGCTGCTCGGCACCGACCTGCAGCAGCGGGGAGAGCAGCTCCGCGTAGTCGCGGCCCAGGCCGGCGGCATCGCCGTGGTCGCGGCGGCGCGCCCGGACGTGGACGAACTCCTGAATCGCCTCCACCGAGGTGGTGGCCTCGACCTGCCCGGCCGCGCACGCCTCGATCAGCCTGCGGCAGGGATCGCGAAGCGGGTGGTCTGCGCCCTTCGCGTAGACAAGCACCGTGGTGTCGAGGACGATCATGCGCGCCGGCCGCGCAGCGCCTCGAGCTCGTGCTTCAGTTCCGCCGTGGTGGGCACCGGCATGTCGGGCGCGTCGAGCAGGTGGCGGCCGGCGGCCTGGCGGCGACCCTCGTCGGCGCCGAGGCCGCGGTCGATCGCCTCCCGCACGATGGTGGCCACCGAGACGCCGCGCTTGCGGGCGGCGGATGCGACGCGCGCGTGTCGTCCGTCGTCGAGCAGGATCTGCAGGCGGTGCGAGTACATGCACATACAGTAGCATGTGCAGCGATGATCCTCGCGATCGACCAGGGGACGACCGGGACGACCTGCCTCGTCTTCGACGCCGAGGGTCGGATCGCCGGCCGCGCCTACTCGGAGTTCGAGCAGCACTTCCCGCGGCCGGGCTGGGTCGAGCACGACGCCGGCGAAATCTGGGAGGTGACGCGGCGGGTCGCCGGCGAAGCTCTCGCCGCCGCCGGGGTCGGGGGGGCCGAGCTCGACGGGATCGGGATCGCCAACCAGCGCGAGACGGTCCTCGCCTGGGACCCGGCGAGCGGCGAGCCGCTGCACCGGGCGCTGGTCTGGCAGGACCGGCGCACCGCGGCGCGCTGCGAGGAGCTGCGCGAGGCCGGTCACGAGCCGCTGGTCCGCGAGCGCACCGGGCTGGTCCTCGACCCCTACTTCTCCGGCACCAAGATCGAGTGGCTGTTGAGCAACGCGGAGCTGCCGGCGAACGCGGTCTTCGGCACGATCGACTCCTGGCTGCTGTTCAAGCTGACCGGCCGCCACGCGACCGACTACACGAACGCCTCGCGCACGCTGCTCTTCGACATCCACCGGCTCGCCTGGGACGCGGAGCTCTGCGAGCTGCTCGGCGTCGATCCGGCGAGCCTGCCCGAGCCGCTGCCCTCGGCCCACGTCTACGGGACGACGGGCGAGTTCGGCGGCGAGGTGCCAGTGGCGGGGATCGCCGGCGACCAGCAGGCGGCGCTCTTCGGCCAGGCCTGCCACGCAACGGGCAGCGCCAAGAACACCTACGGCACCGGCAGCTTCGTCCTCCTGCACGCCGGCGGCGCGGCGCCGGCGCCGGCCGAGGGCCTGCTCGCCACGGTCGCCTGCGGGACCGGCGGGGACGCCGCCTACGCGCTCGAGGCCTCGATCTTCGTCACCGGCGCCGCCGTGCAGTGGCTGCGCGACGGGCTCGGGATCCTCGCCGAGGCGGCGGAGAGCGAGGCGCTCGCCGCCTCGCTCGAGGGCAACGACGGCGTCTACTTCGTGCCCGCGCTGACCGGGCTCGGCTCGCCCCACTGGGACCCCTACGCGCGCGGCACGATCGTCGGCCTCACCCGCGGCAGCGGCCGCGCCCACCTGGCGCGCGCGGCGCTGGAGGCGATCGCCTACCAGACGGTCGACGCGGTGCGCGCCGAGGAGGCCGCCGCGGGCGAGCGGCTCGCCGAGCTGAAGGCCGACGGCGGCGCCGTCGCCAACCGCTGGCTGATGCAGTTCCAGGCCGACGTGCTCGGCGCGCCGGTAGTCGTCCCAGAGATCGCCGAGACGACGGCGCTCGGCGCCGCCTACCTGGCCGGGATCGCGACCGGCCGCTGGAGCGCCGCCGAGGTCGCCGCGATGTGGCGCGAGGCGGCGCGCTACGAGCCGCGGATGGGCGAGGAGCAGCGCGAGGCGCTGCTGTCCGACTGGCGCCGCGCCCTGGAGCGCAGCCGTGGCTGGGCCGCGTAACCGCCCCGCGGGCAGGGGGTAGGCAGGACCAAGCGATGCTTGACATGAAGCCACAGGTCTATAAGGACGACCGTCCCGCGTCCTACTTCGACCGCTTCCACGAGTCGGCGCGCCGCGGCGCCGGCTGGACCTACACCCTCGTCCGCATCCTCGTCACCCTGCCGACGCAGGCGATCTACCGGGTGCGGGTCATCGGCCGCGAGAACGTGCCGGAGGACGGGCCGCTGATCCTCGCGCCCAACCACTTCAGCCAGATGGACCACTTCTTCGTCGGCCTGCGCCTGCGGCGGAAGATCCGCTTCATGGCCAAATCGCAGATGTTCGGCCCGCCCGTGCTCACCTACATCTACGAGCACGGCGGGGTGATCCCGATCCGCCGCGGCCACCACGACGAGAAGGCCTTCGAAACCGCCTTCGAGGTGCTCGGCCAGGGAGAGATGCTGCTGATCTACGCCGAGGGCGGCCGCTCGCGCAGCGGCCAGCTGGGCGAGCCGAAACCGGGCGTCGGCCGGCTGGCGCTCGAATCGGGCGCCCCGGTCGTCCCGGTCGCGATCCACGGCTCGGCCAAGGTGCGGCGCTGGAAGCGGCTGCGCTTCCCCAAGGTCACCGTTCACTACGGCGAGCCGCTGAGCTTCGCGGTCGAGCGCTCGCCGAGCCGCGAGCGCCAGCTCGAGGTGGCGGGCGAGATCTTCGGCCGCGTGCGCGCGATGTACGAGGAGCTGGCTAGGAGTAGCGCGCGTCGAGCTTCCCGTAGAAGCCCGGGTCGTGCCCCGGCGTGACGATCGCGTTCGGGTACTCCTTGCGGAACAGCCGCAGCTCCTGGATCGAGCGCCGGTAGTTGTGCCGGTCGAAGGGCCGCGGCGCGAGCGGCGCCGAGCCGTCGAGCTGGCCCTCGGTGTAGACGACGTCGCCGCCGATCACGAAGTCGCGCTCGGCGAGGTGGGCGACGACCGACATGTGCCCGGCGCTGTGGCCCGGCGTGTAGGCGAGCCGCACCGAGCCGTCGCCGAACAGGTCGAAGCAGCGGGCGAAGCTGGCGTATGAGTCGATGCCGCCGCGGTCGAAGTCGATCGTCCGGTACTCGAAGGCGTAGTCGAAGTGGGCGCGCCGGTAGCCGTTGGAGAGCGGTTTCGGCCCCACCGTCGCCGCCTCCCACTCGACCTCGCTGACGAGGAAGGTCGAGTTGGGGAACTCGGAGATCGCCGAGCTGTGGTCGAGGTGCAGGTGGGTCATCACGACGATCGGGATCTCGCCCGGCTCGAGATCGCGGGCGCGCAGCTGCGCGGGCACGTCTTCGCCCGGTTGCAGCTCCGGCTTGCCGAAGCGCGCGCCGAGGCCGCCGAAGTTCGCCTTGGGGTCGGTGGCGATCGAGGGATGCAGGCCGGTGTCGACGAGGACCGTGCCGGCGCTCGGGTGGCGGATCAGGAAGGCGGGGACGGGGACCAGCGTCGGCGGCTGGCCGCTGAGCAGGGCGCGCGTCAGCTTCAGCGTCTCCAGGCGCCCGCCGGGCCGCTCCATCATCGGCAGCGGCCAGGTGACGTGGCCGGCGACCAGCGGTTCGACGCTGACCGAGGCGCCGGCGCTCCCCCCGGCGAGCGGCTCGTGCAGCGGTTTCGCTTCGACGTGGACCTTCATCGCCCGGCCACCTTATCCCGGATCTCGCTCG
>DASSBJ010000004.1:0-53987 GCA_035698885.1 Solirubrobacterales bacterium
GCTCGTCCCGCCGCCGAACGGAATCGCGGCCGCCCCCTCCGCCTCGCACCAGGACAGCACCGCCTCGATCTCCGACTCGTCCCGCGGCAGCGCCACCAGGTCCGGCGGATTCGCGAACTCCCCCCGGAACCCCCGCACGACATCCCGATAAGCCTTCCCCAAAGCCCGCGAAACCCGCTCGTACTTCCGATCCGTAAACAGATCCCCAAACCCCTCCGGCGCCTTCAGCCGCGGCTCGCGCACCTCAACGTCCTCGAGCGCGACAGGCTCCTCGGGTTCCCCTCCGAACCCAAACCGCTCCCGTATCCCCGCCGCAGCCTCCTCCAGCTCCTTCCGCGAGGGTGCCTGATCCTCATACCCCCACCCCCAATGCTTGAGCCGTCTCTCACTCATGAACCGAACAATCGCAGACGGCCCGTGGGCGGGGGTCGCCTCGCCGATGCCTCGCGAAGCGGCGCCCCGGCGGGCTATCCCGGGCCGCGAAGCGGCACAAAATTAATCCGGCTTTGCCGGATTTAGGCACTCGGCGAGGCGACCCCCGCCCGCCGGAACTACCAGTGCACACCTTTCATCAAATGCGCGAACGCCACAGCCTCGGTGGTCGGCGCCCGATCGGGCGCCTCGTCGCCCTTCCCCTTGGCCGCCTGCGACTCCGGGAACAGTTTGTAAGCCGTATTGAGGATTTTGTCGCTGACCGTCGGCGCGACCGCGTAGAGCACCTCGCCGAAGGTCCCCATCCGCGTCGCCACCTTCTTCGGCCTGCCGATCATCGCCCCGGCGATCATCTCCGCCGCCTCCTCCGGCGTGATCGCCGGGAACATGTCGTACATCCGCGTCGGCGCGATCATCGGCGTGCGCACCAGCGGCATGTAGATCGTCGTGATGTCGACGCCGTCGTCGACGACCTCCGAGGCGATCACGCGACTGAACGCGTCGAGCGCCGACTTCGAGGCGACGTAGGCGGAGAAGCGCGGCGGATTGGTCTGCGCGCCGATCGAGCTGATGTTGACGATGTGACCCGACTTGCGGGCCTGCATCGAGGGCAGCAGCGCGAGGATCAGCTTCAGCGCGCCGAAGTAGTTGATCTGCATCGTGCGCTCGTAGTCGTGGAAGCGGTCGTAGGCGAGCTTGACCGAGCGGCGGATCGAGCGGCCCGCGTTGTTGACCAGGATGTCGACCTGGCCGTGGTAGGCGAGCACCTCCTCGGCCATCCGCTCGACGTCGTCGACGTCGGACATGTCGCAGCGGTGGATGTGGGCGACGCCGCCGGCCCGCTCGATCTCCCCCTTGGTCTCTTCGAGCTTGTCGACCGAGCGCGCGACCAGCAACACCGTCGCCCCCGCGTCGGCGACCTTGACCGCGGCCGCCTTGCCGATTCCCGACGAGGCGCCGGTGATCAGCACCACCTTGCCGCGCACCGCGGCCGAGAGCGTGCGGTCCTTGAACAGATCGGGGTCGAGGTTGCGCTCCCAGTAGTCCCAGACCCGGTCGGCGTAGCTCTCCAGCGGCGGCACCTCGATCCCCGAGCCGGCGAGCGCCTGCTGCGTCCGGGTCGAGTCGAAGCGGGTCGGGTAGTTGACGTAGTTGAGCACCCCGGCCGGGATGCCGGCGCGGTCGAGCGCCAGCTTCAGCGCCCGCTTGCCGGGAGGGAAGAAGCGCAGTCCCGTGCGGGCGAGGCTCGTCACCGGGTCGGTGATCCCGGAGTCGAGCTGCAGCGCCGCCTGCGGCGCGTCGGCGGCGCGGGCGAACAGGTTGAGCACCTCGCCCGCGGTCTTCGGCTTCGGGTCGGTGAGGCTGAAGGCCTGGCCGTCGAGACCCGACTGGTGGGCGATGTGGTCGATCGCCGCGGCGACGTAGTCGACCGGGACGATGTTGATCTCGCCTCCCTCGACCCCGACCGTCGGCAGCCAGGCCGGCAGCACGCGGCGCATCTGCTGCAGCAGCTTGAACATGTAGTAGGGGCCGTCGACCTTGTCGATCTCGCCCGTGCGCGAGTCGCCGACGACGATCCCCGGTCGGTAGACGCGCCAGGGGCGGCGGCATTCCTCGCGCACGATCCGCTCCGACTCGTGCTTGGTGCGGAAGTACGGGTGCGTGTCGAGGCGCTCGGCCTCGTCGAACATGTCCTCGGTCCAGGTGCCCCGGTAGAGGCCGGCGGCGGCGATCGAGCTGACCTGGTGGAAGCAGCCGGCCTCGATCGTGCCGGCGAGCTCGACCGCGTGGCGCGTGCCCTCGACGTTGGCGACCTCCTGCGCCTCCGCGCCCGCCGCCATGTCGTAGATCGCCGCCAGGTGGAAGAAGTGGCTCACCTCGCCACGCAGCGTCAGCAGGTCCTCCTCGGAGACCCCGAGGCCCGGCTGGGAGAGGTCGCCGGCGATCGGCACGACCCGCGCCCCGTCGGCTCCCCAGGCGGTCCGCAACTCCTCCAGGCGCCCCCGCGAGCCCGCCCGGACGAGCGCGTAGACGGTGCCCTCGCGCTGCAGCAGGCGGGCGACGAGGTTGCGGCCGATGAATCCGGTGGCTCCGGTGACGAAGTAGTTCATCGCTCTTTCATACACTCATTCGAGAGATGGCGCAAACGGCCACCCTGCAGATCGCGATGCCCGAGATGGGCGAGTCTGTAACCGAGGGCATCGTTCTCGAGTGGCACGTCGCCGAGGGCGACTTCGTGAACGAGGGCGACACGGTGGTCGAGGTGTCGACCGACAAGGTCGACGCGGAGGTGCCGGCGCCGGCCGACGGCGTGATCACGAAACTGATCGCGCAGGTGGATGACGAGGTGCCGGTCGGGTCACCTCTAGCCGAGATGGAGCCTGGCGAGGGCGACGGGACGGCTGAGGGTTCGGGCGAGTCCCGGGCCGCGGGTCCTGTCGGGGCAGGCTCGGACGCTTCGACCGCGGGTCCTGTCGGAGGGGAGGGGGGTGGTAGCGGACTCGCCCGTCCGAACACCCCCCTCCCCTCCGCCACCCGCGGAAGTGGCGCTGGGGAAGCTTCAACTGGAGCAAACGGCGACGGGGTGCGGGCCACGCCGGTCGCTCGTCGCGTCGCTGAAGAGGCTGGAGTGGATCTGGCCGCCGTGAACGGCAGCGGGCCGGGGGCGAAGATCACCAAGGACGATGTGCTGGCGGCTGCCGACGGAGGGAATGGAGCTGTCGGGGCGCCTGCCGGGGAGGCGAAGCAACTTCGGGGGCCGGCGGCGATGCTGGCTCAGGCTATGGGCGAGAGCCGCGAGGTGCCCACGGCCACCTCGTTCCGGACGGTTGCCGTGGACACGCTGGACGCGAAGCGGAAGGCGCTGAACGGGCAGCTCAAGGAGCGGGGGCTGAAGGTCTCCTTCACCCACCTGATCGCCTGGGCGATCGTGCGGGCGGCCAAGCACTGGCCGGTGATGGCGCGCAGCTTCGAGCAACGCGAGGGCAAGCCGTTCGCGATCGAGAACGGGCCCGTCAACCTCGGCATCGCGGTCGACGTCGAGCGCAAGGACGGCTCGCGCAGCCTGATGGTGCCGGCGATCAAGGGCGCCGACGGCCTCGACTTCGCCGCCTTCCACTCCTACTACGAGGAGCTGATCACCAAGACGCGCGAGAACAAGCTGACCGCGGACGACTTCCAGGGCACCAACATCTCGCTGACCAACCCGGGCGGAATCGGCACCGTCGCCTCGGTCCCCCGCCTGATGAAGGGCCAGAGCGCGATCGTCGCCGCCGGGGCTATCGCCTACCCCACCGAGTGGGCGCACGCCTCGCCCGAGCGGCTGCGCCAGCTCGGCGTCTCGAAAGTGATGACGCTGACCTCGACCTACGACCACCGGGTGATCCAGGGGGCCGAGTCGGGCTCCTTCCTGCGCCGGATCGAGCAGCTGCTCGAAGGCGAGGACGGCTTCTACGAGGAGGTCGCCGGCGACCTCGGCATCGACGCGGCGCCGCTTGCCGCCGCCCACCCCGCCTCCGCCTCGGCGCCGCCGCTCGGGGCGACCCCGCAGGCCGCCAGCCCGACCGCGCCCGACGAGGAGCTGCTCGGCGCGGTCCAGGCGGCGACCTCGCTGCTCAAGGGCTACCGCACCCACGGCCACCTCGCCGCGCGCCTCGACCCGCTCGGCAAGGAGCCGAAGGGCGACCCGGCGATCCAGCCCGAGAACCTCAACCTGACGCCGGAGCTGATGGCCCGCGTGCCGGCCTCGATCCTCCACATCGGCGTCCCCGGCGAGACGCTGCTCGACGTGCTGCCGCGAATGCGCGAGGCCTACTGCGGCACGATCGCCTATCAGTTCGAGCACCTCTCCTCGCACCAGCAGCGCACCTGGTTGCAGGAGATGGTCGAGACCGGCGCCCACCGGCAGCCGCTCGACGACGAGGAGAAGCGCCGGCTGCTCGGCCGCCTGATCGACGTCTTCGAGTTCGAGCGCTTCGTCGAGAAGGCGTATCTGGGGCAGAAGATCTTCTCGGTCGAGGGCCTCGACACGGTGGTGCCGATGCTCGACGAGCTGGTCACCCTGGCAGGCCGCTCCGGGGCCGAGGAGGTCGTCTTCGGGATGGCCCACCGCGGCCGGCTCAGCGTCCTCGCCCACAACCTCGGCCGCTCGGTCGAGTCGATCCTCGCCGAGTTCGAGGGCGCCAAGCAGATCGAGCAGGTGAAGGCGGTCGCCGCGATCCCGCACGGCGGCACCGGCGACGTCAAGTACCACTACGGCCACCAGGGCACCTACGAGACCCACGACGGCGAACGGATCGCCGTTCGCCTCTATCCCAACCCCAGCCACCTCGAGTTCGTCAACCCGGTGGTCGAGGGCGCGACCCGCTTCGTGCAGTCGCAGATCGACGGCGCGAGGCTCGAGCACAAGCCGAAGTGCGCGGTGCCGGTGCTGCTGCACGGCGACGCCGCCTTCCCCGGCCAGGGCGTGGTCGCCGAGACGCTCAACCTGGGGGCGCTGCGCGGCTACACGACCGGCGGCACGATCCACATCATCCAGGACAACCAGGTCGGCTTCACGACCGATCCCGAGGACGCCCGCTCCACGCCCTACGCGGCCGACATGGCAAAGGGCTTCAACATCCCGATCGTCCACGTCAACGCCGACGACGTCGAGGCCTGCTCGGCGGCGATCCGGCTGGCGATGGCCTACCGCGAGCGCTGGGAACGCGACATCGTGATCGACGTGATCGGCTACCGCCGCTACGGCCACAACGAGACCGACGAGCCCGCCTACACGCAGCCGGCGATCGCGGCCAAGATCAAGGCCCACCCGCCGGTCTCCGAGATCTACGCCGGCACGCTGATCGAGGAGGGGACGATCGAGCGCGCGGAGGTCGAGCGGCTGCACTCCGAGCGCCACGCGGAGATGTCGGCGGCGCTCAAGGACCTGCGCCGCAAGATGGAGCTGGGCGAATACGAAGACCCGACCGTCACCACCTCGAGCACCGGCGAACTCGACCGCAGCGCCAGCCCCCCCGTCGACACGGCGGTCGCCGCCGAGAAGCTCGGCGAGCTGAACGAGGCGCTGCTCGAGGTGCCGGAGAGCTTCACGATCCACCGCAAGCTGCGCAAACCGCTCGGCGCCCGCGGCGACGGGCTGCACGACGGGATCGAGTTCGGCCACGCCGAGGCGCTCGCCTTCGCCTCGCTGCTGACCGAAGGCGTGCACATCCGCCTCACCGGGCAGGACACCGAGCGCGGCACCTTCTCGCACCGCCACCTCGTCCTGCACGACGAGAAGACCGGCCTGCCCTACAGCCCGATCCAGAACCTCGCCGGAGCCAAGGCGCCCTTCGAGCTCTACAACAGCCCGCTCTCGGAGACCGCCTGCCTCGGCTTCGAGTACGGCTACTCGGCGGCGACGCCGAACGCGCTGATCCTCTGGGAGGCGCAGTTCGGCGACTTCGCCAACGCCGGCCAGGTGATCGTCGACAGCTTCATCGTCTCCGGCGAGGCCAAGTGGGGACAGACCAGCCGGCTGACGCTGCTGCTGCCGCACGGCTACGAGGGCTCCGGCCCCGAGCACTCGAGCGCCCGCATCGAGCGCTTCCTGGCGCTGGCCGCGGAGGGCAACATCCGCATCGCCAACCCCAGCACCGCCGGCCAGTACTTCCACCTGCTGCGCCGCCAGGCGCTGATCCGCAAGCCGCGCCCGCTGGTCGTCTTCACGCCGAAGGGGCTGCTGCGACTCGACCGCGCCTCGGCCACGGTCGACCAGCTGACCGGCGGCCAGTTCCACTTCATCCTCGACGACCCGACGGCGGCCGAGCGGCGCGAGAAGGTCGAGCGCCTGGTGCTCTGCACGGGCAAGGTCTACTGGGACATCGACGCCAGCGAGCGCCGCGGCGCGGCCGAGAACGTGGCGATCGCCCGGGTCGAGATGCTCTACCCGTTCGCCAAGCAGCAGCTCAGCGAGCTGATCGGCGCCTACCCGAACCTGAAGGAAATCGTCTGGACCCAGGAGGAGCCGCGCAACATGGGCGCCTGGAAGGTGATGTCGCGCCGCATGCCGGACCTGCTGCCGGAGGGGGTCGAGCTGGGCTACGTCGGCCGCCCGACGCGGGCCAGCCCGGGCGAGGGATACTCGGTCGCCCATGCGCGCGAGCAGGAGCGGATCGTGCTCACCGCGCTGACCCCCGGGGCCTGATGCGCAAGCCGGTGCCGGGGCCGCTGTTCGCCCGCGTCAAGGTGCTCTCTTGGATTGAGCTGGCGATCTTTGGGGCGTTGATCGCGTTCTGGCTTCTGCCCGGGTTCGATACCGCGACGATGGTCTTCGGGTGGGCGCACGGGCTGGGGTTTGTCGCCCTTTGCATCGTCATCTGGGTCGCCTGCGGCAAGCGCGAGGCGCCATACACGCTGCTCGCGGCAACGCTGACGCCGGTCGGGCCGGTGGGCAGCGTGATCGGGATCGAGCTGATCGAAAGACGTGGCTGGGGCATCCGTGATTCCCCGCAGAAAGCCGTGGAAACGTCGTAGTTCCGCTCAGGAGACCTTGACCCAGGAGCGCACAGGCGCTATAGGTAGAAGGTGACTGTTCGTCTCGAGCAGTCCCGTTCGAGAGAACAGGCGCGTCGGCATCCCTCCCTGGCTACCGACGCATAGGTGCAGTGAGGGTCGCGCGGACCCCCTGCCTCCCGCGGCCCTCCTGTACCACCTTGGCCGAAATCAGCCCCGCAGGCCCCTCAGCACCGTCTGCAGGATGCCGCCGTTGCGGAAGTAGTCGACCTCGTTCGGCGTGTCCAGCCTCACCGTCGCGTCGAACTCGACGTCGCCGGCGGTCACCTTCACGGTCTTCGCGTCGCCGTCGTCCAGGTCGCCGACGTCGACCACCTCCTCCCCGGTCAGGCCGAGCGAGGAGATCGACTCGCCGTCGGGGAACTGGAGGGGCAGGACGCCCATGCCGATCAGGTTCGAGCGGTGGATGCGCTCGAAGGACTCGGCGATCACGGCGCGCACGCCGAGCAGCTTCGTCCCCTTCGCCGCCCAGTCGCGCGAGGAGCCCGAGCCGTACTCCTTGCCGGCGAGCACGACCAGCGGCACGCCTTCCTCGGCATATGACATCGCCGCCTCGAAGATCGTCGTCTCCTCGCCGTCGGGGAAGTGGCGGGTGTAGCCGCCGGCGCGCTCGACCAGCAGGTTGCGCAGGCGGATGTTGGCGAACGTGCCGCGGATCATCACCTCGTGGTTGCCGCGACGCGAGCCGTAGGAGTTGAAGTCGCGCGGCTCGACCCCCTGCTCGATCAGCCACTCGCCGGCCGGGCTCGCCTTCTTGATCGCGCCGGCGGGCGAGATGTGGTCGGTGGTGATCGAGTCGCCGAGCAGCGCCAGCACCCGGGCGCCGGCGATCGGCTCGATCGGCGGCGGCTCCGGCGGCATTCCTTCGAAGAACGAGGGCCTGCGCACGTAGGTCGAGTCGGGCCAGGTGTAGCGGTCGCCCTCGGGGACCTCGACCGCCTTCCAGGTCTCGTCGCCCTCCAGCACGCCGCCGTAGTTGCGGGTGAACATCTCAGAGGCGACCGAGCTGCCGATCAGCTCCTTCACCTCGGCCGGGTCGGGCCAGACGTCGCTCAGGTAGACGGGCTCGCCGTCGGTTCCCTCGCCCAGCGGCTCGCTCGTCAGGTCGAGGTCCATGCGGCCGGCGAGCGCGTAGGCGACGACCAGCGGCGGGCTGGCGAGGTAGTTCGCCTTCACGTCCTGGTTGATCCGGCCCTCGAAGTTGCGGTTGCCGGAGAGCACCGAGCAGACCGCGAGGTCGTTCCGCTCGACGGCGGCGGAGATCTCCGGCGGCAGCGGCCCGGAGTTGCCGATGCAGGTCGTGCAGCCGTAGCCGACCAGGTTGAACTGCAGCCTGTCGAGGTACTCGGTCAGGCCGGCCCGCTCGAGGTAGTCGGTGACGACGGTCGAGCCCGGCGCCAGCGAGGTCTTCACCCAGGGCCTGCGCACGAGGCCGCGCTGCACGGCGTTGCGGGCGAGCAGGCCGGCGCCGATCATCACCGAGGGGTTGGACGTGTTGGTGCAGCTGGTGATCGCGGCGATCACCACGCGGCCGTGGTCGAGCTCGACCGTCGTGCCGTCCTCCAGCGCGACCTCGATCGCGTCCTCGCTGCCGCGCCCGATCGTCGCCGCCGGGCCGCCGCTGAGGGCGGGCCGCGGCCGGCCGCGCTCGTCGTCGTGCTCCTCGGCGGGCGGGTCCGAGGCGGGGAAGGACTGTTCGCTCGCCTCGTCGACCCCGTTGCCCATCCGCTCGGCGGCCTCGGGGTCGAACTCGCGCATCGCCTCGAGGAAGGACTGCTTGGCCTGCGCCAGCGGCACCCGGTCCTGGGGGCGTTTCGGCCCGGCGATGCTCGGCTCGACGTCGCCGAGGTCGAGCTCCAGCGTCGCCGAGAAGACCGGGTCCTCGGAGTCGGGGCGGTGGAACATCCCCTGCTCGCGCGCGTAGGCGTCGACCAGCTCGAGCGTCTCGGTCGGGCGCCCGGTCAGCTCCAGGTAGCGCAGCGTCTCGGCGTCGATCGGGAAGATCGCGCAGGTCGAGCCGAACTCCGGCGACATGTTGCCGATCGTCGCCCGGTCGGCGAGGCCGAGCGTCGGCAGGCCGGGGCCGAAGAACTCGACGAACTTGGAGACCACGCCGTGCTCGCGCAGCATCTCGGTCACCGTCAGCACGAGGTCGGTCGCCGTCGCCCCCTGCGGCAGCTCGCCGCCGAGCTTGAAGCCGACGACCTGCGGCAAGAGCATCGAGACCGGCTGGCCGAGCATCGCCGCCTCGGCCTCGATCCCGCCGACGCCCCAGCCGAGCACGCCGAGGCCGTTGACCATCGTCGTGTGCGAGTCGGTGCCGACGAGGGTGTCGGGGTAGGCCTGCAGCGTGCCGGCGCGGTCGCTGCTGTAGACGACCTGGGAGATGTGCTCGAGGTTGACCTGGTGGCAGATCCCGGTCGCCGGCGGCACGACGCTGAAGTTGTCGAAGGCCTCGCGGCCCCACTTGAGGAACGAGTAGCGCTCGCGGTTGCGTTCGAACTCGCGCTCGGCGTTGACCGCGAAGGCGCGCTCGTTGCCGAAGGCGTCGACCTGGACCGAGTGGTCGATCACCAGGTCGACGTCGACCAGCGGGTTGATCTTCTCCGGGTCGCCGCCGATCTCGGCCATCGCGTCGCGCATCGCCGCCAGGTCGACCACGGCGGGCACGCCGGTGAAGTCCTGCATCAGCACGCGCGCCGGCTGGTAGGGGATCTCGGCGCTCGGCGTCGCCGCGGCGTCCCAGCTGGCGATCGCCTCGACGTCCTCCCGCTTGGCCGAGACCCCGTCCTCGAGCCGCAGCACGTTCTCCAGCAGCACCTTGATCGAGTAGGGCAGGCGGGCGACGTCAAAGCGCTCTTGCAGCGCGTCCAGCCTGAAGACCTCGTAGGAGCGGCCGCCGACGTCAAGCGTCGAGCGGGCGCCGAAGGAGTCGAGACTGCTCACGACTCCAACGCTAGCGCTTCTCCTCGGGGTGCCCGTCGGCGACCGCCTTGGCGGCCTTCTGGCCCGCCGAGCCGCTCTGCGCGCGGTCGGAGATCGAGGGGGTCGCGAGGGCGAGGTGCGACATCGCGCGAAGCTGGAGGGGGGCGACGACGACCTCGAGCTTGTCACGCTCGATCGCCTTAACCGTGGCCTCGCCGACCTTCTCCGGGGTCGTCGTGCCCATCCCCGGCGGCGGCTTGGCGCCGGCCTCGGCGAACATGCCGGCCCCGCGGACGAAGCCGGGCGAGACGACCGAGACGCCGACGCCCTTGGGGCCGAGGTCCGTGCGCAGGCCGAAGGCGAAGCCGCGCAGGCCGAACTTGGTCGCGTTGTAGATCGACGTGCGCGGGCTGGCGACCTTGCCCGAGAGCGAGGAGACGAAGACGAGGTGGCCGGAGCCGCGCTCGACCATCGCCGGGTAGAGCGCCCGCGCCATCAGCATCGGCGCCTCGAGGTTGACCCGCAGGGCGCGGCTCAGCTGCTCGGGCGTGAAATCGGTGAGCAGGCCGGCGCCCGGCAGGCCTGCGTTGGCGATCAGCACGTCGACCGCGCCCGCCTCGGCGGCGAGCTTCTCGGCTGCGCCCGGCTCGGCCAGGTCGGCGACAACGGTCGTGTGGCCCTCTCCCGGCAGCTCGGCGGCGAGCGCGGCGAGGGCCTCGGGCTTGCGCCCGCTGAGGATCAGCTTCGCTCCGCGCCCCGCCAGCGCCGCGGCGATCGCCCGCCCGAGGCCGCCGGTGGCGCCGGTGAGCAGGGCTGAGCGGCCTGAAAGTTCCATCCCGGCGCGCAAGCTACCACCCGCCCTGCCGAAAGGAATCCGGGATGAAAGTGCGAAGGGCTACAAAATGTTTATGTCTTGTAAGCATCCCGCCGGGCAATCGTCTACACTGCCCGCCGTTCCGAACAACCGAAACGCCGAATCCCGCTCGCCAGGGGCGATGCGGGAGCGGGGGAACCACGTTTTCGGGGCTAACTCGCTCACATAGAGCGGGGGCGCAGGCTCCTATAGCGCCAGCCCGACAGCTAACCCCGTAGGCCGACGAAGGAGATCGGTTTGCTGAAGAGCTATTCCAAGTTCAAGGTGGGGTTTGTCGTCATCGCGGCGTTCATGGCCCTTTCCCTCATACCCGCTACCGGCGCCAGCGCAAACTGCGGCGGTGGTGGCCTGACTCCGGCCCAGGTCGACATGTGCACGCCGACGCCGAAGGCGCGACTGCTGAAGAACGGGATGCTGATCCCGCCGAAGGCGGCCCCGGCACGGGTGAAGCGCGTGATCGCGTTCGCCAACCGGATCCGCACCAAGCCCTACGTCTGGGGAGGCGGCCACGGACGCTGGTGGGACCGCGGCTACGACTGCTCGGGCTCGGTCAGCTACGCCCTGCACGGCGGCGACTTCCTCACCAGCCCGCTTCCCTCCGGCCCGATGGAGCGCTGGGGGCTCGCCGGCGAAGGCCGCTGGATCACCGTCTACGCCAACCCGGGCCACGCCTACGCCGTGATCGCGGGCTACCGCTGGGACACCTCCGGCGACTCCAACGGCACCGGCCCGCGCTGGCACGAAGACCTGCGCGACAACGTCGGCTACGTCGCCCGCCACCCAATCGGCTTCTAGCCGCAGCGGCACAGAACTTCGGGGCAGGGGTTGTCCCGTACGCCACCCCGGCCAAGCGGCCGGGGTGGTTTTGTGCTTGACCTCTTGAACTTCTCGGATAACTTGCCCCTGTAACTGCACCTCCTGACATCCGCTTGGTCGAGCTCACCAAGCACTACGGTGAGGTGCGGGCGGTTGCGGGCATCGACCTGGAGATCGAGCAGGGCGAGTTCTTCACCCTGCTCGGGCCGTCCGGCTCGGGCAAGACGACGACGCTGCGGATGATCGCCGGCTTCGAGGACCCCAGCGGGGGCCGGATCGAGCTGGCGGGCAGGGACGTCTCCGGGGTGCCGCCCTATGACCGCGAGGTCAACACCGTCTTCCAGGACTACGCCCTGTTCCCCCATATGAGCGTCGGCGAGAACGTCGCCTACGGGCTGCGGGTCGCCGGCGTGGGCCGCGCCGAGCGGGCGAGGCGCCGCGACGAGGCGCTGGAGATGGTCCGCCTGCCGGGCTATGGAGAGCGCCGACCGGGCGAGCTCTCCGGCGGGCAGCGCCAGCGGGTCGCCCTGGCGCGGGCGATCGTCAACCGGCCGCGGGTGCTGCTGCTCGACGAGCCGCTCGGCGCGCTCGACCTGAAGCTGCGCGAGCAGATGCAGGGCGAGCTCAAGTCGATCCAGGGCGAGGTCGGCATCACCTTCGTCTACGTCACCCACGACCAGGACGAGGCGCTGACGATGAGCAACCGGATCGCCGTCTTCAACGGGGGCCGGATCGAGCAGGTCAGCCCGCCGGTCGAGCTCTACGAGCACCCCGCCACCGAGTTCGTCGCCGGCTTCGTCGGCGTCTCCAACCTGCTCGAACGCGACGGCTCGCGCTTCACGATCAGGCCGGAGAAGATCCAGCTGTTCGACCCGGCGCGGGCGCCGAATGGGCTGCGCACCGAGCGTGGCCGGGTGGTCGAGGTGGCCTACGCGGGCATGGTCACCCGCTACACCGTCGTCCTGGAGGGTGGCGGGAAGCTTCAGCTCGTTCGTCAGAACGCGGAGGGCGCAGCGGCCGAGGCGCCCGCCGAGCAGGGCAGGGAGGTGCTGGTGGGCTGGCGCCCGGAGCACACGGTCGCGGTCGGAGGGAAATCGAAACCAGAGGAGGAACCGACATGAGAACCCAGGAAAACCCAGCGCGGACGGCGTGGTCGGTCATCGCCGGACTGCTAGCCCTGATGCTCCTGCTGGCCGGCTGCGGCGGAGGGGGCGGCAGCTCGGGCGGCGAAGAACTGGCGGAACTCGGCAAAGGAGAGGGGCAGGTCAACCTGATCTCCTGGGCCGGCTACGTCGAACCCGAATGGGTCAAGCCGTTCGAAGCCAAGACCGGCTGCAAGGTCAGCGACAAGGTCGCCGGCACCTCGGACGAAATGGTCCAGCTGATGCGCACCGGCCAGTACGACGGCGTCTCGGCGTCGGGCAACGCGACCGCACGGCTGGTCGACGGCGGCGACGTCGCGCCGGTCAACGTCGGCCTCGTGCCCAACTACAAGACGGTCTTCAGCGACCTCAAGGACCAGCCCTACAACACCTTCGACGGCACCCCGTACGGAATTCCGCACGGTCGCGGCGCCAACCTGCTGATGTGGAACTCCGACGACGTCAAGCCGGCGCCGAGCTCCTGGGACGTGATGCTCGACCCGAAGACGGCGGCCAGCTACAAGGGCAAGATCAGCGCCTACGACGACCCGATCTACATCGCCGACGCGGCCGTCTACCTGAAGACGCACCGGCCCGACCTGGGGATCGAAGACCCCTACGAGTTGAACGAAGAGCAGTTCGAAGCGGCGGTCGAGCTGCTGAAGGAACAGCGCCCCTACGTGGGCGAATACTGGTCCGACGCGGCGAAGCAGATCTCCGCCTTCGCCAACGGCGACAGCACGGTCGGCACGACCTGGCAGTACCAGTACTTCGCCCTGCAGGAAGAAGGCGAGCCGGTGGCGGCGAGCCCGGCGAGCCAGGGCTTCCTGCCGAAGGAGGGGGCGACCGGCTGGTCGGACACCTGGATGATCAGCTCCGAAGCCAAGCACCCCAACTGCATGTACATGTGGATGAACTGGATCATCGAACCGCAGGTGAACGCCGAAGTCGCCGAATACTTCGGTGAGGCGCCGGCCCAGGAACTGGCCTGCGAACACACGGCGGAGAAGGGCTTCTGCGCCAAATACCACGCCGAAAACCCGGCCTTCTGGAAGCGCGTCTACTACTGGGAGACGCCGGTGGCCGACTGCGGCAACGGGTCCGAAGACTGCATGGACTACAACAAGTGGGTCCAGGCCTGGACGTCGATCAAGGGGTGAGCCGCCGGCTCGCAACCTTCTTCGACGGGCGCCCCCGCCTTCAGGTGGGGGCGCTCCTCGCCGGCCCGCTCGGCTGGCTGGCTGTCGGCTACCTCGGCTCGCTCGCGATCCTCCTGATCGCCGCCTTCTGGACCGTCGACCCGCTCTCCGGCGAAGTCGTCCAGGGCTTCAGCCTGCAGACCATCGAAGTCCTCTTCGACGAACCGGTCTACCGCAGCATCGTCGGCCGCACGGTGGCGATCGCCGCGCTGGTGACCCTGACCGACGCCCTGCTCGCCTTCCCGATCGCCTTCTACATGGCGAAGCTGGCGAGCCGCCGCGGCAAGGCGCTGCTGCTGGTCGCGGTGCTGGTGCCGCTCTGGTCGAGCTACCTGGTCAAGGTGCTCTCCTGGCGCACGATGCTCTCCAGCGACGGGGCGATCGACTGGGCCCTGCAGCCGTTCGGGCTGCACGGCCCCGGCTACGGCAACGTCGCCGTCTGGCTGGTGATGAGCTACCTCTGGCTGCCCTACATGGTGCTGCCGATCTTCGCCGGCCTCGAGCGGATCCCCGACTCGCTGATCAGCGCCTCCGAGGACCTCGGCGCGGCGCCGCTGACGACCTTTCGCCGGGTGATCCTGCCGCTCTCCTTTCCCGCCGTCGTCGCCGGCTCGATCTTCACCTTCTCGCTGACCCTCGGCGACTACATCACGCCGCGCCTGGTCTCCAACAACCAGTTCATCGGCAACGTGATCTTCAACAACATCTCCAACAACCTGCCGCTCGCCTCGGCCCTGGCGCTCGTGCCTATCGTGGTGATGGTCGCCTACCTGCTGGTCGCCCGCAAGCTGGGAGCGTTCGAGCACGTATGAGGACGCGATGAGGCTCTCCAGGCGATCGACCGTGGTCCTGCGCGCCGGCGTCGGCGTCGGCCTCGCCTTCATCTACGTGCCGCTGCTCGTGCTGGCGCTCTACGCGTTCAACTCGAGCAACATCCTCAAGTGGCCGCCGCCCGGGCTGACCCTCGACTGGTTCGGCAAGGCGCTGGAAGACGAGTTCGCCCGCGAAGCCTTCCTCACCTCGCTGAAGGCGGGGGCCGTCGCGACGGCGATCGCCCTGCTGCTCGGCACGCTCGCCTCGCTCGCCGTCGCGCGCCACCGCTTCTTCGGCCGCGAGACGATCTCCTTCCTGGTGATCCTGCCGATCGCCCTGCCGGGAATCGTCACCGGCGTCGCGCTCAGCAACACCTTCACCCAGGTGCTCGGCATCGACCTCGGCTTCTTCACCGTGATCGTCGGCCACGCCACCTTCTGCATCGTCGTCGTCTACAACAACGCGATCGCCCGCCTGCGCCGGCTCTCCACCTCCTTCGAGGAGGCCTCAGCCGACCTCGGCGCCCACACCTGGCAGACCTTCCGCTTCGTCACCCTGCCGAACCTGCGCAGCGCGCTCGGCGCCGGCGCCCTGCTCGCCTTCGGCCTCTCCTTCGACGAGATCATCGTCACCACGTTCACGATCGGCGCCGGCGAAGAAACGCTGCCGATCTGGATCTTCCGCAACCTCTTCCGCCCCAACCAGCTGCCGGTCGTCAACGCCGTCGCCGTGCTGGTCGTGCTGATCTCGATCCTGCCCGTCTACCTCGCCCACCGCCTGACCCGCGAGGAAGGCGGCCCGGCGGCCGCCCGCGGCGGCGCCGTCGAGGCCGAGGCGACGGCCGTTCCGTAGCTACGTCCGCGCCAGCCGCTCGGCCTGCTCGGCGCCGACGTAGGGGGCGAGCGTCAGCTCGACCAGGTCGGGCAGCAGCCGCTCGAGCCGCTCGGTGCGGCCGGCGCTGATCTCGCGGATGACCAGCGAGACGATCCCGCCGACCAGGGCTTCCTCGGTCGCCTCCGGAAGCGGGTGCTCGCCGCCGTGCTCGGGGCGGCCGGCCTTGAGGATCTCGACCAGGCCCTGCATCGAGGCGCGGTGGCGGGCCGCGATCTCGCCGCCGGCCGAGATCGGCTCGATCATCGTCAGGCGGGCCAGCTCGGGCTCGCCGGCGAGGAAGCGCAGCATCGTCGCCAGCGCCGCGCGGACCTGCTGCGGCCAGTCCTCGAAGGCCTCGGCGGCCGCACGCATCGAGGCGGAGATGTGGTCGGCGACCATCTCGTAGGCGGCGAGAAAGCAGGCTTCCTTGTCGTCGAAGTGCTCGTAGAAGGTGCGCCGCGAGACCGAGGCGGCCTTGGTGATGTTGGCCACGGTGGTCGCGTTGTAGCCGCGCTCGGCGACGACGTCGACCAGCGCGGTCACGATCCGCTCCCGCTGGTTCTGGACGACGAACTCGCGCGGCAGCCCGTGGCGCCCGGCGGGCAGGCGGGGAGAGGCGGCGACCGCCCCCTCCTCCGGCTCCTTCTTCCCCTTGGCCACGAACCGACGATACCCCAGCGGCGGGCGGCTCAGCGCAGGGGCTGGACGGCCAGCTCGTCCTCGGCGGCGCGCTGTCCGAGGTAGGGCATGGTCGCCAGGTAGATCAGCTCCGGCAGGAACTCCTCGCCGCGTTCGATCGAGCCGGATTCGATCTTGCTGAAGATCGTGTTGTAGACGGCGCCGGCCGCGATTTCGGCGGTGCAGCGCGACGTCCGCCGCTCGCCCTCGACCTCGCCGCGGCCGCCGTCGAGGAAGTCGGCGATCCGGGCGACGACCCGGTCGCGGCGCCGCTGCGCGCCGTTGCCGGAGCCGTTGACCGAGATGACGAGAAAGCGGGCGCGCGCGGGATCCTCCTGCAGGAAGCGCATCGCCGCGACGCCCGCCGCCCAGATGCGGTCGTGCCAGCTCTGGCGACCCTCGGAGACGCTCTCGACACGCCCGCAGAGCTCCTCGATCGCCTCGTCGTGGATCGCCAGGAAGCAGTCCTCGAGGTCCGCGAAGCAGCGATCGAAGTGGGCGCGGCTGACGTCGGCCCGAGCGCACACGGCCGCCATGTCGATCGCCAGGAAGCCGTGGTCGGCGACCATCTCGACGATCGCGGCGGCGATCCTCTCGCGCGCCGGATCGCGTCCTCTGCGGGGCGCGCTCACATCGGCCCGGCCCAACTCCCCGCGCTTGGCGTGGCAAATCCGGCGACCTCCACTAGGCGGCCGCCCGGGCCTGCGCCGCCTCCGCCGCGCGAGCCGCCTCTACCTCCCCGACGTATGGCGTCAAGGTCACCTGCAGCATCTCGGGCAACAGGGCCTTCAGGTCGTCGACCCGGTCGGAGACCAGGCGCTGGTGGACCAGCCACATAAGGCCGCCGGCGATCGCCACCTCGAGCCCGTCGGGCAACCTGCTCGCCCGCGGGTTGAGCTCGCGCCCCTCGCGCAGCTTCGGGGCGACGCTCTCCAGCATCGACTGGTAGCGGGCCAGCGACTCCGTGCCCGCGGCCTGGGCCTCGACGATGCAGAGCTTCGCCCGCGCCGGCTCGCTCACCACCATCTCGAGCAGGACCTCGAGCCCGGTGGAGATCTGGTCGACCCAGGGCTGCTCGGCGTCGAGCAGCTCCGCGAACACCTCGCCGGCCGCGGCGACGTTCTCGTCGAAGGCGGCGAGGAAGCACTCTTCCTTGTTCGCGAAGTGCTCGTAGAAGGTCACCAGCGCGACCCGCGCGGTCTTCGCGATCAGCTCGATCGTCGTCTTCTGATAGCCCCGCTCGGCGACCAGCTCGGCCGTCGCCAGCAGCATCCGCTCGCGCTGGTTCTGCGAGACGAAGTCGCGCGGGATCAGGTGCCGCCCCGGCGGCAGCTTGGCGAGGCGCTCCGAAAGCGAACGGGAGTCGGCCATGCCAGGACGGTACCAAAACATACATCTGATGTCTACTTCCTTTTTCTACAGAAAACAGCACGTTCTAGTCGCCCACGTTTCTAAAAGCTGCTATACCTGGACAAAAGGTTTATGTTTTCGAGTCCAGACGACAGCCCGCAGGTCGTCCCCTTCCCCGGCTTCCGCGGGCATCGCCAACCGCGCGAGCGGATCCTCGAGGCGATGCTCGCCGCCAGCGGCGAGCGCGGCTTCGAACGCACGGCCGTCCGCCACGTGATCGAGCGCGCGCATACGAGCCGCGCCACCTTCTACAAGCACTTCGAGGACCGCGAAGACTGCTTCGCGCAGGCCTACGGCGAGACCACCGGCTGGCTCTGGCGCCGCGGCGCCGCCACCGCCAGGCGTCAGCCGTCGTGGCGGGAGGGCCTGCGCGCGACGCTGGCGGAGCTGCTCGAGTTCTGCGCCAACCAGCCCCAGGTCGCGAAAGCGCTCGTGGTCGAGGTCCATGCGGCGGGCGAGCCCTCGCTCGCCCAGCGGCGCGATTTGATGGAGCGCCTCTCCCACGCGCTGGACAGCGCGCGCCGCGAGATTCCGTCTCGCCAAGCTCCACCTCCTGTTGCTTCCGATTTCATTGTAGGGGCGATCGACACGCTGCTGGCGGCAAAGCTGATGGACGGCGACGCCGGCCGCGCGCCGGAGCTGCTTCCCGGCCTGCTGCACTTCATCGTCATGCAGTACCTCGGCGAGGCCGCCGCCTGGGAGGAGATGACCGCGGCGCCGCTGGCCACCTGGAAGGCCCGCCGCGCGACGGCCGGCGAGATGCCGCCCCGCCGCTGAGCCCTACAGCGGGATGTTGCCGTGCTTGCGCTTCGGCTGCTCGACCCGCTTGGACTGCAGCACGCGCAGCGCCTTGACCAGCTTCGGCCGCGTTTCCTTCGGCTCGATCACGTCGTCGATGTAGCCCCGCTCCGCCGCCGAGTAGGGATTGGCGAAGTGGGCTTTGTAGTCGTCGATCAGCTTCTGGCGGCGCTCGTCGGGAGTCGGCGAGGAGGCGATGTCCCGGCGGTAGATGATGTTGACCGCGCCCTCGGGGCCCATCACCGCGACCTCCGCCGTCGGCCAGGCGACGTTGTAGTCGGCGAGCATGTGCTTGGAGGCCATCACGTCGTAGGCGCCGCCGTAGGCCTTGCGGGTGACGACCGTGAGCTTCGGCACCGTCGCCTCGGTGAAGGCGTAGAGCAGCTTGGCGCCGTGGCGGATGATCCCGTTCCACTCCTGGTCGGTGCCGGGCAGGAAGCCGGGAACGTCGGTGAAGGTCAGGATCGGCACGTTGAAGGCGTCGCAGGTGCGGACGAAGCGGGCGGCCTTCTCGGAGGCCTCGATGTCGAGCACGCCGGCCAGGTGGGCGGGCTGGTTGCCGACGACGCCGACCGGGAAGCCGTCGAGGCGGGCAAAGCCGCAGACGATGTTCTTGGCGAAGTGCTCGTGGACCTCGAAGAAGTCCTCGTCGTCGACGATCCGGGCGATCGCCTCGCGCATGTCGTAGGGCTTGGACGGGTCGTCGGGGACGATCGTCTGCAGCTCCTCGTCTTCGCGATCCGGATCGTCCTGCGGGGCGAAGCGCGGCGGCGGCTCGAGGTTGTTGGAGGGCAGGAACCCGAGCAGGTAGCGCACGTCCTCGAGGCAGCTCTCCTCGTCCTCGGCGGCGAAGTGGGCGACGCCGGACTTCGAGTTGTGGCTCATCGCCCCGCCCAGCTCCTCGAACTCGACTTCCTCTCCGGTGACCGTCTTGATCACTTCGGGGCCGGTGATGAACATGTGCGAGGTCTCTTTGACCATGAAGATGAAGTCGGTCATCGCCGGCGAGTAGACGGCGCCGCCGGCGCAGGGCCCCATGATCAGGCTGATCTGCGGGATCACGCCCGAGCATTTGACGTTGCGGACGAAGACGTCGCCATAGGCGCCGAGGCTGACGACGCCCTCCTGGATCCGCGCGCCGCCCGAGTCGTTGATGCCGATAACCGGCGCCCCGACCGCGGCGGCCTGGTCCATCACCTTGCACATCTTCTCCGCCATCACCTCGCCGAGGCTGCCGCCGAAGACGGTGAAGTCCTGCGAGAAGACGAAGACCGGGCGACCGTCGACCGTGCCGTGCCCGGTGACCACGGCGTCGCCCCAGGGCCGTCGTTTCTGCATCTCGAAGTCGTAGGTGCGGTGACGGACGAAGGTGTCGAGCTCCTCGAAGGAGCCGGGGTCGAGCAGCTTCTCGATCCGCTCGCGGGCGGTCATCTTGCCCTTCGCGTGCTGCTTCTCGACCGCCTCCTCGGAGGCGGAGTGAACGGCTTCCTCGCGCAGCTCGCGCAGGTAGGAGAGCTTCTCCTCGTGGGTGACCGGATTTCGCTCGCGCATCGCGGCGCGGGAGTCTATGAGAAGGGCTGCTTCTGCGGCTCCGCGAGCCGGTCGAGCAGACGCTCCAGGTCGGCCCGGCCGAGCCCGGCGCCGTCGACGGCGCGGATCTCCACCCGCGTGCCGAAGCCCTTCTCGGCCATCGTCACCTCGACCCCCTCGACCTCCGCCACCAGCTCGGCCAGTTCGGGCTCGGACTTCATCAGGGTCCGCGAAACCTCGATCATCCTCCGAGGGTTCGCGGCCTAGAAGAAAGCTCCTCCCTGGTATTCGCCGAAGACGTCGCGCATCGCGCCGCAGGCCTCGCCGATCGAGGCGCCGGCCGCCAGCGCGGCGCGGATCGGGTGCAGGAGGTTGCCCTCGCCGCGGGCGACGGCGCGCAGCTGCTCGAGCTTCGTCTCCACCACCGCCTGGTCGCGCGCCTGCTTGAACGCCTCGAGGCGGGTCAGCTGGCGCTGCTCGGACTCCGGGTCGACCCGCAGGATGTCGACGTCGTCGACCTGGTCGGTGACGTACTTGTTGACGCCGACGACGATGTCCTGGCCCGACTTGTAGCGCTCGTGGTAGGAGTGCGCCGACTCCTCGATCTCGCGCTGCATGAACTCCAGCGCCTCGACCGAGCCGCCCAGCTCTTCGACCTTGTCCATCAGCTCCCAGGCGCGCGCCTCGACCTCGTCGGTCAGCGACTCGACGAAGTAGGAGCCGGCGAAGGGGTCGACCGTGTCGGCGACGCCCGACTCGTGCGCGAGCACCTGCTGGGTGCGCAGCGCGATCCGCGCCGAGCGCTCGGTCGGCAGCGCCAGCGCCTCGTCGAAGCCGTTGGTGTGCAGCGACTGGGTGCCGCCGGCGACCGCGGCGAAGCCCTGCAGGGCGACGCGGATGATGTTGACCTCCGGCTGCTGGGCCTGCAGCGTGACGCCGCCGGTCTGGGTGTGGAAGCGGATCTTCATCGAGCTCGGGTTCTCCGCCCCGAAGCGCTCCTTGACGATCTTCGCCCACATCCGCCGCACGGCGCGGAACTTGGCGACCTCCTGGAAGACGTTGTTGTGGCCGTTGAAGAAGAAGGCCAGGCGGGGCGCGAACTCGTCGATCTTCAGCCCGCGCTCGAGCGCCGCTTCGACGTAGGCGATCGCGTTGGAGAGCGTGAACGCGACCTCCTGCACGGCCGAGCAGCCCTTCTCGCGGATGTGGTAGCCGGAGATCGAGATCGTGTTCCATTTCGGCACGTTCTCGCGGCAGTACTCGAAGATGTCGGTGGTCAGGCGCATCGTCGGCCCGGGCGGGTAGATGTAGTTGCCGCGCGCCATGTACTCCTTCAGCACGTCGTTCTGGACCGTGCCGCGCAGCTTCTCGCTCGGCACCCCCTGCTCCTCGCCGACCAGCTCGTAGAGCAGCAGCAGGATCGCCGCCGGAGCGTTGATCGTCATCGAGGTCGAGACCTGGTCGAGCGGGATCTTGTCGAAGCAGATCCGCATGTCCTCGATCGTGTCGATCGGCACCCCGGTGCGGCCGACCTCGCCCGCACACAGCGGGTCGTCGGAGTCGCGGCCGAGCTGGGTCGGCAGGTCGAAGGCCATCGAGAGGCCGGTCGAGCCGTGCTCGATCAGGTAGCGGTAGCGCTCGTTGGTGTCTTCCGGCGTCGCGAAGCCGGCGTACTGGCGCATCGTCCACAGCCGGTCGCGGTACATCCCCTCGTGGATGCCGCGGGTGAACGGGGGCTCGCCCGGCGTGCCGAGCCGCTCCTCGAGCCCCGGGGCGACGTCGTCCTCGGTGTAGAGGCGCTCGATCTCGATCCCCGAGTCGGTGATGACGCGCTCGTCGTCGGGACCGACCAGCGGCGCGATCGTCGGACGCTCCGATGCCTGCTCGGCCATCAGTCCGTGGCGCCGGCGAGCCGCTCGACGCCCGCCTGCTCGATCGTCTTACGCAGCCCCTCGCGCAGCTCGACCCGCGGCTCCCAGCCGAGCAGGTCGCGGGCGCGTCCGATGTCCGGCTGGCGCTGCTGCGGGTCGTCGACGGGCAGCGGCTCGTAGACGATCTCCGAGCGCGACTCGGTCACCTCGATCACCGCCTTGGCCAGCTCCAGCAGGGTGAACTCGTTCGGGTTGCCGATGTTGACCGGCGTGTGCGCGTCCGACTCGGCGAGCGCGACGATGCCGCGAATCAGGTCGTCGACGTAGCAGAAGCTGCGCGTCTGGCTGCCGTCGCCGAAGACGGTCAGCGCCTGGTCCTTGAGCGCCTGGCGCAGGAAGGTCGGGATCGCCCGCCCGTCCTGCGCCCGCATGCGCGGCCCGTAGGTGTTGAAGATCCGCACGATCGAGGTGTCGACGCCCTGCTGGCGGTGGTAGGCCATGGTCAGCGCCTCGGCGTAGCGCTTGGCCTCGTCGTAGACGCCGCGCGGGCCGATCGGGTTGACATGGCCCCAGTAGTCCTCCCTCTGCGGATGGACCTGGGGATCGCCGTAGACCTCGCTGGTCGAGGCGAGCAGGAAGCGGGCGCGCTTGAACTTGGCCAGGCCGAGCATGTGGTGGGTGCCCTGCGAGCCGACCTTGAGCGTGTGCAGCGGCAGCCGCAGGTAGTCGATCGGGCTGGCCGGCGAGGCGAGGTGGTAGACGAAGTCGACCGGCTCCGGGATCTCGACCTTCTCGATGATGTCGATGTTGCGGAACTCGAAGGCCTCGTCGCGGATGTGCTCGATGTTCTGCAGCGAGCCGGTCTCGAGGTTGTCGACGCAGATCACCCTGTGGCCCTTGCCGAGCAGGTGCTCGCAGAGGTGCGAGCCGAGGAAGCCGGCGCCGCCGGTGATCACGCAGGTGCTCATCGCGGTCGGGATGCTACCGGGACACCCCTTCGAGACCGCTGTCGAGGTTTTCACCGGATAGCGATCAAAACCTCGACAGCACCGGTGGGGATAAACGCTGAAGTTTGCAATTAGCGGGGTTTGGGCCCGATCAAGCGTCCAGGAGGGGGGAGAGATCCGCATCCTCCCTGGCTCTACGTGGCATGTTCGACGAGGAAGCTGAACCGGTGCGGGGAGGGACCGTCACAGCCGGGCGCAAGCGCGCCGCCGTCGAACTCGTCGCGCGCGAGGAGGCCGAGCTGCGCCGGGCCGCGCGGCGCTTCTCGCTCTGCGAGGACGACGCCGAAGACGCCTACCAGCGGGCGCTGGAGATCGTCCTGACGAAAGCGCCGAGCGAGCGGCCGCGCGACCTGCTGCCCTGGACGAAGACCGTGGTCAAGCACGAGGCGCTGGCGCTGCGCCGCTACCGCGAGCGGATGCTCGGCATCGGCTTCGACGAGGTCGGCGACCCGGTCGAGCGGCTCGCCGCCGACAACGCCGGTCCCGGCGAGCGCACCGAGCAGCGCGAGCGCAACGCCCGCACCCGCGAGGCGCTGCGGGGACTGAAGCCGGCCGAGCTGCGCTCGCTGACCCTGCTCGCCGCGGGCTACTCCTACGACGAGATCGGCGAGCTGACCGGCTACAGCCAGACCAAGGTGAACCGCTCGCTGGCCGAGGGCCGGGAGCGCTTCCGGCGCCTGTTCGGCAGCAGCGAGAGCGGCGAGCGCTGCAAGGACCTGCTGCCGCTGCTCTCCGCCTTCTGCGACGGCGAGGCCAGCGCCGCGACCGATGCGGCGGTGCGCGAGCACCTGCGCGCCTGCGCGGCCTGCCGGGCGACGATGCGCTCCTACCGGACGACGCCGGCCGCGGTCGCGGCGCTGGCTCCCGCGCTGCCGCTCTCGCGCTCGCTGCTCGAGCGGGCGCAGGAGCTGCTCGTCGGGCTGCACTCGCGCCTTCCGGGAGGCGGCGGCGAGGCCTCCGGGGTGACGCAGGTCGCCGCGGCCGGCGGCTCGCGCGGCGCCGGCGTGGCGGCGCTGGCCAAGCTGCTCGCGGTCTGCGCGGGCACCGTCGGCGGCGCGGCCTGCGTGGCGACCGGCGTCGCACCGCTTCCGTTCGACGTCCAGGCGAAGCACGGCGCGGAACCGACGGTCGAGCGGATCTCGCGGCGCGCGATCGACGAGCTCGAATCGTCGGGGCCGCGGTACGAACCGGCGCCGGCGCCGGTCGAACCGCGGCACGAGCCGAAGCCAAGGCCCGAACCGGAGCCGCAGCCCGAACCCGAGCCCGAAGCGAGCGAAGCGCCGACCGCGGGGGCCGAAGCCGGGGCGGTCGAATACGCGCCGCCGGTGGAAGCGGCGCCGCCGCCCGCCGAATCGTCGAGCGCCGGCGGCGGGGACCCGGCAGGGGAGTTCGGGCCGTGAGGCGGCTCCTGGGAGCGGTGCTGCTCGCGCTCTGCGCCGGCCTCGCGGCGCTCGCGCTGCCGGCCGCCGCCGCGCCGCCGCGACCGGCCGAACTGAGCGTCGTCGGCGGCGAGGGCTGGCACGCGGAGAATCTCTTCTCGCTCACCTGGAGCGCGCCTGCGGCGGGCCAGCCGGCGCCGGCCGCGGTCCACTACCGGGTCAGCGACGTCGCCGGCGCCGTGCTCGGCGAAGGGCGGCGGAACTGGTCCGAAACGTGGATCGGGCCGCTGGAAACGGGGCGCCTGCCCGGCGCCTACACGGCGGAGATCTGGTTCGAGGACGCAGCGGGCGCAGAGGGACCGGCGGCAACCGTGCCGCTGCGCTTCGACGACACGCGGCCTGGCGGCTTCTCGCTCGCTCCGCTTCAAAGCTGGATCGGCCGCACCGACCTGCCGCTGCGCATTCGCCTCGGCCGTCCCACCGAGCCGCTGCCACCCGCCGGGATCCGCGGCTACGCGGCGGCGGTCGACGCCGATCCGCGTGGCTTTCCCTGTGCGACGCCCGATCGCTGCAGCGCGCCGGAGACGACGCTGAGCGGAGGGACCGGCGACGACGAGCTGACGATCGCCGAACCGCCCGAAGGCACGAGCTACCTGCACGTCGCGGCCGTCTCCGGCTCCGGGATGGCCTCGCCGGCGAGCCACGCGGTTCTCCACGTCGACCGGGTCGATCCGGTGACGCGACTCGCCGGGGCCCCGCCGGGCTGGACGAACCGCGGAATCCGGCTCGAAGCGATCGCCGGCGACTCGGGCTCGGGCATGGAGGCGAGCGGAGACGGGCCTCGACCGTTCACGGCGATCCGGATCGACGGCGGCGCCCCCGCGATCGCCTTCGGCAACACCGCCGCCGCGAGTGTGATCGCCGAGGGCGCGCACCGCGTCGCCTATTACGCCCGCGACGCCGCCGGCAACGTCGACGACGGCGCGACCGTCGGCGGCACCGGCGACCACGCGCCGCGCGTGACCTGGGTGCGGATCGACCGCACGCCGCCCCGCGCGGCCTTCCGCAACTCGCAGGACCCGCGCGACCCGGAGCTGATCCGCGCGCGGATCGCCGACCGGCTCTCGGGGGCCGACACCGGCCGGGGCTGGATCGGCGTCCGCCGCGCCGGCAGCGGCGACGCATACCAGCGCCTGCCCGCCGCCCCGCCGGCGGACGGCGAGCTGCGCGCGCGCTGGGACTCCGACGCCGCGCCGCCCGGCGGCTACGAGTTCGCGGCGCTCGCCTACGACGCGGCCGGCAACTCGACCCTCACGACCACCCGAGCGGACGGCTCGCCGATGGTCCTCGCCAACCCGCTGAAGGCGACGACCAGGCTGCGTGGCGCCTTCCGGCGCGGCCTCGGGCGGACCGTCCGCTACGGACAGCGCATCCGCATAAGGGGACGCCTGATCGCCGGCGTGCACACGCCGCTCGCCGGCGCTCCGGTGCGGGTGCTCGAACGGTTCGCGCCGGGCGCCCACCCGGGAGCCCGCGAGTCGACCGTGCGAACGGACCCGGCCGGCCGCTTCTCCTTCCGCACCCCGCGCGGGCCGAGCCGGACGATCGAGCTGCTCTATCCCGGCAGCCGCACCCTGAGGCGCTCGGCCGCACGGACGCTGCGCCTGCGGGTGCGAGGACGCGTCCGGCTGCGCGCCTCGTCCGGCTCGGCGACGGTCGGCGGACGGCCGCTCGTCTTTCGCGGACGGGTCGTCGCGGCGCCGGGCACGATCCCCAGCAAGGGAATGCCGGTGCGGCTCCAGTTCAGGCTCGGCCGCTCGCCCTGGTCGGCCTTCCGCACGATTCAGACCGACGGCCGCGGCCGCTTTCGCTACTCCTACCGGTTCAGCGACGACGACAGCCGCGGGGCCCGCTTCCAGTTCCGGGCCTACGTGCCGGCAGAGGAGAACTGGCCGTACGCCCCGGCGGGCTCACGGCCAGTCCTCGTCACCGGAAGGTGACGCTCAGCGGATGGCGGCGAGCTGTTCCGATACCTGGTCCACGAGCCCCTGCGCACGCGAGGTCTGCTCGTCGAGCGCCTTGCGCACCAATTTCTGTCGTTTGCGCGCCTCGCGCTCGACTTTGTTGCGGGTCTTGCGGGCTTCCGTGGTCGCCTTGCGGCGGGCGGTGGCGCCGCGGCGCTCGCTGCGCTTTACCGTGCGGCGCAGCTGCGTGCCGTAGGAGCGGAGCTGTTTGCGGGCGGCGCTGCGGCCGGCGAACGGCTCGACCAGCTCGGCCACGCGGTCGCTGACCTCGAGCACCGCGCCGACCGGGACGTCGACGGCGCTTTCGGCGGCGGCGCGGGCCTGCTCGGCGCGCGAGGGGACGGGCGGCGGCGTGGTCTTCGGCCGCGATTTCGGTTTCGAGTTGCTGCTGGCTTTGCTGGAGGCGGTTTTGGTCGCCATTGGGATCATCCCTTCGGAGAGGTTTCGGGTCGGGGGAGCTCGCGAGTGTAGCGAACGTATGTTCTTCCGAACACCTGTTCTCGGCAGGAGTTACACCTGGGGTCCCGTGGACCTGCGGATCGTCGCCAAGGACCTCTCTCCGGCTGCGGCGGCGATCGGGAAGCGGGCGTCGAGCCCCAGGCCGACTTCCTCGGCCGGCAGGTCGCCGAAGGCGACCGCGGCGCCGGCCTCGCGCGCGATCAGCTGCGCGGCGGCGATGTCGACCGAACGGCAGGGGCGCAGGCTGAGCATGGCGTCGAGCCGCCCCGCGGCCACGTAGGAGGCGGTGATCGCGATCGAGCCGATCACCCGCAGGCGGAAGACGTCGCCGTCGAGCGCCTCGTCCAACGGCCGCATCAGGCCCGGCGCCGCCGACTCGACACCGAGCAGCTCCAGCTTCTCCGCGTCGGCGGCCGCCTCGACCCGGCTGCCGTCGAGCTCCGCGCCCCCTCCACGCCGCGCGGCGAACTCCTCGCCGGCGCCGAAGTCGTAGACGTAGCCGAACTCGACGTCCGCCATCGAGTCGCCCGAGGCCACGGCGATGCTGAGGCTGTGCGCCGGCAGCGTGCGGCGCGTGTTGAGCGAGCCGTCGATCGGGTCGATCACCACGCGAGCCGTGCCGCCGCCGAAGGCGACCTCGCCGCGCTCCTCGGATATCGCCGTGAAGGCGGCGCCGTCGGCGGCGAGCTTCTCCAGCTCGGCGAAGACGGCGTCCTCGCAGCGTCGGTCGATGACCAGGCTGTGGTCGCCGCCCTCGCCGACGCCCTCGTACTCGGTGCGCTCCGCGATCCCAGGCGTCTGCGCGAACAGCTCGCGCTGCACGCCGACGATGCGGCGGCAGATCCCCAGCCAGTCTGCGGAAAGCGGGTCCACTCCGCTCATCCTATGGAGGCCGCTCGCCCGGTAGCGTTGGACCATGCTTGCTCTCGCCGAGCCCCAGGAGCGGGCGATCCGCCACCGCGCCGGCTCGCTGCTGCTGATCGGCGAAGCCGGGACCGGCAAGAGCGAGGTGCTCGCCCGCCGCTTCGCCGGCCTGGTCGAGGAGGGGACCCGACCCGAGCGGATCCTCCTCCTCGCGACCACCCGTGCAACCGCCGCCCATCTGCGCGGCCGCGTCGAGCAGCTGCTCGACCGGCCGCTCGAAGAGCTCTGGATCGGCACCTGGGAGACGCTCGGCGAGCGACTGCTGCGCGACCACGCGACGGCCGCGGGGCTCGACCCGATGTTCGGCGTGCTCGGCCGGGCCGAGCGCCTCGCCCTGCTGCTCGACCGGATCGAAGAGCTGCCCCTGCGCCACCAGCAGATCCGCGGCAACCCCGCCGGCCTGCTGGCCCGGCTGCTGGAGCAAATCGACGAGCTGAAGTCCGGCGCCGAGCCCGCGGACCCCGACCTGGTCGAGCTCGCCGCCGCGCACGACCGCATCCTCGCGAGCGCGTGCACCCTCGACCGCAACGACGTCTACCTGACCCTGGGCAAGCTGCTCGACGAGCGTCCCGAGGTCCGCGCCCAGCTGGCCCACCGCTTCGAACAAGTCATCGTGGACGAGCTGGAGGACGCAACGCCCGCGCAGCGGAGGGTCCTCTTGGAGCTATCGAGGGAGCACGGAAACCATGTGTACGCCGAAGAGGCCCCTCCGGCGGGTGGCGGAGGACAGGGGGGTGTTCGGTCGCCCCAGACCGCTGACACCCCCCTGTCCTCCGACAGGACCCGCCGGCCGCAAACCATCGTCCTTTCCCATGTTTTCCGCGACCCCCCCATGCGCTTCTGGCGCTGCGGCAACGAGCGAGCGCAGGCTCAAGCTGTCGCACGCGAAGCAGAGCACCTGATCGCGGGAGGGGCCGCGCCGGAGGAGATCTGCGTGCTGGTGGAGGGCCAGGAGCAAGGTGGGCCGATCGCCGCGGCGATGGAGGAGCGTGGGATCCCCTTCCACATGTCGGGGCCGGCGGCGTTGTTCCAACGGCCAGAGGTCCGCGACGCGATTGCGTGGCTGAGGGTCCTGGCCGATCCCGCCGATTCCGCCGCTGCGGCCCGGGCGCTCACGCGACCCCCGGTCGAGCTGCGCTCCGCCGACCTGGCTCGCCTGACGACGATCGCGAGACGCCGCAAGCTCGACATCGTCTCGGCCTGTGAAGCCGCCCTTGAGAGCCCGCAGATCTCTCCTGAGGCGAGAGAGCGGATTCAGGCTTTCCTCAAGCTGTACAGCACCGCCTCGGCCGTAATCGAGGAACGTCGCGCCGACGTCTTCGTCAGACGCCTGATCGAGGCGGTCGGGCTGCGTCGCCAACGCTTGTTCGCCGCCCAGCCCGAGGTCGCAGAGCGGCTGCTGGGACTTTCGCGCCTCGCCGACCTCGCGGCAGCTTGGGCTCGGCGCGAACCGAATGGCTCAACCCGGGATTTCGTCCGCCACCTGACCGCTGTGGCCGATGCCGGGGTCGAACCCACCGGCCTCAGCGACCCCCCCGCCCGGAACGCCGTGCAGGGACTTACGCGCGGGGCGGTCAAGGGCCGCGAGTTCGACCATGTCTTCGTTCTCGGAATGGAGCGCGCCGCCGGGTTCGAGCGGATCGGGCGCCCGGCGCGCGAAGGGCTCGTCCTCTCGCGGGTCGAGAGCCATGAGTCCCGCCCCTCGATCCCCTACGCCGCGGCCCTCGCCGGCGCGGAGGCCGAGGAGGAGGCGCACGAGGAGGAGCTCTTCGGCCCGGCCGAGGGCCTGCACGCGACCTACCGGATGCTGCGCGAGGAGATCCTCGAGGCCTCGTGGAAGGCCGGCCGCGACCTCTCCGAGCCGCGCCTCGACACGGCGATCGACGTCAACCGGGCGATCGCCCGCTACCTCGAGCTGCTGAAGCTGGCGGCGCTCGCCCAGCGGCCCGGAGAGGAGCCGACCGCGGAGGCGATCGAGGCGGTCAACGGCCTGCTGCGCCAGGTCGCCACCCCCGAGCAGCAGACCGAGCTCGACGCCTCCCCGCTCGACTCCTACCTGCTCGGCTCCGAGCGCGAGCGCGAGGGGCGGCGGCGGCTGATCGCCGCCCGCCACGAGCCCTCCCTGGAGCAGTTCCTGCCGCGCCGAGGCGACGGCGCGCTCAGCCTCTCGGCCTCCGACCTCGACCTCTACCTGACCTGTCCGCTGAAGTACAAGTTCGCCCGCGTCTTCGGGATCCCGCAGGAGCCGACGATCAACCAGCGCTTCGGCATCCTGATCCACAACGTGCTCGAACGCTTCCACAAGGAGGACTCCGACGAAGGCCTGCCGCGGCTGATGGACCTGTTCGAGTCGGGCTGGCGGCGCACCGGCTTCGGCGCCGGCGACGACGAGCTGCAGTTCCGCGACCGGGCGCGCGAGGCGATGCGCCTCTACTGGGAGCGCGAGAGCGAGTCCGAGGGCGAGCCGGTCTGGCTGGAGCGCAAGTTCGACATCCGGATCGGCGAGCACCACGTGCGCGGCCGCGTCGACCGCGTCGACCGGCTGCCGGGCGGCGACCACGAGCTGATCGACTACAAGACCGGCGAGCGCAAGAGCGAGGCCGACCTGGAGAGCGACCTGCAGCTGGCGCTCTACCGGCTCGCCGCCCGCGAGGCCTGGGAGCTGGAAGCGAACACCGGCAGCTACTACTACGTGCTCGACGCCGAGAAGGTCGCGGCGCCGGTCCGCCCCGACGACGCAGAGCGGGTCGAGCGCACCGTCTTCGAGGTCGGCGAGGGGGTGCTCGGCCAGGACTTCGAGCCGCGCCCCTCGCCCACGGTCTGCGGCTGGTGCGACTACAAGCTGATCTGCCCCGCGGCAGAGAGCTGAGACGGCTGCAAAACCGGCGCCTCAGTCTCCCTGCTGGCGCAAGAAATTTTGGAACTCTCTGGCGATCGTGTCAGCAGATGGAAGGTCGTCCTCCTCCGACCCAAGCTGCTCGACCTGCTCGGCCTCGATCCGCTCGACCAGTTCGGCGATCTCGGGGTTGGCGGCGACGGCGCGGCCGATCTGCTCCTCGTAGCTCGCCGTTTCCTCCTCCAGCTCGGTCGCGTCGACGGCGATCCCGGTCAGCCCCTCGAGCCGGCGCAGCAGCGCCAGCGCCGCCTTCGGGTTGGGGACCGCGGCGACGTAGTGGGGCACGGCCGCCCACAGCGAGGCCGAGGTCATGCCGAGCTGGCGGCAGCAGTCGTGGACGACGCCGACGATCCCGGTCGGGCCCTCGTAGTTGGAACGCTGCAGATCGAGCTCCTCGATCAGCTGCTCGTCGGAGGCGAGCCCGGTGATCGGCACCGGCAGGGTGTGGGAGACCTCGGCGACCAGGGCGCCCAGGGTGATCACCATCTCGGCCCCGAGCGCGTCGGCGGCCGTCGCCACCGCCTCCGAGAAGGTGCGCCAGCGCAGGTTGGGCTCGGTGCCGTCGAAGAGCACGAGGTCGCGCTCGGCGCCGGGGACGCGGACGGCGACCAGCTCGTTCTGCGGCCACTCGATGCTGCGCGCCTGGCCCTCGGAGAGGACGATCGTCGGCCGGGTCGCCTGGAAGTCGAAGTACTCCTCCGGGTCGATCTCGGCGACGAGCTGCGGGTCGAAGGCCTCGGCGACCGCCCCCAGGGCGGCGGAGGCGGAGCCGGCCGCGTCGTTCCAGCCGCGGAAGGCGCAGACGAGGATCGGCGAGCGCAGCTGCGGCACGTCGCCGTGCCAGGTGAGGGATGAGTCCACGCTTTGAGCGTAGCGCCCTCGCCACCCCCTTCTCAGGCCTGAGGCGAGAGAGCCCTCTTCACCAGGCCGTAGGCGATGAAGAGGACCAGCGCGGCGAAGGAGAGTTCGAGCGCGCGCTCGGGAACCGCATTGGCGACGACGACTCCGATCAGCACGCCGAGCGGCGAGAGCACGCCGATGACGACGGCGTCGCGCAGCCGCAGGTTGCCGTAGGAGTTCTGCCGGGCGGCGCCGACGAGCGCGACGACGCCGATGATCAGCAGCGAGGTCGACTCCCCCTCGACCTGGCTGAGGCCGAGGAAGACGGTCAGCGCCGGCACGAAGAGCACGCCGCCGCCGACGCCGACCAGGCCGCCGGCGAGGCCGCCGGCGACCGCAAGCAGCGCCGCGAGCACCTCGTTCACGGTCGGCCCCGGCTCGTCACTTGACTATCAGCTCGATCGCGACGGCCACCAGCAGGGCGGCGAAGAGCAGCGAGACGGCACGCTGCGAGATGCGCTGCTGGATCGCGGTGCCGGCGAGGACGCCGAGCACGGCCGGAATCGCCAGCAGCAGGCCGGTGGCGAGGTGGACGTTGCCGTAGAGGCCGCCCTGGGCGAGCGTGCCGAGCAGGCCGATCAGGACGATCGCCCCGAGGCTGGTGCCGGTGGCGAGGCGCTCGCCGTAGCCGAGCCAGAAGATCAGCAGCGGCACGATCACGGTGCCGCCGCCGACGCCGAAGAGGCCGCTGAAGACGCCCGCCAGGGTGCCGATCGCGGCGAGCTTCAGCGTCTGGTCGCGGTTCGCGGTCGCCATCGCGCGATACTAGTTCGCGTGTCTCCCGAATCAGGCAGAGGCGGGGGCGCGGCGGAGCTCGGCCCGCTGGCGCCTTGGCGCGACGATCCGTCGAGCAGCGCAATCCTCACCGACGTCGACGGCACTTTGGCGCCGATCGTCGCCAGGCCCGAGGAAGCCGCGGTGCCGGCGCGGGCGAGCGAGGCGCTGCGCCGGCTGAGCGGGCGCTACGGCCTGGTCGGCTGCGTCTCCGGCCGGCGGGCGGAGGAGGCGCGGCGGCTGGTCGGCATCGAGGACATCGCCTACGCCGGCAACCATGGGCTCGAGCTGCTGCTGCCGGGCGAGCGGCAGCCGCGCTTCGACCCGGCGCTGGCGGGGCGCGAGGGCGACGCCGCCGGGTTCCTCGCCGAGCTGGGGCCGCAGGCGCTCGCCGAGGCCGGCCTGCGGCTCGAGGACAAGGGCCCGATCCAGGCGCTGCACTGGCGCGGCGCCGAGGACGACCGCGCGGCGGAGGCGCAGGCGCACGAGATCGGCACCGCCGCGGGACGGGCCGGGCTGGAGCTGCGCTGGGGGCGCAAGGTGCTGGAGCTGCGGCCGCCCGGCGGCGGCGGCAAGGACGCGGCGGTGGCGGCGCTGCTAACGGCCCCACCCGCCGCGCGGTCGGGCTTTGAGCCGGATAGCGGCTCAAACCTCGACCGCGCGGTCTACGCCGGCGACGACCGGACCGACCTCGACGCCTTCCGGCGGCTGCGCGAGCTGCAGCGAGACGGCGAGCTCGAGACGGCCGTCTGCGTCGGCGTCGCCTCCGACGAGGGCCCGGCGGAGATCGCCGAGGAGGCCGACCTGACCGTCGAGGGGCCGTCGGGCTGGCTGGCGCTGCTGGAGGCGCTGGCGGAGTAGAAAGGCCCGATGCCCTACACCGACCTGCTGCGGATCACCGTCTTCCTCACCGGCGCCGAGGCGACCGCGCTGGGGGCGATCGCGGCGCTCGCCGCGGGCCGCGACGGCGACACGAGGACCGTCTACGTCGCCGCCGTCTGGTGGCTGATCTCGCTCCTGCTCGGCGCCTGGCTGGGCCGCCCGGCGCGGGCCGCCGACGGCGTCCGCGACGCGCTCGCCCGCGCCCGCACGGCGACCTCGCTCCCCCAGGAGTCCCCGGGCCGGGTCGCGGCGATCCGCCTCTGGCCGATCGGCCTCACGGCCCTCGCCGCCGGCGTCCTCGGCGTCGTCTACCCCGGCGTGGCGGCGATCGGCGCCGGCTACGCCCTGCTCGTCGCCCTCACCATGCGCACCCGCGAGGCCGCCGTCCTCGGCATCGAGCACCGCGACGGCGTCAAGTTCTACGTCGTCCCCAACTCGGCTTTAAAGCCGATCGAGCTCGTGCGCACGCCGGGCCTGCGCAGCGACCGACTACACGCATAAACCGCCGCCTCCTCCGCTTCGCGTCCGGGGGCGGCGGCTAGGCGCCATATCGGCGCCGCTCGCGAGGAATCAGACTGTGACGCTCGCTGATTAATTCTTCAGCAGTGACTTGAAGTGGCGCCAGTCGCGCGTATTTGCGATGTCCGCAGGGGTCAGCCAGGCGCGGCGGGCGGTGGCTACCGCGTAGGCCATGTTGTCGAGCGTGTCGACGCCGTGCGCGTCGGTGTTGAGGACGATCGTCGCGCCGGCTTCGCGGGCGAGGCGGGCGTGGTGCTCGGAGAGGTCGCGGCGGTTGGGGTTGCCGTTGATCTCGAGCATCGTGCCGGTGCGCGCCGCCGCCTCGGCGACCGCCTCGACGTCTATCCCGTAGGGCTCGCGGCGGCCGATCAGGCGCCCGGTGAGATGGCCGATGCAGTCGACGTTCGGGTTCTCGATCGCCGCGAGCACCCGCTCGGTCATCGCCCGCGGGGAGACCGAGAACGAGGTGTGGACGCTGGCAACGACCCAGTCGAGCGCCGCGACCAGGTCGTCCGGATAGTCGAGCGTGCCGTCGAGGCCGATGTTGATCTCCGAGCCGGCGAGCAGGCGGAAGCCGTGCCGGCCCCTGTTCCACTCGCGCACTTCCTCGATCCGCTGCCAGAGGCGCTCGGCGGTGACGTGGTCGCCGAAGCCGTGGCTGGCCGAGTGGTCGGTGATCGCCATGTAGGCGTAGCCGCGCGCCCGCCCCGCTTCGGCCATCTCCGCCAGCGTGTTGCGCCCGTCGGAGAGCGTCGTGTGCGCGTGCAGGTCTCCGCGCACGTCCCCGAGCGAGACGAGCTCCAACAGCTCGCCCTCGCGCGCCGCCTTCAGCTCGCCGCGACCCTCGCGCAGCTCGGGCTCGACGTAGGCGTAGCCGAGCCGCTCGTAGACCTCGGGCTCGCTCGCGCAGAGGGTCGCCTCGCCGCTCTCGGTTTCGACGATCCCGTGCTCGGAGACGGAGAGGCCGCGCGCCACCGCCTCTTCGCGCAGCTGCACGTTGTGCGCCTGGGAGCCCGTGAAGTGCTGCAGCAGGTTGCCGAAGGCCTGCGGCGGGACGATCCGCAGGTCGACGCCGATCCCGTTGTGGGTCTGCGCCCGCAGGCCGTTGGGGCCGGGGTTGCCGGCGGCGGCGATCAGCTCGTGGCCGGCCAGGTGCTCGGCGAGCGCCAGCGGCTCCTCGGCGGTCGCGATCAGGTCGATGTCCTTGCAGGTCTCTGCCCAGCGCCGCACCGAACCCGCGACCTCGACCCGCCGCGCCGCGGGGTGCTCGCGCAGCGCCGTCGCCAGCTCCTCGGCGATCGGCCGCACCGCCGAGAGCAGCAGGCGGCCGGGCCCCTCGCCGGGCTCGCCGAGGCGCTCGAGCGAGGCGAGCACGTTCTCCTCCGCCTTCGGCCCGAGGCCCTTGACCTCGCGGACCCGTTCCGCCTGCGCCGCCGCCTTCAGGTCCTCGAGCGAGCGGACGCCGAGCTGCTCGAACAGCAGCCGCGCGGTCTTCGCACCCACTCCGGGGACGCGGGTCACCTCGATCAGGGTCGGCGGGAACCTCGCCTTCAGCTTCACCGCGGCGGGGATCTCCCCCGTCTCCAAAAGCGCGTCGATCTTCTCCGCCAGCGTCTTGCCGACGCCGGGAACCTCGGTCGCCCGCCCCGCCGCCGCCAGCTCGGCCACCGAGACCGGGCTTTCGCGGATCGCCTTCGCCGCCCGCGAGTAGGCGAGCACCCGGTATTTGACCGCGCCGTCCAGCTCGTAGAGGACGCCGAGCTCTTCCAGCGCGGCGGCGATCTCGGCGTTCGTCATCGTCATACTCGGCAAACATAGGGATATGGGCGGGGGTTGCGACCCTCGCTATACTTTCTGAAGTATTGAGAGCTGAACCTCGACTCTTGGGAGACCGATACCAGTGACCGGCAAGCTCACCGACGTGACCGACGCGACCTTCAAGTCCGACGTCCTCGAGGCCGACGGCCCCGTGCTAGTCGACTTCTGGGCCCCCTGGTGCGGCCCCTGCCGGGTCGTCCACCCGGTTCTCGAGGAGATCGACGCCGAGCGCGAGGACCTGACGATCCTCAGCCTCAACGTCGACGAGAACCAGCAGACCGCCGCCCAGTACGAAGTCCTCTCGATCCCGACCCTCCTGCTGTTCAAGGACGGCGCGATCGCGAAGAAAGTCGTCGGCGCGATGCCGAAGCGCCGCCTCGAGGCCGAGCTCGAGCCGGCCCTAGCCTAGGCAGCCGGCGCGCGGGAATCAGGCCGGTCCGGTCCGCTCAGGCCGGCCTTCCGCAATCCCCGCTCGATGCTGGGAGCGAGAGTGCGGGCGTAGGTCGCGGTGAGGTGGCTTTTGTCGCGGTAGACGAGGGCGTTGCCGATCACCGCGCGGCAGAGGCGGTCGGGGCAGATCTTGGCGGTGAGGTCGATCAGGTGGGAGCCGGGCGCCGCCTTGGCGGCGCGCGCGTCGTATTCCGTGGCCCTGTCGCGCACCAGGGGGAAGGCGCAGGATTCGAGCTGCTGGAGCTTTTCGGAGACGCAGGCGGGGACGTAGCTGGTCGAGACCGGCGTGTCCTTGATCACCACCGTGCGCATGCCGGCCCGGTGGATCCGAGCCAGCGTCGCGAGGTATCCGGCTTCCATCGCGGCGGCCGCGGCGCCGCCGTGGAGCTCTTCGCCCCCGTCGCCATATGGCGTGTAGACGGTGTCGCCGCTGACCACGACGACGGTGGAGTCGGCGCCCATTTCGATCCGCCTCAGCTCCTCTTCGCGCCAGGCGTCGCATTGCGAGTACTCGCGCTGGGCCACCATGCTGCGGATCTGCACTTCGGCGGGCGTGCATTCGGCCTTGGTCAGCACGATCAGCCGCCATTCGTGGCGTTCCGCCAGCTCTTCGATGGCCGGGGAGTACTGCAGCGCGTGCGAGTCGCCGAAGAGGATCAGCGTGCGCCTCCCCTTGCGGTCGCCATAGAGACAGCGGTTCGAGTTGGTGCCGTCGATCCCCACCAGGCAGCCTTCGTAGTACATCCGCGAGCGATCGGCCGTCGCCCGCAGCGGGCTGGGCCGCACGGCATCGGCCCGGCGCTGCGGGTGGGGCTGGGCGGGCAGCGCGGCCGCGCCCTTGACCTCGGAGAGCGGCGCCGCGGTCTGGGTCGGTTGCAGATCGGTGAGCAGGAGGCCGGCGGAGGCACCGATCGCCATGCAGCCGAGGCCGATCGCGATCGCGCGGTTCGGCCGCAGGCTCAGCACCTTGGAGAAGCGGACCGGGTCCTCGATCCAGCGGTGGCTGGCGGCGCTCGGGATCCAGGAGGCGGCGACGACCGCGACACCCGCCGCGACCGACAGCGGCCCCCAGAGCACGGCGGCGAAGATCAGCGCCGGCCAGTGCCAGAGGTACCAGGAGTAGGAGATGCGCCCGACGTAGCGGACCGGCGGCAGCGAGAGCAGGCCCGCCGGCGCGCCTCTCGTCCGCGCATGGACCGAAGCGCCGGCGAGGATCACGCAGGCGGCCCCGAGGGTGGGCAGCAGGGCCGCGACCCCCGGGAAGGGCGTGCTCGCGTCGAAGGCGAAGGCCGCGTAGGCGATCGCGCCGAGCCCGGCCCAACCGATCGCCGCCGCCGCCGGACGCGGGATCCGCACCGCCCCCAGCAGGGCCAGCGCCGCCCCCAGGGCCAGCTCCCAGGCGCGACCGAAGGTCGAGAAATAGGCCGACGCGGGCTGCGCGTCGGTGAGCTGGACGCCGAGCGCCAGCGAGCCCAGCCCGACGACCGCGAGGGTCGCCCAGATCGCCGGCCGGACCGAGCCCCCGCGCCGGCGCCAGAGCCAGGTGACCGCGAGCAGCAGGCTCGGCCAGACGACGTAGAACTGCTCCTCGATCGCCAGCGACCACAGGTGCAGCACCGGGCTCGGTTCGACGTCCTGGGCGAAGTAGTCGACCGACTGGGCGGCGAAGTGCCAGTTGGCGGTGTAGAGGGCCGAGCTGACGATGTCGCCGGAGACTTCGACCGCGCGCAGCGGCGAGAGCAGCAGCAACGAGAGCACGCCGACGGCGGCGAGGAGGACGGCGACGAGCGGCAGCAGCCGCCTCGCCCGCCGGGCGTAGAAGCGGCGCAGCGATATCCCGCCGGTGCGATCGAGCTCGCCGAGCAGAAGCCGCGTGATCAGGAATCCCGAGATGACGAAGAAGACGTCGACGCCGACGTAGCCGCCGGCGGCGAAAGGCAGCCCCGCGTGGCAGAGAAGCACAGCGCCGATCGCGACGGCCCGCAGGCCCTCGATGTCGCCGCGGAAGCTGCTTCCAGCCGAATCCTGTCTAGCGGGGATACATTCAGCTTAGGGCGATGACCAAGTCGCGCTCGCCGAGTCGCGCCGTGACGCCATCCGAAGCGTCGTAGACGACCGTCGTCGCCAGGACCTCCCCGGCGAGGTAATCCTGGTGGGCGCGGGCGGCCGCCAGCAGCTCCTCGTCGCCGCCCAGGCCGAGCTCGATCCGGTCGGTGATCTCCAGCCCGGCCGCTTTGCGCGCGTTCTGGACCGCGTGGACGATCTCGCGGGCGAGGCCCTCGCGGCGCAGCTCCTCGTCGAGCTCCAGCTCAAGGGCGACGGCGTGCCCGGCCTCGGCCTCGACCTCGTAGCCCTCCAGCGGCTGCAGCGAGAGGCTGACCTCCGCGGCGGCGAGCGCGTGCTCGTCGCCGTCGACGTTGATCCCGACCTCGCCGCCCTCGGCCATCACCGCGGCCACGTGGGTCGGGTCGAGCGCCTCGATCGCCGCCGCCACCTGCGGCATGCGCTTGCCGAAGCGCGGCCCGAGCGAGCGGTAGTTGGGCTTGACCGCGTAGCTGACCAGCTCCGACTCGTCGCTGACGAAGTCGAGCCGCTTGACGTTGAGCTCGCTCCTGACCAGCTCGGCGCGGGCGGCGATCGCCTCGCGCTCGGCCTCGTTGGCGACGATCACGGCGCGGCGCAGCGGCTGGCGGACCTTCGCCTTCGCCTGCGCGCGGGCGGCGCGGCCGAGCTCGACCGTCAGCCGCACGGCGTCCATCGCCGCCTCGAGCTCCGGGTCGGCGAGCGTCGCGTCGGCCGACGGGAAGTCGCGCAGGTGGACCGAGTCGGGCAGCTCGCCGAGCTGCTCCGCCTCGCCGCCGGCCAGGTTGAGGTGGATCTCGTCGGCGAGGAAGGGCGTGAAGGGGGCGAGCAGCGCCGCGACCTCGAGCAGGCAGTGCCGAAGGGTGGCGAAAGCGGCCCGGTCCCCCTCCCAGAAGCGGCGCCGCGAGAGCCGCACGTACCAGTTGGAGAGCTCTTCGACGAAGGCGGCGATCTCACGCCCGGCGGCCGTGCAGTCGAAGCCGTCCATGTGCTCGGTCACCGAGGCGATCGTCCGTTGAAGGCGTGAGAGGACCCACCGATCCAGGTCCTCGCCGGCCGCCCCCGGACGCGGCAGCGACGCCGGATCCATATCTGATTCCTCCGGCGTCGCCGGAGCAGAGGAGGCGGCCGTATATTCGGCGAAGTCCGCCGGACCCAGGTTCTCGGCGTTTGCGTAGAGGACCCAGAAGGAGTACGTGTTCCACAGCGTGAGCAGGAACTGGCGCACCGATTCGCCCACCGTGTCGATGGAGAAGCGGTAGCCGGCCCAGGGCTGCTGCGCGGTCAGGTAGTACCAGCGGAATGCGTCGGCGCCGTGGGCGGCGATCACGTCCCAGGGCTCGACCACGTTGCCCTTGCTCTTCGACATCTTCTGCCCCTCGGGGTCGAGGATCAGGCCGAGGCAGACGCAGTTGCGGTAGCTGGACTCCCCGAACAGCATCGTCGACTCGGCGAGCAGCGTGTAGAACCAGCCGCGCGTCTGGTCGATCGCCTCGCAGATGAAGTCGGCCGGGAAGCGCTCCGCGAACAGCTCCCCGTTCTCGAACGGGTAGTGGAACTGGGCGAAGGGCATCGCGCCGCTGTCGTACCAGGTGTCGATCACCGACTCGACCCGGCGCATCTCGCCGCCGCAGCGCTCGCACTCGACGACGACTTCGTCGATGTAGGGGCGGTGCAGGTCGTCGGGCACCTCGCCGCCGGCCCGCTCGCGCAGCTCGGCGACCGAGCCGGCGCAGAAGCGCCCGTCGCAACCCTCGGCTGAGCACTCCCAGATCGGCAGCGGCGTGCCCCAGTAGCGGTCGCGCGAGAGCGCCCAGTCGACGTTGTTCTCCAGCCATTTGCCGAAGCGACCGTGCTTGATGTGCTCTGGGTGCCAGCCGATCGCCTCGTTGTTGGCGAGCAGCTCGTCGCGCGCCTGCGAGGTGGCGACGTACCAGCTCGACTTGGCGTAGTAGAGCAGCGCCGTGCCGCAGCGCCAGCAGTGCGGATAGGCGTGCTCGTAGACCTGCTCGCGGAACAGCAGGCCGCGCTCGGCGAGGCTGTCGATCAGCCGCCGCGTCGTCCCGGGATCCTTGACGAACTCCCCGGCGAAGCCGCTCACGCGGTCGTCGAAGCGGCCGTCGGGCCGCACCGGGTTGTAGAGGCTGCCGTGGTCGGTCGGGTCGATCAGCCCGAAGGCCGCGGCGACGCCGTAGTCGTCTTCGCCGAAGGCGGGGGCGATGTGGACCAGTCCGGTGCCGTCCTCGGTGGTGACGAAGTCGCCGCCGATCACCGGGAAACCGCCGGGCTCGCGGTCGGAGAGGTCGAACAGAGGGCCGTCGTATTTCCGCCCCACCAGCTCGGCTCCCCGCAGACGGCCGACGATCTCTGCGCTCTCGCCCAGCACCCGCTCGACCAGCGGCTCGGCGAGGATCAGAACCTCCTCGCCGACCTTGGCCCTGACGTAGGTGACGTCCGGGGCGACCGCGACCGCCTCGTTCCCCGGCAGCGTCCACGGCGTGGTGGTCCATACGAGCAACCGATCGCCGGAGGCGAGCGGAATTTTTATGTAGATCGACGGGTCGCTGACGTCCTCGTAGCCGAGCGCCACCTCATGCGAGGAGAGGGCGGTGCCGCAGCGCGGGCAGTAGGGGACGACCTTGTGGCCCTCGTAGAGCCGCTGCTCGTCCCAGAGCCGGCGCAGCGACCACCAGACCGACTCGATGTAGTCGTTGTCCAGCGTCACGTAGGGGTCGTCGAGGTCGATCCAGAAGCCGATCCGCTCGGTCAGCCGGTTCCACTCCTCGACGTACTCGAAGACCGAGGCGCGGCAGCGCGCGTTGAACCTGTCGATCCCGTACTCCTCGACCTCCTGCTTGGAGCCGATGCCGAGCTCCTTTTCGACCTCGAGCTCGACCGGCAGGCCGTGGCAGTCCCAGCCGGCCTTGCGCGGCACCCGGTAGCCGCGCATCGTGCGGTAGCGCGGGTAGACGTCCTTGAACACGCGCGAGAGCACGTGGTGGGAGCCGGGGCGGCCGTTCGCCGTCGGCGGCCCCTCGTAGAAGCTCCAGACCTCGGCGCCCTCGCGGTTGGCCAGCGAGCGGCCGAAGACGTCGCGCTCGCGCCAGCGCGCCAGCACCCGCTGCTCGAGCTCGGGGAAGGACTGCTTCGGGTCGACTGGCTTGAAGCCGGGCATGAGCAGGTGATTCTAGGAGTGGGTACGCTGCGCGACGCATGCCCCCCGCCCTCGACCTCAACGGCAAGGTCGCGCTGATCACCGGCGCGGCGCGCGGCATCGGATTCGAGGCGGCCCGCCAGATGCACATGCGCGGCGCCTCGGTCGCCGTCGTCGACCTCGACCCCGAGCAGGCGCGCGAGGCCGCCGAGCGGGTCGGCGAGCGGGCGCTGGGGATCGGCGCCGACGTGACCGACGAGGGCGCGATGCGCGCCGCGGTGGCGGAGGCGGTCGAGCGCTTCGGCGGGCTCGACGTCGTCGTCGCCAACGCCGGCATGGCGCAGTCGCAGGTCGCGACCGTGCGCGGGATCGCCGGCGAGGAGTGGGAGCGCGTCTTCGAGGTCGACATGCTCGGCGTCTGGCGTACGGTGCGCGCGGCGCTGCCGCAGATCGTCGCGCGCAGGGGCCACGTCGTCGTCACCGGCTCGGTCTACTCCTGGGCCAACGGCGTGCTCAACAGCCCCTACGCGGTCGCCAAGGCCGGGGTCGAGGCGCTGGGCCGCGGCCTGCGCAGCGAGCTGGTGCCGCTCGGCGCCAGCGCCGGCGTCGTCTACTACGGCTGGGTCGACACGCAGCTCGTCCAGGACGGCTTCTCGCGCAAGCACTCGGACCGCATGCAGGAGAACGTCCCCGCCTGGCTGCTCAAGCGGATCACGCCCGACGAAGCCGCGGCGGCGCTGATCCGCGGCATCGAAGCGCGCGCCCCGCGCACCTTCGCGCCCAGGTGGTGGGCGATCCCGAGCTACCTGCGCGGCATCCTCAACCCTTTGCTCGACCGGCGCTTCGACCGCGACCGGCGGATGCGCGAGACGATCCGCGCGGTCGAGGCCGAAGCCGACGAGCAGGGCGCCGCGGCGGTCTCAGCCGCGAGCCGCTGAGCCGTCGGGCCGCGTCAGCTCCTCGAGCAGGAAGACGAACGACTCGTAGGGCTCGCCGCCGGCGCGGCTGAGGCCGATCTCGCAGGTGCGGTTGCTGGAGAGGTGGGCGTCGAAGCGACGGCCGGCGAGCTCGGAGACCTGCGGGGCGGTCGCCGCGGCGGTCAGCTCCGGGTGGCTGAAGCCGCGGTCGCCGGCGAAGCCGCAGCAGGTCGACGAGGGGGCGACGTAGACGTCGTCGGCGAGCGCGCCGGCGAGCCTGCGCAGGCGCGGCGCGAGGCCGAGCTGGCGCGTCGCGCAGGTCGGGTGGACGGTGGCCGAGCCGACCCTGCGGCGAACCTCCAGCTCGGGCAGCAGGCGGTCGTGCGCCCAGGCGACCGAGTCGAGGATCGTCAGCGCCGCGAGCCGCTCGGCGTTCGCCTCGTCGAGCACCCCGCCGCCGGGCTCGGCGATCGCCTGGGTGCAGGAGGCGGCGTCGATCACCACCGGCAGCTCCCCCTCGCCGCTCCAGCCCCACAGCCGCTCGACCAGCTCGTTCGCCTTCCGCCGCTGCGCCGCGGCGAACCCCTTCGACCCCCAGGGCAGCCCGCAGCACGACCCCGCCACATCGTCCGGTATCCAAACCGGCGCCCGGGCGCGGCGCGAAACCTCCACCATCGCCTCCGCCAAGCTCCGCCGGGAGCCGAAGATGCGGTTGGTGCAGCTGGGGAGATAGACGGCGCTTGCGCCCTGGCGGGTCGTGGGCGGGAGGTGCGGGGACGCGGCTGACGGGAGGGCGGCGCCTCGCTTGCTGCGCCGGGCGAGCGGGCCGCCGAGCTTCAACGCCGTGCGTGAGGCCCGTTCGACCCCCTCCCAGCTTCGCGCCCCGCGCAGCGCCAGCGCTTCGGCGCGCGGCGAGTGTCCCGCCTGGCGCAGCTCCTTGACCAGGCTGCCGGTGTCGATGCCGAGCGGGCAGGCGAGGCGGCACGAGCCGTCCGCCGCGCAGGTGTCGAGCCCGTCGTAGGCGTACTGCTCCTCCAACGCCGCCCGCAGCGGCGAGCCCTCGGGCTGGCGGGCGATCTCGCGGCGCAGGACGATCCGCTGGCGCGGCGTCGTCGTCAGGTCGCGGCTCGGGCAGACCGGCTCGCAGAAGCCGCACTCGACGCAGGCGCTCGCCGACTCCTCCTCGACCTCGGGCATCGTTTTGAGGTTGCGCAGGTGGGCGCCGGGGTCGCGGTTGAGGACGACCCCGGGGGCGAGCACGCCGTCGGGGTCGGCGAGCCGCTTGACCCGCCACATCAGCTCGGTCGCCTTCTCGCCCCACTCGCGTTCGACGTAGGGGGCCATGTTGATCCCGGTGCCGTGCTCGGCCTTCAGCGAGCCGTCGTACTTGTCGACGACCAGCTCGACCAGCTTCTCCATGAAGGACTCGTAGCGCTCCAGGTCCTCCTGCTTGCCGAAGTCCGGCGTCAGCATGAAGTGCAGGTTGCCCGCCGAGGCGTGTCCGGCGACGCCGGGCAGAAAGCCGTGCTCGCCGAGCAGCGCCTGCAGGTCGCGGGCGCCCTCGGCGATCCGCTCCGGCGGCACGCAGACGTCCTCGACGATCAGCGCCGTGCCGGGCAGCCGCAGCCGTCCGACCAGGCCGTGCAGGCCCTCGCGCACCCGCCAGGCGAGCTCGATCTCCTCGGCGTCCCGGGTGAAGGCGATCGGGCGGATCGTCTCGTGGCCGGCGAGGATCTGCTCCGCCCTCTCGACCTGGGAATCGAGCTCCGCGTCGCCCGTGGCCCCGTACTCGACCAGCAGCACCGCCGACTCGGGCGGCAGCTCCTTCCACTCCTGCGGCGCGCCGACCATGTTCCAGGCGGCGGTGATCAGCGCCGGCGCGACCATCAGCTCGACCGCGCTCGCGCCGCCGTCGACGAGCTCGCGCACCGGGGCGATCGCGGCGTCGATGCCGGGGAAGTGGACCCAGGCGGTGGTCGTGCGGGCGGGCAGCGGCACGGTCTCGAAGACCGCCTCGGCGACGAAGCCGAGCGTGCCCTCGGAGCCGACCAGCAGGCGGCGGAAGATCTCCAGCGGCTGCTCGGCGTCGAGGAAGGCGCAGAGCCGGTAGCCGGTCGTGTTCTTGATCGCGAACTTGCGGCGGATGCGCTCGCCGAGCTCGTCGTCGGCGCGGATCTCGTCGCGGATCGCCGCCAGGCCGGCGGCGAGCTGCGGCTCCTCGGCGGCGAAGCGATCGGCGGCGCCGGGCGCGGCCGTGTCGATCGTCGTCCCCGAGGGCAGGACGAAGGTCAGCGAGCGCAGGGTCGAGTAGGAGTCCTTGGTCGTGCCGCAGCGCATGCCGCCGGAGTTGTTGGCGATCACGCCGCCGACCGTGGCGATCTCGGTGCTCGCCGGGTCGGGGCCGAGCTTGCGTCCGTGCGGGGCGAGCACCCGGTTGGCGTGGCCGAGCACGGTGCCGGGCCTGACCCGCGCGAGCGCGCCGTCGTCCTCGACCGCGACGCCGCCGAAGTGGCGCCGCACGTCGACCAGGACGCCGTCGCCCTGGCCCTGCCCGTTGAGGCTGGTGCCGCCGGCGCGGAAGACGACCGGGACGTCGTTGGCGCGGCCGTAGGCGAGCAGCTTGGCGACGTCGCGCGCGTCGCGCGCCATCGCCACGGCCCGCGGCAGCAGCCTGTAGGGGCTGGCGTCGGAGGCGTAGCGGACGATGTCGCTCGCCCGCGCGAGCACCCGGTCGGCCCCGAGCAGCGCCTCGAGCTCGCCGCGCAGCGGCTGCGCGGTCCCCGCCGCCAGCGACTCCGGCGCGCGGTCGGGTGCGGCGACGGTCACCGGCGACCTCCTAGAACAAGGACATCCCCGGCTGGACAGGGACTTCGACCAGCTCGGGCTTCGAGGAGGCGAGCGCGGCGGCGAGCGCCTCGCGGACTTCGTCGCGGTCGCGCGCGACCTTGGTCGAGACGCCGTAGCCCGCCGCGACCGCGGCGACGTCGAGCGCCGGCAGGTCGAGGCCGGGCGCGCCGGTCACCGACTCGACGTCGGCGAACCACTTGAGGATCGCGTACTCGGAGTTGCGCATGACGAGGAAGCTGACGGGGACGTCGTGGGCGACGGCGCTCCAGAAGGCGGTGACCGCGTACTGCACCGAGCCCTCGCCGATCACGCAGACGACAGGGCGGTCGGGCTGGGCGAGCTGCACCCCGACCGAGGCCGCGAGGCCGAAGCCGAGCCCGCCGCCGGCGCTGAAGTAGTAGCTGCCGGGCCGCGAGAGCCGCAGCTGGTTGCGCAGGGCGAGCGTGCTGGCCGGCGACTCGAGCACGACGATGCCGTCCTCGGGCAGGACTTCGGCGAGCGCCGAGTGGACGGTCGATGAGTTGAGCGGGTCCTCGGCCGGGATTTCGCTCGGGCCGGGGTTCGGCTCCGGCGCCGGCCGCGACGACTCCGGCACCGCCTCGAGCAGCGCCGCGAGCGTCAGTCCGACGTCGGCGAGGATCGCGTCGCCCATCGGCGCCCGCGCCGCCTCGTCGGGGTCGCTGGTGATCGCGACCAGGCTCGCCCCCTGCGGCAGCAGCGGCCCGGGGATGTGCGGGTAGTAGGGGAAGACCGAGCTGCCAGCGACGAGGATCAGGTCGTGGCCCTCCAGCGTCTGTGCGACCGGACCGATCGCGGGCGGCAGCACGCCGCGGAAGTTCGGATGGCTCTCCGGGAAGCCGAGCCTGCCGCCGCCGGGCGCGGGGGTCGCCCAGACCGGCAGCCGCTGGCGCTCGGCGAGGCCGACGGCGGCGTCCCAGCCGCCGCTGGCGTCGATGTCGGGGCCGGCGACCATCACCGGGTTGCTCGCCCCCTCGAGCCGTGCGGCGAGCCGGCCGATCGAGTCGGGGGCGGCGACGGCACGGCCCTCGACGCGGCGCTCGATCGCCGCGCTCGCGGCCTCGTCGACCTCGACGTCCCAGTCGTCCATCGGGATCGAGACGAAGACCGGCCCTTTCGGCGGCAGCGACGCCATGTGGATGCCGTGCGCGAGGGCCAACGGCACGTCCTCGGCGCGCGGCGGCTCGTACGACCACTTGACCAGCGGGTGCGGCATGCGGATCGCGTCGCGGTTGGTCAGGTTCGCCTGCAGGGTCATCTGCGCTCGCGTCTGCTGGCCGGCGGTGACGACGACCGGCGAGTGGTTGGCCTGGGCGTTGAAGATCGCCCCCATCGCGTTGCCGACCCCGGGCGCCGTGTGCAGGTTGGCGATCGACGGCCTGCCGGAGGCCTGCGCGTAGCCGTCGGCCATGCCGATCACGACCGCCTCGTGCAGGCCGAGCACGTAGCGGAAGTCCGCCGGGAAGTCGGCCAGCATCGGCAGCTCGGTCGAGCCGGGGTTGCCGAAGATCGTCGTCGTCCCCAGATTGCGGAACAGGTCGAAGCTGGCCTCGCGCACCGTCGCCATGGAGCGGACCCTAATCCACGATCGGCTTTGCAGCGCTCAAGGCGAGTGCGCGCCGCTGTCGATAACCGCGGCATGCCAGGCACGATCGACACGCTCGCCGGCAAGGCCTGCGCCCTCGCGGCCCTGCTGCTCGGCGCGGCGGTCGCCTTCCTCGCCTGCTGGGGAGTGGTGTCGGCGAGCGCGGCGCCGCTCGCGACCCGCTCGGTCTACGCGGCCGGCAGGATCGTGCCGATCCCGGCCTCGGTCCCGCACGAAGCGGGCGACATGGTCGACAGGCGGATCGTGCCTGACCTGCGCTGGATCGCCGCCCGCTACCCGATCTACGTCACCGACGGCTACTCGGGCCCGCTGCCCGGCGGCCGGCACGTCGGCTGCAACCTCTGCCACGTGCGCAACTCCGACCACTACAACGGGCTCGCGGTCGACGTCGTGCCGCTCGGCGGCGGCAGCCGCTGCGACGCGAGCTGGCGGCCGATCGCCCGCCTCGCCCACTGGGCCGAGCCGCGGCAGAACCGGCCGCGGCCGCCGTTCCGCTGGGTCGGCTACGACGGCGACGCCGGCCACGGCTGCGGCAACCACCTGCACCTCTCCTGGGAACACGCGGTCGCGCCGATGTTCAGCCTCGCCCAGTGGGTCGAGGTCTTCCCGGCCGGCGGACACGGCCCGAGCACGGCCGAGCCCCCGAAGCCGAGCGCCCCGCGGACGCCGCCCTCCGGCGTCAAGCCGCCGAAGGGGCCGCAGGGCGGCAGCGAAGCGGAGCCGGGTGACGGCCCGCAGGGCGGAGTATCGACCGTCCAGTCGGGTGGGGTTTCGCCTCGGGGCGACTGAGGGCCATCCCGGTAGGGGTTCCACTTAACTTTTTTGAAGACGCGGGGTTAGGCTGGCGCCCGAGGTCAGTCGACAAAAAAGTACAAGACGTTCCACCCCTACCGGGATGGCCCATAAGATGCGGTCGGTGCGATACCCGTTATTGATCGTTGCGGTGGCCGCCCTGCTGGCGGTCACGGGGTGTGGGAGCGAGAATGACTCGACTCCGGTCGCCTGCCTCGAAGGGCCTTCGTTCTATCTCGAAAAGGGCCGGGACGGGGTGCTGATCTCGGAATGTTTGCCGAAGAACCAGAGCGGCGGTGAGCTGGCTACGGTCGGGCTGGGGATGCTGCGGGCGACGACGAAGCTCAACGCCGAGGCCCGCGCCGAGCCCGGCGGCGCGGCGAACCTGCGGCTCGGCTACCTGCTGGGCGCCGCCGAACGCGGCGCCGAACAGACCGAAGGGATCCACGACGAGCTGCTCCGCCGGCTCGCCGCCGCTGCCCGCTACAGCCCCGACAACCGCCCCCTGCCGGCGACCTTCCTCGCCACCTACAGGCGGGGCTTCGACGCCGGCCACTCGCGCGGCTGAATACGCTTCCCGCACCACTACTTCGATGGAGGACCGACCTTGACCGAGCAGCTCTGGGGTGCCGAGACGACGAAGGCAGTTGACAACTTCCCGGTCTCCGGCGAGCGCGTGCCCGTCCCCGTAATCCGCTGGCTGGGGCGGCTGAAGGCCGCCGCGGCGCGGGCCAACGGCGAGCTGGGCGGGCTCGACGGCGAGCTGGCGGCGCGGATCGCCGACGCCGGCGACGCGGTCGCCGCGGGCGAGCACGACGACCAGTTCCCGGTCGACGTCTTCCAGACCGGCTCCGGCACCTCCTCGAACATGAACGCCAACGAGGTGATCGCCAAGCTCGCCGGCGAGCCGGCCCACCCCAACGACCACGTCAACATGGGCCAGTCCTCGAACGACGTCTTCCCCTCCGCCGTCCACCTGGCGGCGCTGGGCGAGGTGACGCACCAGCTGCTGCCGGCGATGCAGGGCCTGCAGGAGGCGCTCGCCGAGAAGGCCGAGCGCTTCGCCGACACGGTCAAGGCCGGCCGCACGCACCTGATGGACGCCGTGCCGGTCACGCTCGGGCAGGAGTTCGGCGGCTACGCGGCGCAGGTGCGACTCGGCATCCAGCGGGTCGAGGGGACGCTGCGCCGGGTCGGCCAGATCCCGCTCGGCGGCACCGCCACCGGCACCGGCCTCAACACCCACCCCGAGTTCGCCGCGAAGGTGCGCGAGAAGCTCGCCGCCGACACCGGCCTGGCGATCTCCGAGCCGCTCGACCGCTTCGAGGCGCAGGGCAACCGCGACGCGCTGGTCGAGCTGTCCGGGGCGCTCAAGGTCTACGCCGTCTCGCTCAACAAGATCGCCAACGACCTGGCGCTGATGGGCTCCGGGCCGCGCGCCGGCCTCGCCGAGCTGCGCCTGCCGGAGCTGCAGAAGGGCTCCTCGATCATGCCCGGCAAGGTCAACCCGGTGATCCCCGAGGTGGTGATCCAGGTCGCCGCCCAGGTGGTGGGCAACGACGCCGCGGTCACGCTGGCCGGCAGCCAGGGCCAGTTCGAGCTCAACGTGCGGGTGCCGCTGATCGCCCGCGACCTGCTGGACTCGATCAAGCTGCTCGCCTCGGCCTCGCGCCTCTTGAACGAGAAGTGCGTCGCCGGCCTGGAGGCCAACGAGGAGATGACCGAGCGCCACGCCGAGGCGACGCTGGCGACGGCGACCGCGCTCAATCCCCACATCGGCTACGACCGCGCCGCCGACATCGTCAAGGTCGCCGCCGAGTCGGGCCGCTCGCTGCGCGAGGTCGCGCTGGAGCAAGGAGTCGAGCCCTCCGTGCTCGAGCAGGCGCTGGACCACCGCCGCATGGCCCGCCCGCACGAGTAGGGTCAGCCCTGCAGGGTGACGAAGCGCTCCTCGGTCAGCTCGAGCACGGCGTAGGCGGGGCCCTCGCGGGTGTTGCCCGAATCCTTGACGCCGCCGTAGGGCATCTGGTCGGCGCGGAAGGTCGGCACCTCGTTGATCAGCACGCCGCCGTACTCGAGCGTCGCCGCGGCCTCCAGGCCGCGCCCCATGTCGCGGGTGAAGACGCCCGCCTGCAGGCCGAACCTGGTGTCGTTGGCCATCCGCAGCGCCTCGCCGAAGTCGGTGTAGCGGTCGATCGTCGCCACCGGGCCGAAGATCTCCTCGCACCAGACCTTCGCCTCGCGCGGCGGCGCGCCGAGCAGGGTCGGCGCCAGGCAGCGGCCCTCGTCGACCAGCTCGCCGCCGCTCAGCAGCTCGGCGCCGCCGGCGACCGCCTCGTCGATCCACTGCTTCACCCGGTTGCGGTCGCCGGGCGAGATCAGCGGGCCGACGTCGGTCTCGGGGTCGAGCGGGTCGCCGACCCGCAGCTCCCCGAGGTTGGCGACAAGCCGCTCGACGAAGGCGTCGGCGACGTCCTCGTGGACGAGGATGCGCTGGATCGAGATGCAGCTCTGGCCGGCGTGCGAGAAGGCGTGCAGCTTCGCCTTGTCGGCCGCCGTCTCCCAGTCGCCGTCGGCATGGACGATCAGCGGCGCGTTGGAGCCGAGCTCGAGGTTGACCTTCTTGTGCGGCACGCGGCTGCGGATTCCCCAGCCGACCTCGGCCGAACCGGTGAAGCTGAGCGCCCCGGTCAGCCGCTGCTCGACGATCGCGTTGCCGACCTCCGAGCCCGGGCCGGGGACGACGCTGAGCCAACCCTCGGGCAGGCCCGCCTCGACCAGGACCCGCGCCAGCTTCAGCGCCGAGATCGGCGTCTGCCCGGCGGGCTTGAGGACGACCGCGTTGCCGGCGGCGATCGCCGGGCCGAGCTTGTGGGCGACGAGGTTGAGCGGGAAGTTGAACGGACTGATCGCGCCGACGACGCCGTAGGGCACGCGCATCGTCACGCCGAGCTTGCCGGCGCCGGGCGCCGAGGCCTGCATCGGCACCGTGCCGCCGCTCAGCTTGCGCGCCTCGACCGCGGAGAAGGTGAGCGTGTCGACGCAGCGCCCCGCCTCGGCCCGCGCGGTCTTCAGCGGCTTGCCCGCCTCGGCGGCGATCGTCAGCGCCAGCTCGTCGATCCGCTCGGAGACCAGCTCGGCGGCGCGGTCGAGCACGGCGGCGCGCTCGTGCTGCGGGAAGCCGCCGGACTCGAAGGCGGCGCGGGCGGCGATCGCGCAGCGGTCGACGAGGGCGGCGTCGCCGAGCGCGACGCGGCCGACGACGGCGCCGTCGTAGGGGCTCTCGACCTTCCCCCACTCGCCCGTAGCCGTCCACTCCCCGGCGGCGAGGAGCTCGTGGTCGGTCGCTTGCACCGTCTGCGTAGCCATCGTCTCGACTCCTTCGTTTGCTTCCGTCAGCGTAGACGAGACTCCCCGGCAGGCCGCTACTCCGAAACGCCGAACCTGTTCCCGCCGATATGCCATTGCGCCGCACGCTCCTGCTCACCGCGCTGCTCACCGCGCTGCTCGCGCCCAGCGCCGGCGCGGCCGTGCGCTGGGTCGTCGCCGGCCACGGCTTCGGCCACGGCGTCGGGATGAGCCAGTACGGCGCCTACGGCTACGCCGAGCACGGCAAGGGCTACCGCTTCATCCTCCGCCACTACTACTCGGGGACGACGATCGGCCGGCTGCGCGGGACGCGGCTCGTCCGCGTGCTGGTCGACATCAGCGGCGGCGACGTCCGCTTCGGCGGCGCGACCGGCGCCTGCGGCCGCTCGCTCGACCCGCGGCGCCACTACGTCGCCCGGCGCGTCGGCCGCAGCGTGCAGCTGCGCGCCGCGCGCGGCAGGGCGCTGGCCAACTGCGGGCGCAAGCTGCGCGCCGCCGGCCACGGGCGCGTCTCGATCGACGGCCGCGCCTACCGCGGCGCGCTCGAGGTGGTGCCGACGGCGGAAAGCGATGGCTCGCTGAACGCGGTCAACGCGCTGCCGGTCGACCAGTACGTCAAGGGCGTCGTGCCGAACGAGTCGCCGGCCTCCTGGCCGCTCGCGGCGCTGCAGGCGCAGGCGGTCGCCGCCCGCTCCTACGCCTTGGCCGACCAGGTCGGCGGCAACGGCTTCGACCTCTACGCCGACACCCGCAGCCAGGTCTACGGCGGGCTCGAAAGCGAGGCGGCGCGGGGAAACCGGGCGGCCGACACGACCAGGGGGCAGGTCGTGATGTACGGGGGCAAGGTCGCGGAGACCTTCTTCTCCGCCTGCTCGGGCGGGCACACGGAGAGCGTGCAGAACGTCTTCTTCGGCCCGCCGGTCCCCTACCTCGTCGGCGTGCCCGACCCCTACGACGGCGCCTGCCCGCTGCACTCCTGGAAGCTCAGCTTCAGCGGCCGCGAGATCAGCGCCAAGCTCGGCGCCCACCTGAAGGGGCAGCTGAAGCGCGTCGTCGTGACCAGGCGCGGCGCCTCGCCGCGGATCGTCTGGGCGAAGCTCTACGGCAGCGGCGGCGTCAGCCGGATCAGGGGCGACCAGCTGCAGGCGGCGCTCGGCGCCTACGACCGCTGGATGAGCTTCCGCGAGTTCGTCAACGGCAAGCTGGTCAACCGTCCGGAAAAGGCTGAATCGGAATGCCGTGATCGGTCTCCCTCATGCCCAGCTCATACGCCCCACCCGCCGGGAGCTCCAGGCGGAGCGCAGGCAGGGTAGGCCGTTCCACGGTCAGCTCGAGGTCGGCGACCGAGCAGTTGATCGTGTGGTGCCGCGGCCCGTCCGGGTCGGCGTAGACCCAGCCGACGAAGTCCTTGCGCGGGGCGGAGAGGCGGCCGCGGACGACGACGTCCTTGCCCGGCAGCACGAAGCGGCACTCGCCGGCCGACTCCTCGATCTCGGCCCCGCGAACATGGCCGAGGCCGCCGAGCCGGTGCGGCTCGCCCTCCAGCATCAGCATCCCCGAGGGCACCCAGGGCGTCGTCCACGGCCCGAGCCCGATCCGCGCCGCGCCGGCGTCGAAGTAGGTCCCCGGCGAGCCGGCGAAGCCGCTGCCCTCGAGCCAGACCCAGCGCTCGGCGTGCTCGCTCCCCCAGTTGTGGCCGATCATTCCCGGCCAGCCGGCGAGCTCGATCGTCTCGCCGTCGATTTCGAGCCGGCCGTCGAAGCGGGCGTCGGGGTACGGCGCGACGAACTTCGTCTTCGGCAGGCGGGTCTCGTAGAGCCGCTCGGACGGCAGGTACCTGCACGGCGCCGCGTCGCCGCAGAAGCTCAGGTCCCAGGCGGCGGTCAGGTTGTCGCCGCCGACCGCGCCGCGCGCCCGGCCGGGGCCGATCTCGGCGTCGGCGACGCGAATCCAGCCGTCGCCGGGGACGGACAGCTCGGCGGCGGGCACCGTCGCCTTGGTCGCCCGCGGCCCCTCGGCCTCGCGGTCGAAGAAGGTGAACCAGATCGAGGCGTTCGGCTCCGCCCCCGGCCGCTTGTGCACCGTGTGGCGAATCCAGATTCCTCGACCCCCACCCGGCTGACAGGCCTTCAGATAGAAGCTCTCGTAATGACCCGCCTTGTCCGGGACCCCGGGGTACCGCGCCCGTTCCTCCATTCAGGTAACTCTAGGCGTCAGACCTTGATCGTGATTACGTCGCCGTCCTGGACGACGTAATCGCGGCCCTCGATCCGCAGCAGCCCCCTGTCGCGGGCCGGCGCGTAGCCGCCGCACTCGACCAGCTCGCGCCAGCCGATCGCCTCGGCTTTGACGAAGGCTTCCTGGATCTCGGTGTGGATCGTCCCCGCGGCCTCGAGCGCGGTCGCGCCGCGGCGCAGTTCGCGCGCCACCGCTTCCTTGCCCTCGCCGGCGGTGAAGAAGGTGATCAGCTCGAGCAGCTCGTAGGCGGCGCGGACCAGGCGGTCGAGCCCCGAGCCCTCGACCCCGTAGGACTCGCGCATCTCCTCGGCTTCGGCGGGGTCGAGCTCGGCCAGCTCGCCCTCGATCCGGGCGCTGGCCGCGACCACGCCGGCGCCGACCGCGGCCGCGTGGGCGGTGACCGCCGCGGGCGGCTCGGCGTCGCCCTCGTCGACGTTGGCGACGTAGAGGATCGGCTTCGAGGTCAGCGCCTGCAGGTTGGCCGGCCCGTGCCCGGCGCCCTCGGGGACCGGCACCGAGCGCGCCGGCCGGCCGGCGGCGAGCGCCTCGACCACCCGCTCGAGCCAGTCCCGCTCGGCGATCGCGTCGAGGTCGCCGGACTTGGCGCCCTTGCGGACGCGGTCGAGCCGGCGCTCGGCCTGCTCGTAGTCGGAGAGGACGAGCTCGGTCTCGATCGTCTCGATGTCGGCGATCGGGTCGACCCGGCCGTCGGGGTGCGGGACGCCGGAGTCGGCGTGGCAGCGGACGACGTGGCAGATCGCGTCGGTCTCGCGGATCGAGGCGAGGAACTGGTTGCCCAGGCCCTCGCCTTCGGAGGCGCCCTTGACCAGGCCGGCGATGTCGTGGAAGGAGATCGTCGCCGGGACGAGCTCCGAGCTGCCGACCGTCTCCCCCACCTGGCGCAGGCGCTCGTCGGGCACCTGGGCGATCGCCACGTTGGGCTCGATCGTCGTGAACGGGTAGTCGCCGGTCTGCGCGCCGCCCTTGGTCAGCGCGTTGAACAGGGTCGACTTGCC
>DASSBJ010000005.1:0-3363 GCA_035698885.1 Solirubrobacterales bacterium
GCGGCCGCCGATCTTCAGCAGCGGGCCGGCGCCCTCGCGCAGCGCCTGGCTGCGCGTCGCGCCCTTGCCGTAGAGCAGCTTCGCCGAGGCGCGCACCGCTTCGCCCAGCGTGCGGTCGTAGGGATGCCACCAGAAGTCGCGGGTCAGCCCCGGCTCCCAGGCGTTCATCTTGATGTTGACGCACTCGTAGAAGCCGAATTTGGAGTGCGAGCGGCCGACCCCGGAGTCCTTGACGCCGCCCCAGGCGCACTGGCAGGCGCCGTGGCTGAAGGAGTGGTCGTTGACCCAGACCATCCCCGACTCGATCCGCCGCGCGATCCGCTCCCCCTTCTGGCGGTCCTTGGTCCAGACAGAGGCGCCGAGCCCGAACTCGGAGTCGTTGGCGAGGTCGATCGCCTCTTGCTCGGAGTCGACGACGACGATCGGCAGCACCGGCCCGAAGACCTCCTCCTTCATGATCCGCATCTCGTGCGTGACGCCGGTGAGCACGGTGGGGGCGATGTATTTGTCCGACAGGCCGGCGACGGGAGTCGGGCCGCCGCAGAGCTTGGTCGCGCCGGAGGCGACCGCGTCCTCGATCAGCTCGACGACGATCTCGTACTGGCCGTCGGAGGTCATCGGGCCGATCTCCGTCTCCCACTCGAGCGGGTTGCCGAGCCGCAGCTTCTGCGCCTCGCGGGCGACCCCCTCGACGAAGCGGTCGGCGACCTCGCGCAGCACGTAGACCCGCTCGATCCCCGAGCAGGTCTGGCCGGCGTTGGCGAAGCCGCCCCAGACGGCGCCGGAGATCGCGTTGTCGAGGTCGGCGTCGGCGCAGACGATCATCGGGTCCTTGCCGCCGAGCTCGAGCACCGAGCCCTTCAGCCGCTCCGCGCAGACCGCGCCGACCTTGCGCCCGACCTCGACCGAGCCGGTGAAGAAGATCTTGCCGGCGCTCGAGCGGGCCAGCGCGTCGCCGACCGCGCCGCCGCCGTGGACGACGCGGATCAGGCCCTCGGGCAGGCCGCCCTTCTCGAACACGCGGCGGATCGCCTCGCCGAGCAGCGGCGTCAGGCTGGCCGGCTTGAGTACGACGCCGTTGCCGGCCATCAAGGCGATCGCGACCTCGCCGAAGGGGATCGACCAGGGGTAGTTCCAGGGCGCGATCACGCCGACGACGCCGATCGGCTCATAGGTGAAGCGGGCTTTCTTGCTCAGCGTGAAGGCCTGCGTCATCGGCACCTTCTCGTCAGCGAGGATCTTCGGCCCCGCCTTGGCGCACCAGTGCAGCGCGTCGACGGTCGGCAGCAGCTCCATCGTGTAGGCCTCGGCGCGCGGCTTGCCCTGCTCTGAGACCAGCAGCTCGGCGATCTCGTCGATCTCGTCGAGCAGCGCGTCGGCGGCGCGCCGCAGGTAGGCGCCGCGGTCCTTCAGGCTCAGCTCCGCCCAGGCCGGCTGGATGCGGGCGACGTCGTCGACGACCGCCTGGACTTCGTCCGGCGTGATCGTCGCGACCGAGCCGACGAGCTCGCCGGTGGCGGGATTGAAGGACTCGAGCGTGGACTGGGCGGCTTGCGGCTGCGTGGCGATCTCCATAGCGATCGATTGTAGGGTCCCTCATACTCGTCTGCAGTGGACGACCGGCTGTTCGAGAGCGACGAAACCCGCCCAGTCGGGGAGGTTGGAGCTGACGCGCCGCTGGCGGTGCGGATGCGGCCGCGGTCGCTGGACGAGCTGGTCGGGCAGGAGCACGTGCTGGGGGATGGATCGGCGCTGCGCACGGCGATCGAAGGCGGGCATCCGCACTCGGCGATCCTCTACGGGCCGCCCGGGGCCGGCAAGACGACGCTGGCGCGGATCGCCGCCTCGAAGGCCGCGGGTGCGTTCGAGGAGCAGTCGGCGGTCAACGCCGGCAAAGCCGAGATCCGCGGGGTGATCGAGCGGGCGCGCGAGCGGCGGCGGGGCAGCGGGCGACCGACGATCCTCTTCCTCGACGAGATCCATCGCTTCAACAAGGCGCAGCAGGACGCTCTGCTGCCCGCCGTGGAGGAGGGCCTGCTGACGCTGATCGGGGCGACGACCGAGAACCCCTACTTCGAGGTCAACTCGGCGCTGCTCTCGCGCTGCCAGGTCTACGAGCTGCGGCCGCTCTCCGCCGAGCAGGTGGAGGAGCTGCTGCGGCGGGCGCTGGCCGACCCCGAGCGCGGCCTGGCCGAGCCGCCGCCGGTCGAGGACGCTGCGCTGGCGATGCTCGCGGAGCGCAGCGGCGGCGACGCGCGCGTCGCCCTCTCGGCCCTGGAGCGGGCGGCCGAGCGCGCTGCGGACCTTGAGCGTGCTGGAGGACGTTCAAAGTCCGCAGCGATCGACGTCGCCGCGGTCGAGGACGCGCTGCAGCGCAAGGCGCTCGACTACGACCGCCAGGGCGACCGCCACTACGACTTCGTCTCCGCCTGGATCAAGGCGACGCGCGGCTCCGACGTCGACGCCTCGCTCTACTACCTGGCGGTGATGCTGGAGGGCGGCGAGGACCCGCGCTTCATCGCCCGCCGCATGGTGATCCTCGCCTCCGAGGATGTCGGCAACGCCGACCCGCAGGCGCTGCTGGTCGCCGACGCGGCGGCGCGCGCGGTCGACCGCGTCGGCCTGCCGGAGTGCGCGCTGAACCTCGCCCAGGCGGCCGTCTACCTCGCTTTGGCGCCGAAGTCCAACGCCTCCTACAAGGCGCTCGGACGCGCCCGCGCCGAGGTGCGCGAGAACGGCGCCAAGACGCCGCCCGACTACCTGCGCGACGCCCACTACCCCGGCGCGGCGAAGCTCGGCCGCGGCGAGGGCTACCGCTACGCGCACGACGAGCCGGGCGCGGTCAGCGACCAGCCGCTGCTGCCGCCGGAGATCCAGGGACGGCGCTTCTACGAACCGACCGAGCGCGGCTTCGAGGCCACGCTGGGGGAGCGGCTGGAGGCGCTTCGCAAGCGGCTTTCGGGCAAATAGTCGCAAGCGCAACTTCGCTCGAGAGGGGGTGTTTCAATGGTCGGCTTTCCAAGCTAGAGCCAGGGAGAGCCGACACTGGCCGGAGGCCTAGACTGGGGGTCTCCGGCCAGTACATAGGGAGAACAAGGGGGAACCTCGATGACCGCGCTGAGATTGCGCGGTCGTCGAGGTTTTGGGGCTGTTTAGGCCTGATACCGGCCTGGAGAGACAGGCGCACACTGGCCGAAAGCCCCACATTTGTGAGCGATACGCCAAACCCCGTAAGGTGATGCTCGGATGAGTGAAGAGCATTCGGAACGTCTGCGACTCGGTGGGATGGCGCTGCGCAACGGCCTGCTGATCCATGGCCCCACCCACTGGGCAGCCGCCGTGCGTAGTCGAGATGGGCAGATC
>DASSBJ010000006.1:0-4471 GCA_035698885.1 Solirubrobacterales bacterium
GAGCGCCGCTCCTTCAGCAGTCCCCAGTCGAAGCTCTCGCCGCTGCCCCCCCAGAGCCCCTTGCCGCGCTTGTCGAAGAGGTGGAAGTCGGTCCGGAACGCCTCGGCCGCATGGATGTCGGCCGCGCTGGAGACATGAACCGCCTTGACCACCTTGACCCCCGTCTTCCGCGCCACCTCGGCGCAGAACGAGGGCCCCTCTTCCCCGTTCAGCTGCACCATCGTCAACCCCGCATCCTCCACAGCCTTCGCAACCGCACTCAACTCGGGGTTCACGAAGACTCCAACAACCTCGCACTTCCTCCGAAACGCAGCAGCTATACGCACGGCCTCGGCAGATTCCACAGCCCGAGGGCTGTCGGCGAAGTGAATCAGCCCGATAGCCCAAGCCCCAAGCCGCACAGCCTCAGCCGCATCGTCCAAATTAGTGATCCCACAGATCTTGACCCGCATGAGACAAGCCTACGCGAGCAGAGTCTCTTCCCAGCTAGGAGGTCCGGGTGTCCCCCCGCGGCAACTCGTGAGCCGGCACCCGGCTGGGCCTGGCGCGGCCTACCCGGCGGCGGGTTGCAGCGGGGGGATACCCGACCCTCTTACCGCGACGGAACTTCTTCAGCCGAGTCAGGCCGAACCCCGAGCGTCACCGCGATCTTCTTGGTATTCCCACCCCGATCGACCGTAAGCACCATCTTGTCACCGGGATGCGCCGAATTGACCGCGTTGATCACTTCTTCCATCCCGTGAATGCGCTTCCCGTCGACTTCTGTGATCACGTCGCCGCCGAGCCGGAAGCTGGCGCCTTCGATCGTCGCCGAGGTGTCGCCGCCCTCGAGGCCCGCTTCGTCGGCCGGCCCGCCCTTGACGACTTCGTTGACCAGCACGCCGTCCTTCTCGGAGATCTTCAGCGCCTTGGCGAGGTCCGGCGTTAGGCTGCCGCCGCTGATCCCGAGATAGGCGTGCTTGACTTCGCCGTGCGCTTCGATCTGCTGGACGACTTCGCGCGCCGTGTTGATCGGCACCGCGAAGCCGATGCCGACGTTGCCGTTGCCCCCGCCGCCGGTCTGGATCTGGGAGTTGATCCCGATCACCCGGCCTTCGCCGTCGATCAGCGGCCCGCCGGAGTTGCCGGGGTTGATCGCGGCGTCGGTCTGGATCACATGCGAGATCGAGAAGCCGTCGGGAGCCTGGATCTGGCGCTGGATCGCCGAGACGATGCCGCTGGTCACCGTGCGATCGAGCCCGAACGGGTTGCCGATCGCGACCACCGGTTCTCCGACCTGGACCTTCGAGGAGTCGCCCAGGGCAAGCGGGTGGAGGCTGCTTTCGGGGGCGTCCACCTTGAGCAGGGCGACGTCGGTCGCCGGGTCGGTACCGACCACTTCGGCCGTGTAGGTGGTGTCGGAGGCACCGAGTTTGGCCTCGACCTTGCTCGCGCCTTCGACCACGTGGTTGTTGGTCAGGATGTGGCCTTCGGTGTCGATCAGGATTCCGGAGCCGGTCGCAAGCCCGCCACCGCCGCCTTCGGGCTGGCCGAAGGGGCTCAGCGAGGGTTCTTCTTCCTGCGGCTCGAGCTGCGAGGAGATGAAGGCGACGCCCTGCCCGTCCTGGCGGTAGATCTGATTGACCAGGTTCGTATCGCCCGCGCCTCCCTGCGAGTCGACGGGAGCCGACAGCGGTTCGGAGACGGTGACGGTCTTGCCGTCGTCGGCATGGATCCAGCCGGAGGCGATCGCCACCCAGCCGAAGAGGGCGACGACGGCGCCGCCGAGCAGGGCCGACCCGAAGGGGCCTTTGAGGATTCGCTTCATCGAGTCGCGATGATGCCGGTGGTCCTCAAAGTTCTTCTAAAATGTCGAGCGGCTACGGGAGATGGTGCTCGCGCGTCGCCTCGTCGGCGCCGGTCAGCTCGCGGGTCAGCCCCTCGGGGTCTTCGGCGCGCATCAGCGCCGAGCCGATCAGCACCGCGTCGACGCCCACCCGCTCGAGCTCACGCAGCTCCTCGCGCGAAGAGATGCCGCTCTCGGCGACCGCGGTCTTGCCGGCCGGCACGTCGGGCATCAGCTCGTAGGTCGTGGCGACGTCGACGGTCCCCGCGTCCAGATCGCGGTTGTTGATCCCGATCACGTCCGCGTCGAGCAGCAGCGCCCGCTCCAGCTCCTCGCCGTCGTGCACCTCGACCAGGCAGTCGAGGTCGAGCCCGCGGGCCGTCTCGTACAGCTCGCGCAGCTGGTTGTCGGGCAGCGCCCTGACGATCAGCAGCACCGCGTCGGCGCCATTGACGGCCGCCTCGAACAGCTGGTATGGATCGACGACGAAGTCCTTGCGCAGGATCGGCAGGCTGCAGGCGGCGCGGGCGGCGCGCAGATCCTCGAGCGAGCCGCCGAAGTGGCGTTCGTCGGTCAGCACCGAGAGCGCCGCGGCGCCCCCGCGCTCGTAGGCGCCGACCTGCTCGGCGACCGTCGTCGTGGTCGAGATCTCGCCGGCGCTCGGCGAGCGGCGCTTGAACTCGGCGATCACCGAGAGGCCGGGCCGGACCAGCGCCTCGCTGAACGGCCGGTCATGGCCACGCCCGGGCAGGCTGGACTCCAGCTCCGCCTGGGGGGTGGCGGCACGGCGCTCCCGCACCCCATCGCGCGCGGCGTCGATCAGCTGCTCGATCATTCCCACGAGAGAGAGGAAGCCTAGACGGCCAAGGCCGCGGTCGTCGCAATCAGGCGTTCGAGCAGGTCGCGGGCGGCGCCGTCGTCGATCGCCGCGATCGCCTTCTCGACCCCCTCCCCGAGGCTGGCGGCCAGCCCGCCGACGTAGATCGCGGCGCCGGCGTTGAGCACCACCAGGTCGCGGCGCGGGCCGTCGCCGCCGTCGAGCACGGCGAGCGACGCGGCGGCGTTCTCCTCCGGGCTGCCGCCGGCGACCTCCTCCAGCTCGCCGGGCGTCAGGCCGAACTCGCCCGGCTCGACGAACCACTCCTCGGTCCGCCCCGCGGCCACCTCGATCACCCGGGTACGGGCGGAGACGGCCAGCTCGTCGACCCCGTCCTCGGCGGCGACGACAAGCGCCCGCACGCTGCCGAGCCCGACCAGCGCCTCGGCGATCGTCTCCTGGTGGTGACGGTCGGAGACGCCGAGCAGCTGCCGCTGCGCCCCCGCCGGGTTGGTCAGCGGCCCGAGGAAGTTGAAGATCGTGCGCACGCCGAGCGCCTTGCGCACCGGCACGACGTGGGCCATCGCCGCGTGGTGGCGCGGCGCGAACATGAAGCCGAAGCCGACCTCGTCGATGCAGCGGCCGACCTGCGCCGGCTCGAGCTCGATGTTGACGCCGAGCGCTTCCAGCAGGTCGGCGGAGCCGCAGCGGCTGGTGCTGGAGCGGTTGCCGTGCTTGGCGACGGCGCAGCCCGCTCCGGCGGCGACCAGCGCCGCGGTGGTCGAGACGTTGAAGGTCGACGGCCCGCCGCCGGTGCCGGCGGTGTCGACGAGGTCCTCGCGCGAGCTTTCCACCGGGGCGGCGAGCGAACGCATCGTCCGCGCCAGGCCGACCAGCTCGGGCACCGTCTCGCCCTTCGCCCGCAGCGCGATCAGGAAGGCACCCGTCTGCACCGGATCGGTCCGCCCCTGCATGATCTCGGCGAGCACCGCAGCGGCGTGGTCGGCGGTCAGGTGGTCGCCCTTGCAGACCGCGTCGATCGCCCTGGTGACGATCTCGTTAGGCACCGTCGACCCCGAGGAAGTTGGCGAGCAGGTGCTTGCCCTGCGGAGTGAGCACGCTCTCGGGGTGGAACTGGACGCCCTCGGCCGGCAGCTCGCGGTGGCGGGCGCCCATCACGACGTCGCCGAGCCGGGCGCTCAGCTCGAGATCCCCGGGAAGCTCGGGGTCGGCGACGAGCGAGTGGTAGCGGCCGGCGACCAGTGGGGTCGGCAGCCCCGCGAAGAGCGCCTTGCCGTCGTGCTCGACCTCCGCCTCCTTGCCGTGGATCGGCTCCCCCTGCACCGTCCGCCCGCCGAAGGCCTCGACCAGCGCCTGGTGGCCGAGACAGACGCCGAGCACCGGCGTCCCCGCCTCGGCGAAGGCGCGGATCGCCTCGACCGAGATCCCCGCCTCGGCGGGCGTGCGGGGGCCGGGTGAGACGACCAGGCGGTCGGCGCCGCGCTCGAGCAGCTCCGCGACCGCCGCGCGGTCGTTGCGCACGACCTCGATCTCCGCCCCCAGCTCGCCCAGGTACTGGACGAGGTTGTAGGTGAAGCTGTCGTAGTTGTCGATCACGAGGACCTTCATCGCGCTCCTCAGGGCCAGTCGGGCTGTTCGCAGGCCAGCTCGACGGCGCGGAAGACCGCCTTGGCCTTGTTGACCGACTCGTTGTACTCGTAGGCCGGCTTGGCGTCGGCGACGGTGCCGCCGCCCGCCTGCACGTGCACCTGGCCGTCCTTGATCACGACGGTGCGGATGTGGATCGCCGTGTCGAGGTCGCCGTTCCA
>DASSBJ010000007.1:0-2651 GCA_035698885.1 Solirubrobacterales bacterium
GGTCGAGGGCGTCGGGCCGATCATGGCGGTGCAGATCGCCGAGTCGCTGGCCGACGAGCCGACCTGGGAGCTGATCGGGAAGCTGCGCGAGAAGGGCCTGCGGCTGGAGGCCGGCGAGAGCGAACGCCGCGCCGAGGGCGGCCCGCTCGAGGGCAGGACCCTCGTCCTCACGGGGACCCTGCCCGAGCTGACCCGTGAGCAGGCGGCGGCGCTGATCAAGGCCGCCGGCGGCAAGGTCGTCAACTCCGTCTCGAAGAAGACCGACTACGTCGTCGCCGGCGACAACCCCGGATCGAAGCTGGCGAAGGCGGAGAAATTCGAGACGGAGATTCTCGACGAGGCGGGCCTGCGGGCTTTGCTCGGGTGACCACCGTCCGGCTCGACATCGAATACGACGGCTCGGGCTTTCGCGGCTGGGCGGCGCAGCCGGGACTGCGCACGGTGCAGGGGGAGGTCGAGGCGGCGCTGGCGACGGTGCTGCGCGAGCCGGTGACGCTGACTGTGGCCGGGCGGACCGATACCGGGGTGCATGCACTGGGACAGGTGGCCAGCTTCGAGATGGACGGCGAGCTGCCGGGCGACCTCGCACGGCGACTGAACGGGGTGGGACCCGACGATGCTGCGGTCACGGCCGTGGCCGCAGTTGACGACAGCTTCGACGCCCGCCGCAGCGCCAGGTCGCGCAGCTACCTCTACCGTGTGCTGGCCCGATCGACGCCGAGTCCGTTCGCGCGTAGCCGCGCCCTCTGGTGGCCCCACCGGATCGACCTCGAGCCGCTCGAGGCCTGCGCGGCGGCGCTGCCCGGCACGCACGACTTCACCGCCTTCACGCCGACCCAGACCGACCACGTCCGCTTCGAACGCGACATCCTCTCGGCGAGCTGGCGACGAGACGGCGACCTCCTCAGCTTCCGCATAACCGCCGACGCCTTCATGCGCAACATGGTGAGGGTCCTCGTCGGCACCATGCTCGAAGTGGGCGGAGGCCGCCGCTCCCTCTCCAGCTTCAAGCAGCTGCTGACGGGCGCCCCCCGCGACGCAGCCGGCGACACCGCTCCCCCCCACGGCCTTTACCTGGAGTCCGTCGCTTACGACTGAGGCGGGGATGCGGGGTGCCCCTCTCTACGGCCGGGAGGCGGGGCGCGGGGTGCCTCTCGAACGGGCGGATACTCAAAAACGCGGCCTAATTAGGCCGCGTTTTGTCCGGGCGAGAGGGTCCCCGCCCTCCTCACCTCAGACCAACTCGAGATAGACCATCTCGGTTGAGTCCGAGCGCCGCGGGCCCAACTTGACGATCCGCGTGTAGCCGCCGGCGCGCTCGAGGTAGCGCGGCGCGACCTCCTCGAACAGCTTGTGCACGACGAACTTGTCGTTGTGCAGGGTCGCCAGCGCCTGGCGGCGGGCGTGCAGGTCGCCGCGCTTGGCGAGCGTGATCAGCTGCTCCACCTCGGGCTTGACCGCCTTGGCCTTGGCCTGGCTGGTCTTGATCCGCTCGTGCTCGATCAGCTGCTTGGAGAGGTTGGAGAGCAGGGACTCCCGGTGCGCCGCATCGCGGCTGAGTAGGTTTCTCTTCCTGCGGTGGCGCATCGGGTATCGATCTCCGCTCGCTGCGGTCCTATTCCTGGCTCAGATCGAGTCCGCGGGCCTGCAGGGTCTCGATCACTTCCTCGATCGACTTCGAGCCGAAGTTGGGGATCGCGTTCAGCTCGGAGCGCGTCTTGCGAACCAGGTCGCCGACGGTCTGCACGCCGGCGCGCTTGAGGCAGTTGTAGGAGCGCACGCCCAGCTCGAGCTCCTCGATCAGGATCTCGTCGAGGCCGTTGCTGGCCGCGGCGCCGCCGCCGTTGCCGCCGATCGCGGAGAGGCCGTCGCCGCCGGAGAGCGGCGCCGCGGCTTCGCGTGCGGTCAGCTCCTCGACCCGCTCGGCGTCGGTGAAGATCGCCAGCGTCTTGATCAGGATCTCGGAGGCCTCGCGCAGCGCCGCCGCGGGCTCGATCGAGCCGTCGGTCTCCAGGTCGAGCTCCAGTTTGTCGAAATCGGTGCGCTGGCCGACGCGGGCGGTGGCGACCGCGTAGGAGGCGCGGCGGATCGGCGAGAAGATCGAGTCGATCGGGATCACGCCGATCGGCTGCTCGTCGGACTTGTTCTCCTCGGCCGGCGAGTAGCCGCGGCCGCGGCCGATCGTCAGGTAGACCTCGAGCTTGGTTTTTTTCTCCAACGTCGCGATCGGCGCCTCGGGGTTGAGGATCTCGACGCCCGAGGGCAGGTCGATGTCCTTGGCCTTGACCTCGCCCGGGCCGGTCGCGACCAGCGGCGCCTCGACCTCGTCGGCGTCGGTGTGCATGCGGACGACGAGGTCCTTCAGGTTGAGGACGATGTCGGTGACGTCCTCTTTGACGCCCGGCACGCTGGAGAACTCGTGCGCGACGCCCTCGATCCGAACGCTGGTGACCGCGGCCCCTCCCAGCGAGGAGAGCAGCACGCGGCGAAGACTGTTGCCGAAGGTGTATCCGAAGCCCTTGTCGAGCGGCTCGATCGTGAACGCGCCGTGGCGGTCGTCGGCTTTCTCTGCGGTGATACGAGGGACCTGAAAGTCAGTGTTCATGAGTTCCTTGCGTATGGGTGTTTCAGAATCGGGCCCGGGGCTACTT
>DASSBJ010000008.1:0-4270 GCA_035698885.1 Solirubrobacterales bacterium
GCGCTGCGGATGATCGTCGACTCGCTGCAGCAGGACGCCAAGCTGGGCAAGGGCGACGAGCTGGCGGTGCTGCAGCGCGAGCGCAAGAAGCGGCTCGAGGCGGCCGACGCCTACCACGAGGCGAACCGGACCGAGCAGGCCGGGGCGGAGCGGTTCGAGGCCGAGCTGATCGAGGGCTACCTTCCGGCGCAGATCTCCGACGAGGAGCTGGCCGGCCTGGTCGACGCGGCGGTCGCCGAGACGGGGGCGACCGAGCGGAAGCAGATGGGCCAGGTGATGTCGGCTCTGATGCCGAAGCTCGGCGGGCGCGCCGACGGAAAGCGGGTCAGCGCGGCGGTGCGAGAGCGACTTGGCTCGTAGGCAGCTGACGCTCGACAACACCGTGGCCGCCGAGCTGGCGGGCTCCGAGGACGCCGTGCTGCGGGCGCTGCGCGGGCGGCTCGACTGCGACTTCCACCTGCGCGGCAACGTGCTCACCCTCGACGGCGACGCCGGCGACGTGCAGACGGCGGCGACCGTGGTCGACGAGCTGGTCGACCTGATCGAGCAGGGACACGAGGTCGCGCCGGGGACGATCGAAGCCGTCACCGGGGCGATCGACGCGCACGAGAGCCCGGCCGAGATCCTCGAGGACGTCGTCTGGCGCCACCGCAACACCAAGGTCGCGCCGAAGACGCTGAACCAGAAGCGCTACGTCGACTCGATGCGCGACCACACGATCACCTTCGGCATCGGGCCGGCCGGCACCGGCAAGACGTTCCTCGCCGTGGCGATGGCCGCGCACGCGCTGGCCGAGCGCCAGGTGCAGCGAATCATCCTCACGCGTCCCGCCGTCGAGGCGGGCGAGCGGCTCGGCTTCCTGCCCGGCGACATCCAGGCCAAGGTCGACCCATACCTGCGGCCGCTCTTCGACGCGCTCTACGACATGCTCGACCCCGATCGGGTCAACGGCTACTTCGAGCGCGGCGTGATCGAGGTGGCGCCGCTGGCCTTCATGCGCGGCCGCACGCTGAACGACTCCTTCGTGATCCTCGACGAGGCGCAGAACACGAGCCCCGAGCAGATGAAGATGTTCCTCACGCGGCTCGGCTTCAACTCGCGCATGGTCGTGACCGGCGACATCACCCAGATCGACCTGCCGACCGACCAGCGCTCCGGCCTGGTGGTCGTGCGCGACATCCTCAGCGCCGTCCAGGACATCGCCTTCATCCGCTTCGGCGGCGAGGACGTCGTCCGCCACAAGCTCGTGCAGCGGATCGTCGCCGCCTATGACGCCTATGGAGATAGTCGCCCCTGAGGGGCTGCGCGTGGCGGTCGAAGCCGCACTGCGCGCAGCCGGAGTCGAGAGCGGCCACATCGCCGTCGAGCTCGTCGACGCGCAGCGGATCCGCGAGCTGAATCGCGATCACCGCGGCGTCGACGCACCGACCGACGTGCTCGCGTTTCCGATCGACGGTTCGGACCCGGTCGCCGGTCCGCGCGAGCTGGGAGACGTCGCGATCTGCCCCGAGCACTGCTCCGACCTGACCGAGGCAGCGGTCCACGGCACCCTCCATCTCTGCGGCATGGACCATGAGACGGACCAGGGTGAGATGCTCGCTCTGCAGGAGCGCGTGATGGCGGACATCCGGTGAGGCGCTCCGGCTTCGTCGGGCTCGCCGGGCGTCCCAACGTCGGCAAGTCGACCCTGGTCAACGCGATCGTCGGCAGCCGCGTCGCGATCGTCTCGGTGCGGCCGCAGACGACGCGGCGGGCGATCCGCGGCATCGCCACCGACGAGGCGGCGGGCCGCCAGCTCGTGCTCGTCGACCTGCCCGGCGTGCAGAAGCCGCGCGACGTATTGACCGAGCGCATGCAGGCCCGGGTCGAGCGCGAGCTGGCCGACTCCGACGTGGCCCTGCTGGTCGTCAACGGCGAGCAGGGGATCGGCCCGGGGGATCGCTTCATAGCCCGTGCGCTGATCGGCGCGAAGCGCGCGCTGCCGACGATCTGCGCCGTCAACAAGGTCGACCGGATCGGCCCGAACGAGCTCGTGCCGGTGCTCGCCGAGGCGGCGGAGCTCGACGGCGTCGACGAGGTCTTTCCGATCAGCGCCGGCACCGGCGCCGGTCTGGAGGAGCTGGTGGCGCGGCTCGGCGAGCTGGTCCCCGAGGGGGAGTACCTCTATCCGCCCGAGGACCACAGCGACCAGCCCGGCGAGACGATGCTGGCCGAGCTGATCCGCGAGCAGGTGCTGAACCGCACCCGCGACGAGATCCCGCACTCGGTCGAGGTCAAGGTCAAGGAGGTCGATCGGCGCGGGGACGGCCTGGTCACCGTGCGCGCCGAGGTCTGGGCCGAGACCGAGTCGCAGAAGGGCATCTTGATCGGCAAGGGCGGCGCCAAGGTCGGCGAGATCGGCGCCGCCGCCCGCCGCTCGCTCGAAGCCGAGCTCGGCGCGAAGGTCCACCTCGACCTCCAGGTGCGGGTGCGGGGGCGGTGGCGGCGCGACGAGGGACTGCTCGATCGGCTCGGCATCGAGTAGGCATACGATTCACCGATGTTCGACGCGGTGAAATTCGACGAGCGCGGTCTGGCGCCGTGCATCGCCCAGGACGCCGACAGCGGCGAGGTGCTGACCCTGGCCTATGTGAATGCGGAGGCGCTGCAACTGACGGTCGATACCGGGGAAGTGCATTTCTTCAGCCGTTCGCGGGGGAAGCTGTGGCGGAAAGGCGAAGAGTCGGGCAATGTGCTGAAGCTGCGCCAGCTGCGGGTGGATTGCGATGGCGATGCGGTCGTCGCGCTGGTCGAGCCGAGTGGGCCCGCCTGCCACACCGGTGCGCGGTCTTGCTTCTACCGCGAGCTCGAGGGCGGCGAGCCGGCGCCGGTCGCGCACGAGGCGCTGGCGGCGCTGGGGCGGACGCTGCGCAGCCGCGCCGCCGAGCGGCCCGAGGGCAGCTACACGGTGGAGCTGCTCGACGACCCGAAGCTGATCGGCGAGAAGGTCGAGGAGGAGGCCGAGGAGGTCGTGCGGGCGGCGCGCGAGGAGTCCGACGAGCGGGTCGCCGAAGAGGCCGCCGACCTGCTCTACCACCTCAGCGTCCTGCTGGCCTCGCGCGAGCTGCCGCTGAGCGCCGCGATGGAGGTGCTGAATGGCCGTCGCCGCTGACACGACCGCGCTGAAGGTCGAGCCGAGCCTCGAGGCGGCGCGGGCGCTCGCCGCCGAGGGCAACGTCGTCCCCGTCCGCACACGCTTCGTCGACGACTGCGAGACGCCGGTCTCGGCCTTCCTCAAGCTGCGCGCCGGCGAGCCCGAGGGGTCGCCCTGCTTCCTGCTCGAGTCGGCCGAGCAGGGCCAGGTCGGCCGTTACTCCTTCGTCGGCATCCGTCCGCGCTCGGTGTTGCGCTGGAGCGACGGAAGGCTGAGCGAGAGCGGGGCGGAGGACCGCGAGGCGCCCGACCCCTACGCCGCGGTCGCCGAGACCCTCGCCCGCTACGAGCTCGCCCCGGTCGCGGACCTGCCGCCGTTCGCCGGCGGCGCCGTCGGCTTCTTCGGCTACGACCTCGTGCGCACGGTTGAGCCGCTCGGCGAGCCCAACCCCGACCCGCTGGGCCTGCCCGACATGGCGCTGATGATCACCGACGTGCTGCTCGTCTTCGACCACCTGCGGCACGAGCTGACGATCATGTCCTGCGCCTTCGCCGACGACGAGGGGGGCATCGACGCGGCCTACCGGCGGGCGGCGTCGACGATCGGCGAGCTGCGCGAGCGCCTGCGCGGCGCCGTGCCGGCGCCCGAGCGGCCGGCGGTCGCCGAGCCGCCGCGCTTCGCCTCCAACATGGAGCGCGAGCAGTTCGAAGCGGCGGTCGCGCGGATCGTCGAGTACGTGCACGCCGGCGACGCCTTCCAGGTCGTCCCCTCGCAGCGCTTCTCGGCGCCGGCCCCGGTCGAGCCCTTCTCGGTCTACCGCGGCCTGCGCGCGGTCAACCCGTCCCCCTACATGTACTTCCTCGAGTTCGGCGACTTCCAGATCGCCGGCGCCTCGCCGGAGCCGTTGGTCAAGGTGCAGGGGCGGCGGGTCGAGACGCGGCCGATCGCCGGAACCTACCCGCGCGGCAGCGACGAGGAGGAGGACCGCCGCCTCGCCGAGCGCCTCGTCAACGACCCCAAGGAGCGGGCCGAGCACGTGATGCTGGTCGACCTCGGCCGCAACGACCTCGGCCGCGTCTGCGAGTACGGCTCGGTGAAGGTCGACGAGCTGATGGTGGTCGAGACCTACTCGCACGT
>DASSBJ010000009.1:0-4652 GCA_035698885.1 Solirubrobacterales bacterium
AAGTGGAACCCCTACCGGGATCGCTCTCCTGACCAACGAAGGCGATACTTTGCCCGCGTGAGCAGCAACGGGAATGTCGTCACCGCCACCGACGTCTCGCGCCGCTACGGCGAGGGCGAGGCGGCGGTCGACGCCCTGGTCGATGTCTCGACCGGCTTCGAGCGCGGGCGCTTCACCGCGATCATGGGGCCGTCGGGCTCGGGCAAGTCGACCCTGATGCACATCCTCGCCGGTCTCGACGCGCCGACCTCCGGCAGCGTGACCCTCGACGGGCAGGAGATCACCGGGCTCGACGACGCGGCGCTGACCAAGCTGCGCCGCGACAAGCTCGGCTTCGTCTTCCAGTTCTTCAACCTGCTGCCGGTGCTGACCGCGGAGGAGAACCTCGTCCTGCCGCTCTCGATCGCCGGTCGCAAGCCGGACGTCGAGTGGCTGGAGCAGCTGATTCGCACGGTCGGGCTCGAGGACCGCCGCGCTCACCGCCCGGCGGAGCTCTCGGGCGGCCAGCAGCAGCGCGTCGCGGTCGCCCGCGCGCTGGTCTCCAAGCCGGCGGTCGTCTTCGCCGACGAGCCGACCGGCAACCTCGACTCGAAGTCGAGCGGCGAGGTGCTGCGGCTGCTGCGCCAGGCGGTCGACGAGTTCGGCCAGACCGTGATCATGGTCACCCACGACCCGGTCGCCTCCGGCCACGCGGACCGTCTGATCACGCTGCGCGACGGCCGCATCGAGAGCGACGGACCGCCCACCCCGGCTTGACCGGCCTCGCCCTCAAGAGCCTCTGGGCGCGCAAGGCGAGGGCGCTGGGCACCACGTTCGCCGTCGTCATCGGGGTCGCCTTCGTCGCCGGCTCCTACGTCCTCACCGACACGATCTTCGCCGCCTTCGACGAAATCTTCAGCGAGTCGCTGAAGGGCACCAGCGTCGTGGTCACGGCCAAGAACCCGGTCGAACAGGAAAACGGCGAAATCCCTTCGATCCCGGCTTCGCTGTTGCCGAAGGTGAAGCGGACGCCCGGGGTGAAGCTCGCCGCGGGGACGATCTTCACCCCGGGCGGCTTCTTCGACGCCAAAGGTGACGCGATCGGGGCGAAATTCGCGCCCAAGTTCATCTCCTCCAACCTGCCCGGGCAGCTCGAGTCGCTCAGCTACGTCGAGGGGCACGCGCCGCGCGGGCCGACCGAAGCGTCGATCGACGAGGCCGCCGCCGAAACGTCGGACCTGAAGCTCGGCGAACAGATCCGGATCGTCGGCCAGCGCCGCGCCGAGACCTTCCGCCTGGTCGGCTTCACCAAGCTCGGCGGCGCCTCTTTCGGCGGCGCGAGCATCGCCAAGGTGACGCTGCCGGTCGCCCAGGCGATCACCAATAAGCGCGGTCGCTTCGACCAGATCTCGGTCGCCGCCGCCGAGGGGGCCTCCTCGCAGGCGCTGAAACGTCGGATCGAGCGCAAGCTGCCGCGTTCGGCCCGGGTCGAGACGGCGCAGGAAAACGCCGACCGCGGCTCGGAAGAAATCCGCGACAACCTGGGCTTCCTGCAGATCGTGCTGCTCGTCTTCGGCTTCGTCGCCGTCTTCGTCGGCGCCTTCCTGATCTTCAACACGTTCTCGATCACGGTCGCCCAGCGGGTGACCGAGTTCGGCCTGCTGCGCACGCTCGGCGGCTCGCGCCGCCAGATCCTCACCTCGGTCCTGGTCGAGGCGATCGCGATCGGGACGCTGGGGGCGGTGCTCGGGATCGGCGGCGGCTTCGTCATGGCGCTGCTGCTCAATGCGCTGCTCACCGCCTTCGGGGTCGACCTGCCGACGACCGGGTTGGTGCTCGAGTCGCGCACGGTCGTCGTCTCGCTGCTCGTCGGCATCCTCGTCACCGCGGTCTCCTCGATGGTTCCGGCGCTGCGCTCGACCCGGGTGCCGCCGATCGCCGCCCTGCGCGCCTACTCGCCGCCGAGCAGCCGCGGCCGGCGCCTGCTCTTCGTCGTCCTCTCAGCTCTTATCGGCCTCGGGGGCCTGGCGATGGTCCTGGTCGGGCTCTTCGGCGGCGGCGGCGCCGGTACCCGCGCCGGACTGATGGGCGCCGGCGCGGTCGCGGTCGTGCTCGCCGTCTCGCTGTTCAGCCCGCGGCTCGTGCCGCCGCTGGCGACGATCTCGGGCTGGCCGCTGGAAAGGCTCCGCCGCCTCACCGGGCGGCTCGCGCGCGAGAACTCGCAGCGCAACCCGAGCCGCACGGCGATCACCGCCGCGGCGCTGATGATCGGCCTTGCCCTGGTCACCTTCGTAACCGTCTTCGCCGCCGGGCTGAAGGGCTCGGTCGCACAGGCGATCGACGAAAACTTCGCCGGCGGGCTGGTGATCCAGAACACCGACGGCTTCTCGCCGATTCCGGCGGGCGCGGCGGGGGCGGCCCGCCAGGTGCCCGGGGTCAAATCGGTGGCGACGATCCGCTCGACCGAAGCGAAGCTGCTCGGGCCGGGATCGAAGACGCGAGTCAGCGCGCCGTCGCCGGACATCGGCGAGGCGGTCACGGTCGAATGGAAGCAGGGGGGACCGGCGACGCTGCGCAAGCTCGGCGACGGCGAAGCCGTGGTCTCGGAGGGGTTTGCATCCGACCATGGACTGAAGGTCGGCGACCATTTTGGCCTGCTGAGCCAGACCGGCGCCAGGCCGCGCTTCCGGGTCGCCGGCGAGTTCGACTCGAAGGCCGACGTCTTCGGCAGCGTCGCGATCACGCAGGCCGTGATGCGGCGCGCCTTCGAGCAGACCCAGGACACGGTCGACTTCGTGATCGTCGAGCCGGGGGCGGACCCGGCACGGGTCCAGGCGCTGCTGACCGCGGGCGCCGAACGCGCCTTCCCGACCGCTGAAGTGCTGAACCAGGGGGAGCTGAAGGAAAACCGCGAAGAACAGGTCGGCCAGCTGGTCAACCTCTTCTACGCGCTGCTGATCCTGGCGATCGTGATCTCGCTCTTCGGCATCGCCAACACGCTCGCCCTCTCGATCCACGAACGCACGCGCGAGCTCGGCATGCTGCGGGCGATCGGCATGTCGCGGCGCCAGGTGCGGACGATGATCCGCTACGAGGCGGTGATCACGGCGCTGATCGGCGCGATCCTCGGCATGGTCCTCGGCGTGATCTTCGCGGCGCTGATCGCCCAGCCGCTGAAGGACGAAGGCTTCACGCTCTCCTACCCGATCGGCTCGCTGCTCGTGCTCCTCGTCCTCGCCGGCTTCGCCGGAGTCCTGGCCGCGATCCCCCCGGCCCGCCGCGCCTCACGGCTCAACGTCCTCGAATCGCTCCAGTACGAGTAACGCCCAAGTACCTCGACTGAGGTCATAGAACCAAGACTGGGCGTGCACGCGGCGGAGCGACAGTGCTCTGCACGGCGCGCAGCCGCGGGTGCGGCCAGGCGCCGGTTAAATGACCTCAGCCGCAGCCGGTGTTGTTGCCGCAGGAGCTGCACGTGTAGCAGCTGCCGGTGCGCTGCATCATGCCGCCGCACTGCTCGCAGGCCGGGCCGAGGTCGAGGCCGGACATCCTCGCCGGTACGACCGGCGGGGTTTCGGTGAAGGCGCTGGCCGCCGGCGCCGCCTCGCCGTCCGTCCGCTCCTTCTCGGCGCCGTTGCCGGGTTGCGAGTGGCCGTTGCCGCCGTTCGCCGGACCGGCCGTGTCGGTGGCGATCCCCAGCCCGAGCTGACTCGTCTCCGCCTCCTGCTTCGCACGCACCTCCCGGGTCATGATCCCCAGTTCCTCGAGCGTCTCGGTGTCCTCGATGAAGCGGCTCGCGACCCAGCGCATGATGTAGTCGGGGAGCGATTTGGCGAAGGGGATCTCGGGGTTGCCGGTGATCCCCTCGGGCTCGAAGCGCATGTAGCTGAACTTGCGCACGAAGTCTTCGAGCGGGACGCCGTACTGGAGGCCGAGCGAGATCGCCGTCGCGAAGGCGTTCATCAGCCCGCGCATCGTCGAGCCCTCCTTGCCGATGTCGGTGAGGAAGATCTCGCCGACCGAGCCGTCCTCGTACTTGCCGGCGGTGATGTAGCCCTCGTGACCGGCGATCGAGAACTTGTGGGTGATCGATTCGCGCTCGCGCGGCATCCGCTTGCGCTCCGGGGCCGCGAGCGCCACCTCGGCCTCGGCCTGCTGCTTGTCCTGCGCGTCGGTGCGCAGCGCCTGCGCGGTCTTCGAGCCGTCGCGGTAGATCGCCAGCGCCTTCAACCCGCCCTTCCAGCCGCGCGCGTAGGCGTCGGCGATGTCCGCGACCGTGGCGCTCTCGGGCAGGTTCACAGTCTTCGAGATCGCGCCGGAGATGAACGGCTGGGTCGCCGCCATCATGTCGATGTGGCCGGTGTGGGAGATCGCCCGCTCGCCGACCGCGACGTCGAAGACGGGCAGGTGCTCGTCCTTGAGGCCGGGGGCGCCGACGATCGTCGCGTTCTCGGTGATGTAGGCGTTGATCTGGTCGATCTCGGCCTCGTCGTAGCCGAGCCTTTGCAGCGCCAGCGGCACCGAGCGGTTGGCGATCGTCATCTGGCCGCCGCCGACCAGCTCCTTGAACTTGACCAGCGAGAAGTCGGGCTCGATCCCGGTCGTGTCGCAGTCCATCAGGAAGCTGATCGTCCCGGTCGGCGCCAGCACCGTCGCCTGGGCGTTGCGGTAGC
>DASSBJ010000010.1:0-4453 GCA_035698885.1 Solirubrobacterales bacterium
CTGCGCCCCGATCCGCTGCCGCTGCTTGACCCGCACCTAACCGAGAAGCCGGAGATCCGCAGCGTGCGGCCGCCGGGCGAGTTCGAAGCCGCGGTCGAGGCGGCCACAGAGCGGATCGGGGCGGGGGAGATGAGCAAGGTCGTGCTGGCCCGCGAGGTGACGGTCGAGGGCGCCAAGGCGCACAGCGCGGCGGCGATCTTCGGCGCCCTGCGCGAGCAGTTTCCGGCCTGCTTCTGCTTCTGCGTCGGCACGCCGGAGGCGGCGTTCGTCGGCGCCAGCCCCGAGCTGCTGATCCGCCGCTCCGGCGCCGGCGCCTCGACCGTGGCGCTGGCCGGGTCGACGCGGCGCAGCTCCGACCCCGCCGTCGACGACCACCTGGGCGAGCAGCTGCTGCGCAGCGACAAGAACCGGCGCGAGCAGCGGATCGTCGCCGAGCGGATCGTCCGCAGGCTGCGCCCGCACGCCGTCTGGGTGCAGACGGCGGACGAGCCCGAGGTGGTCAAGGTGGCAAACATCCAGCACCTGGCGACCCCGGTGATCGCGCAGCTCGCCGAACCGCGCTCGGCGGTGGAGCTGGCGGGCCTGCTGCACCCGACCCCGGCCGTCGGCGGCGAGCCCTGGCCGGGCGCCGCCGCCGCGATCGAGCGGCTCGAGCGCATGGACCGCGGCTGGTACGCGGCCCCGGTCGGCTGGATGGACGCAACCGAGGACGGCGAGTTCTGCGTCGCCCTGCGCAGCGCCCTGCTGCGCGACCGCGAGGCCCGCCTCTTCGCCGGCGTGGGCGTGGTCGCCGGCTCCGATCCCGCGGCCGAGCTCGAGGAGACCGAGGTCAAGCTGCAGGCGCTGCTGCCGCTAGTCGCCGAGTAGCGCTGCGACGCGATCGGCGATGCGCCGGTGCAGCTCGGTATTGGCCTGCCGGTCGGTCTTGACCTCGATCAGGCCGGTGCCGGCCGCCAAGGCGCCCGGGAGGTCCGCGAGCGAGTCGAGGCGGCGGTGGGGGAGATCGAACAGCGCCGCGGCCTTGGCGACGTCGACTCCCCGCGGAGTGCCCAACAGGGCCTCGAACTCCTCCGTTGCGAGCGCCCGCTCCTGGGGCAGGAAGTGGAAGATGCCGCCGCCGCCGTTGTCGATGACGACGATGCGGACCGGGGTGGAGACGTCGAGCAGCGCTGCCAAACCACCGATGTCGTGCAACAGGCCGAGATCGCCGGTGACGATCGTGGTCGGCCTGCCGGTCGCCGCGGCGGCGCCGATGCCCGAGGAGATCAGGCCGTCGATGCCGTTCGTTCCCCGGTTGCAGAGAAACGCCGCATCGGCGGCGGTCGACGGCAGGAAGGCCTCCTGGTCGCGGATCGGCATGCTCGAAGCCGTGTAGACGAGCTCGCCGCCGCCGTAGGCGGCGCCCAGGGCGAGCTGCAGCGAGGGCTCGGTGATCGCATCGGCTGCGGCCAGCTCGGCCTCGATCGCCTCTCGCGCGCCGCGCTCAGCCTCGATCCACATCGCCGGCGACGGGCGGTCCTCGCCGAGACGCGTCGCCCAGCCCGCAGCCAGCTCGGTCGGGTCGGCGCGCAGCAGCGCCGCCGCCCGGCGGGTCGGCTCGTTCCAGTCGCCGAGCGCGTCGACGACGACCTGGTCGGCGCCCGACTCGGCGAGCCAGGAGCGCAGCGGCTTGCTCGTCGGCAGCTCGCCGAAGCGCAGGACGAGGTCCGGCGAGGCGGTTCCGCGGAACCGCTCGTCGCGCAGCAGCAGGTCGTAGGCGGTGACCACGTGGGAGCGGTCGTGAGGCCCGCAGCGGATCTGCGAGGTCGGCTCGGCGAGGATCGGGTAGCCGGCGGCGCGGGCGAGGCGGGCGAGCGGCTCGCGCAGCTCCGGGTCGAGCTGCCGCCCGGCGACGATCACGCCGATCTCGGCCTCGGCGATGTGCGCGGCCACCTCGTCGAGCAGGAACTGCGAGGGCTCCTCGCCCGGCGGCGTCACCGCGGTCAGCGGACGGCCCTCGCCGCGGCCTTCGAGGGCCAGGGAGTCGGTTGCTGTGACCGCAACGTCTTCCGCTAGCGGCGCCAGCGGCTCGCGGAAGGGAAAGTTGAGATGCACGGGGCCCGGGCGCACGTCTCCGCGCGCCAGCGCGAAGGCGCGGCAGGCGGTCGCCCGGAAGTGCAGCAGCCCGTCGTCGTCGGCCTCGTGCGTGCCGACCTCGCAGAACCAGCGCACCGAGGAGCCGTAGAGCTTCAGCTGGTCGATCGCCTGGCCGGCGCCGACCCCGCGCAGCTCCGGCGGCCGGTCGGCGGTGAGGACGAGCAGCGGGATCGCCGAGTGGTCGGCCTCGCAGACCGCCGGGTGGTAGTTCGCGGCGGCGCTACCCGACGTGCAGAGGATCGCCGCCGGCGTGCCGCTCGCCTGCGCGGCGCCGAGCGCGAAGAAGGCGGCCGAGCGCTCGTCGACGATCACCGTCGTCTCGATCTCCGGCCGGCGCCAGAGGGCGAGCGCGAGCGGGGTCGAGCGCGAGCCGGGGGAGATCACCGCCCGCCGCAGCCCGCAGCGGGCCAGCTCCTCGACGAAGGCCGAGGCGAGCGCGGTGTTGCGGTTGGTCCGGTCCATGCGGGGGAACCTAGAGGCGGTGCGCCTGCAGCGCGTCCTCGTCGATCTCTACGCCGAGGCCCGGGCCATCCGCGGGGTGGAGCAGATCGCCGTGCAGCTCGCACGCGACCGAGGCGACGGTCGAGGCGAAGAGGCGCTGGGTGGCGAGGCCGTGCGCCAGGCTCTCGCCGGAGTCCCGCCCGAGGTCGCCGAGCGACTGGGCGACATGGAGCGCGGCGGCGATACCGACCGGGCCGTCGAGGGCGCTGGTGACGTAGGTGGGCAGGATCTCGGCGATCTCCAGCGCCTCCTCGGGGCCGCCGACCTTGGAGAGCTTGATCCCGGTCATCGCGAAGGCGCCGGCGCTCGCCACCTGTTCGGCGTCGGCTCTGCTCTCGACGCTCTCGTCGGCTGCCAGCGGGATCGGCGTCGAGGGGGCCAGCTCGGTCGCTTCGGCGAGCGTCGCCACGGGCTGCTCGGCGAGCTCGATCTCGTAGGGCTCGATCTCGGCCAGGACACGCTTGGCGGTCTCGAGATCCCAGCACGCGTTCGCATCGACCCGAAGCTTCGCGCGCGGTCCCAGCGCCTCCCGCACGGCGCGCACCTGCGCGGCGTCGTCGCCCGTCCCCAGCTTCAGCTTGAAGGTCGAGAAGCCGTCGGCGGCCCAGCGCTCCGCGTCCGCGACGACGTTTGCAGGGTCACCGGCGACGAGCGTCGCGTTGCACCTGACCGGCTCGGCCCGTTCGCCATTGGTTTCGCCAGACGAAACAAACGACGAACTGTCGGCTGCCGCACGCCGGCCTCGCAAGTCGAGCAGCGCCGTCAGGGCGGCGCAGCGCGCGGGTGCGGAGAGCTGCGTCGTCGCGTTTCGCAACCCGGCCTCGTCGAGCTCATCGTGCTCGGCAAGCGCCTCCAGCTCCCCGACCACCTGCGCCAGCGCCGTGCCGCCGCGCAGCGACAGCGGCACCGCTTCGCCGAGCCCGACGAGCCCGTCGGCGTCGCGCAGCCTCAGCAGCGCCATCTCCCGTCGCGTCAGGCTGCCGCGCGCGGTGACGTACGGCTCGCGGAAGGGCAGCGCGTAGGGGACGACCTCGAGCGAGGCGATGCGCATGTCCGAAGCCTACGCCGCGATCAGCAGGCCGAGCGTGACCAGCAGGCTGAAGGCGCCGAGCAGGGCGCCGGTGCCGGCAAGCGCGGCGTTGAGCGCCGGGCCGTCGGTGCGGTTGCTCATCGTGCGCATCGGGGCGATCGCCATCGGCAGCGAGAGCAGGGCGATCAGCGGCAAAGCACTCGTTTCGCTCGCCAGCAGCGCGACCGGCAGGACGACGAAGGCGCCGAGCATCAGCAGCCGGTACAGCGCCACCGCGTTGCGGCGGCCCATCCGCACCGCGAGCGTGTTCTTGCCCGCCCGGCGGTCGGTCTCCAAGTCGCGCACGTTGTTGACGACGAGGATCGCGGTGGCGAGGAAGCCGACCGCGATCGAGAGCCCCAGCGGCAGCGCGTCGAGCCGTTCGACCTGCACGTAGTAGGAGCCGTTGACGGCGACCAGGCCGAAGAAGAGGAAGACGAAGACCTCGCCCAGGCCGGCGTAGCCGTAGGGTCGGGGCCCGCCGGTGTAGAGGACGCCGGCGGCGATCGAGAGGGCGCCGATCAGCAGGATCACGAGGCCGGCGACGACCGTCAGGTAGATGCCGCAGAGCACGGCGACGCCGAAGGCGACCCAGGTCGCCGTCAGCACGCGCTGCGGCGTCACCAGTCCGGCGGAGGTGACGCGCACGGGGCCGAGCCGATCGACGCTGTCGGCGCCTCGCTTGGCGTCGGAGTAGTCGTTGGCGAGGTTGGTCCCGATCTGGATGAAGATCGAGCCGATCAGCGC
>DASSBJ010000011.1:0-32710 GCA_035698885.1 Solirubrobacterales bacterium
AGCACGTGGTCGTGCCCGTCCTCGACGAGGAGTACGGCGACCTCTACGACGCCGAGTCGCTGCGGCGGACGCTGCTCGTCAACCCGACCGGCAAGTTCGTGATCGGCGGCCCGGTCGGCGACGCCGGTCTGACCGGCCGCAAGAACATCGTCGACACCTACGGCGGCGCCGCCCGTCACGGCGGCGGCGCCTTCAGCGGCAAGGACCCCTCCAAGGTCGACCGCTCGGCCGCCTATGCGGCCCGCTACGTCGCCAAGAACGTCGTCGCCGCCGGGCTGGCGGAGCGCTGCGAGGTCCAGGTCGCCTACGCGATCGGCGTCGCCCATCCGGTCTCGACCATGGTCGACACCTTCGGCACCGGCAAGCTGCCGGACATGGAGATCACCCGCCTGGTCGAAGCCGAGTTCGACCTGCGGCCCGGCGCCTTCCGCCGCTACCTCGACCTGCACCGCCCGATCTACCAGAAGACGGCGGCGTACGGCCATTTCGGTAGAGACGACGCCGATTTCACCTGGGAGAAGACGGATAGGGCGGACGCTCTGAAGGCGGCAGCGGATTCCGCGAACGCGGCTCCCGCCTAGCCGGGAGGCTGTGCCTCGCCCAGCCCGTGCGGGCCTGAGAACGCGGGTCCAGTTGCCTGATCGACCCGGTGGACCACGTCCGCCGGGTTGGCGACGCCGGCGAAGATGAAGTTGTAGTCGTCGCTGGCCGCCGTGTCGAAGTCGACGTCGCCGATCTGCATCAGCCGCTGATAGACCGACTGCCGGTAGTTGACGTTCTGCACGCGCTCGAGCCGCGTCTCCTGCACCTCGCGGGAAGCGATGCCGCGCCTGATGTTGAGCCGCCGGTCGGTGATCGTGTAGGTGGTCGAGAGGCGCTTGACGAAGCCGATCGCCACGGTGAGCGCGATCACGAGCAGGACGATCAGGAAGACCGTGCCGGCGGCGGCCGAGAAGAGCTCGGCGAGGACGCCGGCGAGCGCCGCGACCAGCACGCCCTTCAGGTAGAAGCCGAGGATCGCCCGCCACGAGGGGTGGCCCTGGAAGATCACCTGCTCGCCGGGGCTGAGGTTCAGCGCCATCTTCCGCCAGGATAGCCCGGCCGTCCGCGTTCCTCCATACCTTGCCTTCGATGGCGATCGCCAAGGTCGAGCCGCTGACCACCGCCCGCGCCCTGCGCGGCCCCTTCGACTACCGCCTGCCCGCGGAGATGGCCGACGTCGAGGTCGGGCGGGTCGTGCGGGTCCCCTTCGGCCGCCAGCGCCTGCTCGGCGTGGTCGTCGACCTGGTGGAGAGCTCCGAGCTGCCGCCGGAGCGGCTCGCCGAGCCGCTCGAGGCGCTGGAGACCGGCGTTCCGGCCGAGCTGGTGCGGCTCGGGCTCTGGGTGGCCCGCGAGTACTGTTCGACCCCCTCGCGCGGCCTGCGGCTGACCCTGCCGCCCAACCCCGGAGTGCGCAAACGGCGCGCCCGACCGCCGCTGCGCCACGAGGACGTCGGCGGCGCCGCCGCCGCGGCGCCGCGGCTGGTGGCCGAGCAGCAGGCCGCCGTGGACGAGCTCGTCGCGGCGCTGGACGGCGGGTCCGAGGCGCCGCGCGGCCTGCTGTTGCACGGGGTCACCGGCTCGGGCAAGACCGAGGTCTACCTGGCGGCGGTCGAGGCGGCGCTCGAACGCGGGCTCGGGGCGATCGTCCTCGTTCCCGAGATCGGCCTCACGCCGCAGGCGGTGGCGCGCTTCCGCGCCCGCCTCGGCGACCGCTTCGCGGTCCTCCACTCGGCGCTCACGCCGGCCGAGCGCTACGAGGAGTGGCGGCGGCTGCGCAGCGGCGAGGCGAGCGTATGCGTCGGTCCGCGCTCCGCCGTCTTCGCTCCCGTGCGCGAGCTCGGCCTGATCGTGATCGACGAGGAGCACGACCCGTCCTACAAGCAGGAGGGCGACCCCTGCTACGACGCCCGCACGGTGGCCCGCCGACGGGCGGCGGATCGCGGCGCGGTGCTCGTCGCGGGGACGGCGACGCCGCGGCCCGAGTCGTGGCTCGAGCTGCCACGGGTCGAGCTGCCGAGCCGGGTCGACGGTCGCGGCATGCCGCCGGTCGAGCTGCTCGACATGCGCGACGCCGACCCGCGCTCGGGCCCGCTGCACCCGGCGACCTGGGAGGCGCTGGACGATGTGCGCGCGGCCGGCGCCAAGGCGATCGTGATGGCCAACCGGCGTGGCTTCGCACCCTGGCTGACCTGCCGCTCCTGCGGCCGCCACTGGGGCTGTCCCAACTGCGACGTCTCGCTGATCCTCCACCGCCGCGCCGGGCGGGTCGTCTGTCACCACTGCGCCCACTCCGAGCCGCTGCCGCGCGCCTGCCCGGATTGCGACTCGACGACCCTCTCCCGCGCCGGCGCCGGCACCGAGCAGATCGAGGCGCTGCTCGCCGAGCGGCTGGCGCCGCTGCCGGTCTTCCGCCTCGACTCCGATACGGCGGGCGAGCGCGGCGCCCACGCGCGCATCCTGGCCGAGTTCGACCGCGCCGAGGGCGCCGTGCTGGTCGGCACGCAGATGGTCGCCAAGGGCCACGACTTCCCCGCGGTCACGCTGAGCGCGATCCTCGACGCCGACGCCACGCTGCGCTTCCCCGACTTCCGCGCCGGCGAGCGCACCTTCGCGATGGTCGCCCAGCTGGCCGGGCGCAGCGGCCGCGGCGCGGCCGGGGGAGAGGTGATCGTGCAGACGCTCGCCCCCGAGGCGCCGAGCATCGCCCACGCCGCGGTCCACGATTCGGCCGGCTTCCTCGCCGAGGAGGTCGAGCGCCGGCGGGCGCTCCGCTACCCGCCCTTCTCGCACCTCGTCCGCGTCGTGCTCAAGGCGGAGGCGGAGGCCCGCGTCGACGCGGCCGCGTCGACCCTTGCCGAGGCCCTGAGCGAGAGCCTCCCCGAGGACACCGACATGCTCGGCCCGGCGCCGATGTTCCGCGTCCGCAACCGCTACCGCCGCCGCCTCTTGACCAAGGCGAGCGATCGCGAGGCCACGGTGGCCGCGATCCGCGGCGCGGTCGAGCGCCTCGCCGCCGACCGCACGCTCAAAGACGTGGCGATCGGCGTCGACGTCGATCCGCAGTAGGGGCAGGCGGCTACATACAATCGCCAGGATGAGCGAAACCGGCGCGGTCAAGGACGCGAGCGAGCGCGAGCGGGTCGAAGCGGAGCTGATCGAGCGCCGCGAGGCGGCGCTGGCGCAGGTGGTCAAGTTCGGCGACCCGGTGCTGATGAGCAGGGCCTCGCCGGTCTCGCGGTTCGGGCCCGAGCTGCGGGCCGAGGTCGAGCGGATGATCGCGATCATGCGCGACGGGATGGGGGTCGGGCTGGCGGCGACGCAGCTCGGCGTGTTGCGGCGGTTGCTGGTCTTCCAGGCGGGGGCGGACAGCGCCCCGACCGGCCTGGTCAATCCGGAGATCCAGTGGGCCTCCGACGAGCTGGTCCTCGCCGAGGAGGGCTGCCTCAGCCTGCCCCGCGTGGCGATGGACGTCGAGCGGCCGCTGCATGTGCGGATCGCCGGGCGTGACGCCGAGGGCGAGCCGATGACGATCGAGGCCTCCGGTCTCGAGGCGCGTGTGCTGCAGCACGAGATCGACCACCTCGACGGCGTCCTGATCCTCGACCGGGCGCCGCGCGAGCAGCGCAAGGCGGCCCTGCGGGCGCTGCGCGAAGGCGGCAGCTACGCGCCGCCGGCCGGCGAGGACGATCCGCCGGACGACGAGGAGCATCACCGCGAGCCCCACACCGACGCGTGAGGACCGCCTACCTCGGGACCTCGGAGTTCGCGGCCGTCGTGCTGCGACGCCTCGCCGGCTCGCCGCACCGGCCCGCCCTGGTCGTCACGCCGCCGGACCGTCCGAAGGGCCGCGGTCGTCGCAGCGGGCCGCCGCCGGTCGCGGTGGCCGCCCGCGACCTGGGGCTCGAGCTGCTGCAGGCCGGGGACGTCAACGATCGGGCGGCGCTGGAGCGGATCCGCGCCGCGCGGCCCGAGGCGGTCGCCGTCTGCGCCTTCGGCCAGCTGATTCGCGAGCCGCTGCTCTCCGAGTGGCCGATGCTGAACGTGCACCCGTCGCTGCTGCCGCGCTGGCGCGGCGCGGCGCCGATCGAGCGCGCGATCATGGCCGGCGACGAGCGCACCGGGGTCAGCCTGATGCGGGTGACCGCCGGCCTCGACTCCGGCCCGGTCGCCCTGCGCGAGGAGGTCCCGATCGCCCCCGAGGACGACTTCGAGAGCCTCTCCGGCAAGCTCGCGAGCCTCGGCGGCGAGCTGCTGGTCGGGGCGCTCGACCGCTTGCAGCGAGGCGAGCTGGGCTTCGACGAGCAGGACGACGAGCGGGCGACCTACGCCGAGAAGATCGAGCCGGCGGAGCGGCGGCTCGACCCCGGCCGCCCGGCCGCCGAGCTGGCGCGCGTCGTCCGCGGGCTGACGCCGCACGTCGGCGCCTACCTCGAGCTCGGCGAGGACAGCCGGCTGGGGGTGCGCCGGGCGCGTCCGGTCGACGTCAACGTCAAGCAGGGCGAGATGAAGGCCGAGTGGGGCGCGCTGCTGCTGGGCTGCTGCCGCGGGGCGCTGCGGCTCGAGGTGGTGCAGCCGCCCGGCGGCAAGCCGATGGCGGCGGACGCCTACCTGCGCGGCCACCCCGTGCCTGTCCTTTGATCTCGCCGGCGCGGGCGCTCGCCTACGAGACGATCCGGGCGACCTTCGAGCGCGACGCGCACACGGAGCGCTTCTTCCGCGAGGCGGCCGACCGGGAGGCGCCGGACGGGCGCGAGCGGGCGCAGGCGCAGCGGCTCGCCTACGGCGCCGTGCAGCGTCGCGGCACCGCCGACGCGGCGATCGAACGGCTCGCCGAACGCTCGACCCGAACGCTCGACCCGCCGGTCCTGGCGGCGCTGCGCCTCGGCCTCTACGAGCTGCTCTTCGCCGACGCGACGCCGGACCACGCCGCCGTCGACCAGGCCGTCGATCTGGTGAAGTCGGCGGGCTCCGGGCACGCCGCCGGCCTGGTCAACGCGGTGCTGCGCCGCGCCGCGCGCGAACGCGAGCCGCTCGGCGCCGCGCTGCTGGACGACGACTCGACGCCGGAGAGCGCCGCGATCGCCCACTCGGCGCCGCTCTGGCTGGCGCGGATGTGGTGGCAGGAGCTCGGCGCCGATTCCGCCCGCCCGCTGCTCGCCGCCTGCAACGAGCCGGCCGAGACCGCCTTCCGCGCCAACATGCCCCATAAGCCGGCCCGCTCGCTGCTCTCGCTGCCGGAGATGCTCGTCGTCGAGGGGCGGGTCGACGCGGAGATCCTGCGGCGCGTCGCCGCCGGCGAGCTGACCCCGCAGAGCCGCGGCTCCGCGGCTGTTGTCGAGCTGCTCGATCCGCGGCCCGGCGAGCAGGTGCTCGACCTCTGCGCCGGCCCGGGGATCAAGACCGGGCAGATCGCCGCCCGCATGGACGACCGCGGCGAGGTCATCTCGGTCGAGCGCGATCCCGAGCGGGCGGCCGAAGTCGCCGCGCAGGCGGAGCGGCTCGGCGTCCGCAACGTCACCGTGGTCGAGGCAGACGCGACGGCGCCCGCGATGCCGGCCGGCTTCGATCGCGTGCTCGTCGACCCGCCCTGCTCGGACCTCGGCGCGCTGGCCTCGCGCCCCGACGCCCGCTGGCGCAAGTCGCCGAAGGCGATCGCCCGGCTCGCCGCCCTGCAGGCCGAGATCCTCGCCAACGGGCTGCGCCTGCTGCGTCCCGGCGGCACGCTCGTCTACTCGACCTGCACGATCTCGCGCCGCGAGGGCGAGGACCGGGTGGCGGCGCTGGAGCGGGGCGCCACGGCCGGCGAGCTGCCGCGCTTCGAGGTCGACGACCTCAGCGCCCTCGAACCGGGCCTCGCCTCGACCCACGACCGCCGCTGCCTGCAGATCCGCCCCGACCGCGACCGCACCACCGGTTTCTTCGTCTGCCGCTTGAGGAAGGATGATTGACGCGGATGCTCGCGACGAAACCGAACGCGCTGTGCTGAAGCGGGCGAAATGCCCGAGCTGCGGCGAGCCGTGGCTGCGGCCTACGCAGCTTCCCGGCCGCTTCCGCTGCGTGTACTGTCTGCACCGCTTCGAGCTCGTCTCGCAGTGTCCCAACTGCGGCGAGCATCAGACGATCGCGCGGATGAGCAGCACCGAGGACATGACCTGTCAGACCTGCGGTAGCAGCATGCTCAAACCCGTATGAACTCGCGGCGCGCGTCCTGGGAGACTGTTGCGAATGTCTGAGCGGATGACCGAGCTGCTGGGGGAGAGGCGCGTCGCGCCGTCGATCCTCTCCGCCGACTTCTCCCGGCTCGGCAGCCAGATCGACGAGGTGATGGAGGCCGGGGCGCGGGTGATCCACTTCGACGTGATGGACGGGCGGTTCGTCCCGCCGATCACGATCGGGCCGCTCGTCGCCTCCTCGATCGCCGACCGCGTGCACGCCGCCGGCGGCGCGGTCGACGTCCACCTGATGATCGAGGCGCCGGAGCGCCACATCGAGGCCTTCGCCGCCGCCGGGGCGGACTCGATCAGCTTCCACGTGGAGGCGACGGCGCACGCCAACCGCACGCTCTCGGCGATCCGCGAGCTCGGCTGCCTGGCCGGGATCGCGATCAACCCCGGCACGCCGGTCGAGGCGCTCGGCGAGCTGCGCGGCCACGCCGACATCGCCCTCTGCATGACGGTCAACCCCGGCTGGGGGGGACAGGCCTTCATCGAGGGGTCGGTCGACAAGGTCTCGCGCCTCGCGGCGCTCCTCGGCCCGGCTAGGGTCGAGGTCGACGGCGGCATCGACGCCGCCACGGCGAAGCCGACGGCGGAAGCGGGCGCCTCGCTGTTCGTCGCCGGCTCGGCCGTCTTCGGCGCCGCCGACCCGGCCGCGGCCTACGCCGAGATCGCCGCCGCCGCAGAGGCGGCCTAGCTCTCAGGCCCTGGTCTGATCGTGGGCGCTACCAGCGTCCCCGCGACCTCCTGCCACCAAGAGCGCTCGGCCTCGGCGATGCCCGGTCGCAGGGCCCGCCGTTCGCACCAGCCCGCGAGCGCCCGCCGCCCTCCGACGCCGACGTGGCTGCCGCTGGTGATCGCGAAGCGCCCGTCGGCGAGGGCGACCAGCGCTCCGGGCTCGTCGCGCCGCGTGCGCAGGCGCTCGCGGACCCCGATCCCGTCGATCTCCTCGGGATGCGCCGGGTCGCCGTCGAGCGTATGGCCGGGACGCACCGAGAAGACCTGCGGGGCGCCGCGCAGGGGCAGCAGCAGCGGCGCCGGCTCGCCCAGCGGCCCCTCGCGCCAGCGCCGGGTCAACCGCTCGACCTCCTCTCGCTGGGCCTCCTGGACAAGCAGGTGCAGCTCGTCGCCGGGCTCGACCCGGGTCGAGCCGCGCGGCGCGACCGCGCGGCCGTCGCGGACGATCAGGTGGACCAGCGCCTCGCGCGGCAGCGCCAGCTCGCGCACCAGCAGGCCCGCCGCCGCGTCGCCCTCGCGCACCCGCCAGGCGATCAGCTCGCCGCCCAGCTCGCGCACCATGCCGACGTCGGCGACCGGCTCCGGCAGCGCCGGCTCGGTGCTGGTCACGCCCAGCCACCTGGCGACCGGCTCGACCGTCGCCCCCTGGATCACGGTCGAGGTGAGGACGACGAAGAAGACCGCGTCGAAGATCAGCTTCGACTCGGCGACGCCGGCGACGACGGGGAAGGTCGCCAGCCAGATCGGGATCGCGCCGCGCAGCCCGGCCCAGCCGAGCATCGCCCGCTCGCGCAGCTCGAGCCCGCCGAGCTGGGTGACGAGCAGCGTCGCCAGCGGCCGCGCGACGAAGATCAGCAGCAGCGAGAGCAGCAGGCCCTTGCCGGCGACGCCGACCAGGTCGGCGGGGAAGACGAGCAGCCCGAGCAGGAAGAAGAGGCCGATCTGGACCAGCCAGCTGAGCCCCTGGTGGAAGGAGACGACGGTGCTGCGGGCCGGAAGCGAGCCGGTGCCGAGCACCAGCGCGGCGACGTAGACGGCGAGGAAGCCGGAGCCGCCCGCGACCTCGGCGACCCCGTAGGCGAGCGCCGCGGTGGCCAGCGTGGCGACCGGGTACAGGCCCTGGGTCGGCAGCACGGCGCGCGAGATCGCGCGTCGCGCGATCCAGCCGACGGCGAGCCCGAGACCGGCGCCGAGGGCGAGTTTGACGACGAAGGAGAGCGCCATGTCGCCGGCCCCGTAGGCCGGGTCGGCGATCCATTCGCCGAAGCCGACGACGAGCAGCAACGCGATCGGGTCGTTCATCCCCGACTCGCCCTCGAGCGTGCGGGCGAGCCGGCGCTCGAGCCGCGAGCCGCGCAACACGGCGAAGATCGCCGCCGAGTCGGTGGCGGCGACGGCGGCGCCGACGATCAGGCCCTGCAGCGTGCTCAGGTCGAAGATCCAGATCGCCGCGACGCCGGTCGCCATCGCGGTGAGGAAGGTGCCGAGCGTCGCCAGCCGGACCGCGGTCCCGAGCACCGGACGGATCTCGTGCCAGCCGGCGGTCAGGCCGCCCTCGAAGAGGATCAGCACGAGGCCGATCGTGCCCGCGGTCTGGGCCGCTCGGTAGTCGCTGAACTCGACCCCGCCGATCCCTTCGGAGCCGAGCAGCATCCCCAGCCCGAGGAAGAGCAGCAGGCCGGGGAGCCGCACCCGGTCGGCGACCAGTGCGGCGGCGATCCCGGCGGCCAGCAGGGCGCCGACGATCAGGATCAGCTCGGCGTCGTGGCCCTCCACCCGCGTCGCCGCCTAGGTCTGCTCGTCGAGCGCCGCGAGCTTGATCTCCAGCTCCTCGGGCGAGCCGGGCCGCGGCACGTCTTCGCTGCGCTCGTGCGGCCGGAGGTAGACGTAGTAGAGGAGCGAGAGAAGCACGCCCGCGGCGAGCAGGAAGCCGATCTCGACCCGGCGGAACTCGTCGCCGACAAGCGGCACGAAGTTCCAGCCGATGAACAACGCCGCGCAGCCGATCCAGCAGGCGGCGGCGCGGCGCACCTGGCCCTGCGCGACGCAGGCCTGGTTGACGGTGACCGAGGAGAGGTAGAGCCCCATTCCCAGCGTTACCAGCAGCAGCCCCTCGCGGTCGTAGGCGAACTTGTCGCTGAAGGCGATCTGCATCGCCTGCGGCCCGGCCGCGGCCATGAAGACGAGCGCGAGGGCGGTGAAGGCGGCGAGCCCGAGCAGGACCATCCGCACCGTATGGCGGAACTCGCGCTCGCCCTCCTCGGTGCCGCTGGTGTGCAGTTTCGTCAGGTGCGGCAGGATGCTGGTCGAGACCGCCTGGAAGAGCTGCAGCGGCGCCCGCGCGATCATCAGCACGTTGAAGATGAAACCGGCGGCTTCCGCCCCCTGGAGGCCGCGGATGACCAGCGGCCCGGCGTTGAGGAAGGCCTGTTCGCTGAACATGATCACGAGAACCGCCGCAGCGAAGCCCGTCCCGTGCTTGAGCGAGAAATCAGCCTCGCCCTGATCCGGCGGGCTGTCGGCTTCTGGTTCGGGCCCGGGCGCGTCCCGTTGCACCTTCTGCGCGCGCCGCAGGAACGCGGCCGGCACGACCATCAGCGATAGCGCGGGGGCGGCGACGATGCCCACCGCGACCGCCGACTGGCCGCTGAGCAGGCCGACCGCGACGAGCACGGCGAAGACGGTGCGGAAGCAGGATTCGGAGAGGATCAGGGCGACGAAGAGGCCGAAGCGCTGGGCGCCGGCGAGGAAGCCGCGGGCGAAGTAGCTGGCGGCGTAGAAGAGGACGGCGCCGAAGAAGACCCAGTAGAGCGTTTCGTTGCCCTCCAGCAGGTCGTTCTGGATCGGCCCGCGCAGGGCCAGCGCGAGGACCGCGAAGGCGACGCCGAGGCCGAGCTGGATGGTGGCCGCGACGCGCATCGTGCCGCCGACCGGCTCGTCCTTCGTCCGCCGTTCGGAGACGTGGCGCGAGAGCAGCTGTTCGATCGGCCGGTAGAGGGTCGAGATCGTGATGAAGACCGCCGACCAGAGCACCGTTATCTGCCCGTAGTCGAGCTTGGAGAGGACGTGCGAAGCGATCAGGAAGTAGGCGTAGGTGATCAGCCCGGTGAGGCCGACGCCGATCGCGAGGAAGCTCGCCAGGCGGCCGTACTCGCCGGTCGACGACCCGCCTCCGCCGCCCTTCATCGGCCTCGCTCGTAGTGGGACGGCTGGACCCCGAGGGCGAGCTCGACCCGGCGCACGCGCTCGAAGACGCGCTGGGTCATCACCCGCTGGCCGGCGAGAAGGTCGCCGATCACGCCGAGCGCGAAGAGCTGCAGGGCGGCGATGAACAGCACCGCGCCGAGGATCAGCGACTGGATGTGGCCGCTCGAGTCGCCGTTGAAGATCCAGTCGACCAGGAAGGGCATCCAGGCGGCGAACGCGAGCAGACCGACCGCGGCGGCGGCGAGGCTGAACACGCGCAGCGGCTCGTAGCGGACGTAGATCCGCAGGATCGCCAGCGCGTTGCGGCGCACGTAGGCGCCGGTCGAGCCGAAGAGCCGCGACTCGCGCGTCTGCGGGTTGGTCGCGATCTCGACCTGGTCGACCGCGACCAGCATCTTTCCCGCTTGGATCAGGCTCTCCAGCGTGTAGGTGAAGTCGTCGACCACCAGCAGCCCGAGCGCCGCCTCGCGGTTGTAGGCGCGGAAGCCCGAGGTCGTGTCGGCGATCGCCGTGCCGGAGACCTTGCGCACGACCGCGCTGCCGAGCCGCTGCAGGCGCTTCTTGCGGCGAGAGAAGTGCTCGATCGTCTCCACCCGCCGGTCGCCGACGACCATGTCCGCCTCGCCGGCGAGGATCGGCGCCAGCAGCTTCGGCACGTCGGCGCCGCTGTACTGGTTGTCGGCGTCGGTGTTGACGATCGCGTCGGCGCCGAGCTTGAGACAGGCGTCGAGCCCGGCCTGGAAGGCGGAGGCAAGTCCCCGGTTGCCGGTCAGGCGGACGACGTGCTCGACCCCGCACTCGCGCGCCACCTCGACCGTGCGGTCGGTCGAGCCGTCGTCGACGACGAGCAGCTCGACCGCGTCGAAGCCGTCGACCTGGCGCGGCAGGTCGGCGATCGTCTGCGGCAGGGTGGCCTCCTCGTTGAGGCAGGGGATCTGGATGATGAGCTTCACGTTGGCCGGTCAGGGTATCCGCGGCCTCGGCGCGCGGGTCCTGTCGCGGGATACGATGTTGATTGACTCGTCAATCAGGATGAGCGCTTCTCTCACAACTGCGGACCGTGAGCACCTCCGGCGGGCTTTGGAGCTTGCGGAGCTTGGGCGAGGGAGAGTCAGCCCTAATCCGCTCGTCGGAGCGGTGATCGTGCGGGATGGCGCCGTCATCGGCGAGGGCTACCACGCTGAATTGGGCGACCTGCATGCTGAGCGGGCAGCTCTCAAGGATTGCGCGGAGCGGGGGGAGGATCCTCGGGGGGCGACCGTGTACGTGACGCTGGAGCCGTGTGCGCACACCGGGCGGCAGCCGCCCTGCGTCGAGGCGATCCTGGAGGCCGGGATCGGGCGGGTCGTGATCGGGTCCGAGGATCCGAGCGAGAAGGCCTCGGGCCGGGGGCCCGGGATGCTGCGCGACAGCGGGGTGGAGGTCGAGCTCGCCGCGGGCGAGGAGGCGACCGCGGCGCGGCTGCTCAACCAGTCCTTTCGCAAGCACGCGCGCACCGGGCTGCCGCTGGTGACGCTGAAGCTGGCGATCTCGCTCGACGGCCAGACGACGACCGCGGAGGGCGACTCGCCCTGGATCTCCGGTCCCGAGAGCCGCGAGCTGGTCCATCGCTGGCGCGCCGAATCCGACGCGATCGCAGTCGGGGTCGGCACGGTGCTCGCCGACGACCCGCTGCTGACCGCCCGCGGCTCCGCGGTCCACCGCCAGCCGCTCCGCGTCGTCTTCGATCGCCAGGGCCGCCTGCCCCGCGACTCGCAGCTACTCCGGACGCGCGACCAGTCGCCTGTTCTGGTGGTCGCTGACGAGGTCGAGGCTGTCCTTGCCGACCTCGGTCGCCGCGGGATCACCAGTCTCCTCCTGGAGGGGGGCCGCACGCTCGCGTCCGCTTTCCTCTCCATTGACGCGATCGACGAGGTGCGTACCTTCGTAGCGCCGATCCTGCTTGGTGCGAACGTTCCTCGCGCGGGTGGTGGGTCCCCTACGGCGACGGGACCCGCGCGCCGCGTCGCCCTGTCCCGCGAGGTCGAGCGGATCGGCGACGATGTCTTGATCACCGCTAGGTTCAAGGAGTGGTGACGTGTTCACGGGGCTGATTCAGGACGTCGGCAGAGTCGAGGCGCTCGATGACGGCGCGGACGGCGCGCGGCTGCGGGTCGCGACGAAGCTGGCAGGCGAGATGGCAACCGGGGACTCGGTAGCCGTCAATGGGGTTTGCTTGACCGCCACAGGGGTCGATTCCGCGGGCTTCGAGACCGAGGCGATGAACCAGACGTTGTCCGTGACCGCACTCGGTCAGCTGGAGGCCGGCGGCAAGGTCAACCTCGAGCTGGCGATGAAGGCATCGGATCGCCTGGGCGGCCACATCGTGCAGGGGCACGTCGATGGATTGGGGGAGGTCGCCTCGATCGACGAGGATGGCTTCGCAAAGCGCTTGAAAGTCGGGCTCGACCCGGCGCTGCTGCGCTACGCCGTGGCGAAGGGTTCGATCGCGCTCGACGGGGTCAGCCTGACGATCGACGATTTGGGCGATTCTTGGCTTTCCGTTTCCCTGATTCCCGAGACCCTGTCCCGAACGACCTTGGGCGAAGCCGCCCCGGGGCGCAAGATCAACGTCGAGTGTGACGTGATCGCAAAGCACGTGGAGCGGTTGATGGCACCATTCGCTGGAAAGGAGCAGTCGTGAGCGCGATGACCGAGGCCCAGAGACAAGCCGAAGCGGAGCGGACGGGCGAGAGCCCGTTCTCGACGATCGAGGAGGCGATCGAGGAGATCCGGCGCGGCCGCATGGTCGTCGTCTGCGACGGCGAGGACCGCGAGAACGAGGGCGACCTGGTGATGGCGGCGCAGTTCGCGACGCCGGAGGCGGTCAACTTCATGGCCAAGGAGGCGCGCGGGCTGATCTGCCTGGCGCTGACCGCGGAGCGCTGCGAGCGGCTCGGGCTGAACCTGATGGCGGCGAAGAACGAGGCGCCGCTGCAGACCGCCTTCACGGTGACGATCGAGGCCGCCGGCGGAGTCAGCACCGGGATCTCGGCCCACGACCGGGCGCACACGATCCAGGTCGCGATCGACTCCGAATCGGGCCCGCGCGACATCGTCGTCCCCGGACACATGTTCCCGCTGCGGGCCAAAGACGGCGGCGTGCTCGAGCGCACCGGCCACACCGAGGCCAGCGTCGACCTCGCCCGCCTCGCCGGCCTGACCCCCGCCGGGGTGATCTGCGAGGTGATGAACGACGACGGCACGATGGCTCGCGTGCCCGACCTCGTCCCCTACTGCGAGAAGCACGGGCTGAAGATGATCACGGTCGCCGACCTGATCGCCTATCGGCGGCGCACCGAGAAGCTGGTCGAGCGCGTGGTCGACACCGGCCTGCCGACCGCCTTCGGCGAGTTCACCGCGGTCGGCTACCGCTCGCTGGTCGACGACAAACACCACGTGGCGATGGTCAAGGGCGAGGTGGCCGGGGCCGAGGACGTGCTCGTCCGCGTGCACAGCGAGTGCCTGACCGGCGACGTCTTCCACAGCATGCGCTGCGACTGCGGCGAGCAGCTCGCGGCGGCGCTGGCGATGATCGAGCGCGAGGGCCAGGGTGTCCTCCTCTACCTCTCCCAGGAGGGGCGCGGGATCGGCCTGCTCAACAAGCTGCGCGCCTACAAGCTGCAGGAGGAAGGCTCGGACACGGTCGAGGCCAATCTCAAGCTGGGGCTGCCGGCCGACCTGCGCGACTACGGGATCGGCGCCCAGATCCTCGGCGACCTCGGCCTGAGCAGCATCCGCATCCTCACCAACAACCCGAAAAAGATCGTCGGGCTCGAGGGCTACGGCCTCTCGGTCACCGAGCAGGTGCCGATCGAGTCGACGCCCAACGCCCACAACGAGGACTACCTGCGGGCGAAGCGCGACAAGCTGGGTCACACGCTGCACCACCAGGGACTCGCCTTCGACGAGGAGATGATCCACGACGAGGAGGAGCGCGACGCCGGGAGCGCCGGTGGCTGAGCCCGGGGCGTTCCTGGAGGGCTTTGAGGATGCCGAGCGCGCGATCCTCGGCTCGTTGAGCTTCGCCGTCTGCGTCGGCCGCTTCTACGAGGACCTCGCGCAGCGTCTTCTCCGCGGCGCCGAGGAGGGCTTCGAGCTCGCCGGCGTGCCCGCCGCCGCGATCCGCCACGCCTCGGTCCCCGGCGCCTACGAGCTGCCCTTCGCCGCCAAGCTGCACGCCGAGAGCGGCGAGTTCGCCGGCGTCGCCTGCCTCGGCGTCGTGATCCGCGGCGAGACCGACCACTACGACTTCGTCTGCGCCGAGGCCGCCCGCGGCATCCAGGACGTGCAGCTCGCCACCGGCGTTCCCTGCGCCTTCGGCGTGATCACCTGCGACACGATGGAGCAGGCGCTCGAGCGCGCCGGTGGCGGCAAGCGCGACCAGGGCCGCAACGCCGCGCTGACCGTGGCGAGGATGGCGCTCCTGCAGCGCCAGCTCGCCTGAGCGCGGCTTCAAGCTACTATCCCCGACCTGATGGCCAAGGTATGCCACAGCTGCGGCAAGGGACCGGCGTTCGGCCAGTCCCGCAGCCACTCGATGGTCGCGACCAAGCGGCGCTTCGACCCGAACCTGCAGAAGGTGCGGATCCAGGAGAACGGCAGCAAGCTGCGCGCCTACGTCTGCACCAGGTGCTTGAAGGCCAACAAGGTCGTCAAGACCGCCTGAGGCACCCGCGGCGCCAGATAGATTCCGGCGATGCCCGATCCCTCGATCGCGCGCTTCAGGCGCGTAATCACGTCCGCCTACGCCCACCTGGAGGAGCGCCGGCAGGAGGTCAACGACCTCAACGTCTTCCCGGTCGCCGACGGCGACACCGGCGACAACATGGCGATGACGATGCGCGCGGTGATGGAGGAGCTCGATCGGCTCGACGGCCAGGACGTCGACGAGGTCGGCCGCACCGAGCTGGTGCAGGCGCTGGCGCGGGCGGCGCTGATGGGCGCCCGCGGCAACTCCGGCGTGATCCTCAGCCAGATCGTCCGCGGCGCAGCCGAGGAGCTGGCGAGCCGGCCGGGCGAGCTGGTCGACCCGGTGCTGGTCGCATCGGCGTTCGCCAGCGCAGCCGACGCCGCTTACGAATCGGTTCGCGACCCGGCCGAGGGGACGATGCTGACGGTCTTCCGCGAGATGGCTCACTCGATCGCCCGCCAGCTCGCCCACCTCGAGGCCGAGAAGCAGCGGCTCGACAAAGGGGTAGGCGAGGAGCAGCAGGACGCTGTGCTCGCCGAGGTGCTCGAGCAGGCGATCGCCGACGGCCAGCGCGCGGTCGAGCGCACCCCCGAGCAGCTCGAGGTGCTGCGTGAGTCGGGGGTGGTCGACGCCGGCGGCTACGGCCTGGTGCTGATCCTCGCCGGCGTGGTCGCCGGCCTGCGCGGCGACCACGCGGTCGTGCCCGCGATCTCCCATCACGCGGCGCCGCCGCTCAGCCGTCCGCATCACGAGGACAGCCGCTACCGCTACTGCACCAACTTCATCGTCTCCGGCGACGGCCTCGCCTCGCGTGACTTCCTGCCGCGGCTCGAGTCGCTCGGCGACTCGGTGCTCGTGGTCGGCGACGAGGCGACGCTCAAGGTCCACGTCCACACCGACGAGCCCGAATCGGCGGTTGCGCTCTTCGAGGGCGCCGGCCGGGTGACCAACCTCGACGTCGCAGACATGCGCGAGCAGATCGCCGCGCGCCGCGCTCGCCTGGCGGGCGGCCGGACGGGGGCGGTCGCGGTCGCCGCCGGCGAGGGCTTCGAGCGCCTCTTCGGCGAGCTCGGCGCGCACGTCGTCCCGGGCGGCGAGACGCTCAACCCGTCGACCTACGAGCTGCTCGCGGGAATCCACGAGGTGCCGGCGGAGGAAGTCCTGGTCCTGCCCAGCTCCGCCAACGTGATCATGGCCGCCGAGCGCGCCTGCGAGCTCTCCGAGAAGCCCGCCCGCGTGGTCGCCGCGACGTCGCAGCAGGCCGGCCTGCTCGCCCTGGTCGAGCTGGACACAGGGGCGTCGGTGGAGGAGAACGCCGCCCGGTTCGCGGAAGCCCTGGAGGACATCGTCACCGGCGGCGTCGCTCCGGCCGGTCGCGACGACGCCCAGGGCCGCTTTCGCAAGGGCGATGCCGTGGGCTTCGCCGACGGCGAGATCGTCGCCTGGGGCGGCGCCGGCTCGACCCTTGCGACGACGATCGAGAAGCTCGCGGCAAACGCCGAGATCGTCACCGTTCTGGGCGGCAAGGATGCTCCGATCCGGTTGGAGGAGATCGACACCCACGTCCCCGACGGCGTCGAGGTCGAGGCCCACGAGGGGGGGCAGCCGAGCTGGTGGTGGCTGCTGGCGGCCCAGTAGCCCGCTCGTTTGCGGGCGGCCTCGAGCTCACCCGGGAGCAGCTGCTCGACGCCCCCGTCCACTGGCCCCGGCCGAGCGTCCTGGACGCATCGCTGAAGGCGATCGACGGCGTAGGCCCAAGGCTCGCCGAGGCGGCAGCGGAAGCTGGGATCTCGACGGTCGGAGATCTACTCCTTCGCTTTCCCCACACGCACCGCGATCGCACGATCGTTCCGGTCGCGACCCTGGAGCCGGGCAAGCAGGCGACGGTCAAAGTCGAGGTGCTCGCCGACGCCCGGAGGCCTTTTCGCAAACGCGGCCTCAGCATCCTCACGGTCAAAGTCGGCGACGATTCCGGCTCCCTGCGCGCCACCTGGTTCAACCAGCCCTGGCTTGCGCCCAAGCTCACCGCGGGAACGCAGCTGCTGCTGACCGGCTCCAGGGACAAACGTGGCTTCCGGGTCTCGGAATTCGAGACGTTGTCGACCGCGGCTCCTGTCGCCGTAGGGGACCCACCGGCCCCTCCGGTCGCTAAAGCGTCCTCAGGGCCGGTCCCCCCTACGACGCCACCCGCGGACGCAGCCGGGTCGTTGGTCCCCGTTCACCCGGCCACTGAGTCGCTCAAGGCGCAGCGAATACGACAATGGGTCGCACAAGCACTGCAATGGGTGGGGAACGTGCTCGAGCCACTGCCGTCAGAGCTGCGGACGAGAAGGGAGCTCGCGGGCGCCGCTGATGCCATTAAGGCAATCCACGTGCCGGCGGACCCGGAGGACATCGAACAAGCTCGCGAGCGGCTGGCGTTCGAAGAGCTGTTCCTGTATCAGGCGATCCTGGCGACGCGGAAGCGGACGCATCGAGCTTCGCGGCCCGCGCCGCGCTTCGGCAAGCCGGGGCAGACCGTTGCGAGGTGGATGAAGTCGCTGCCGTTCGAGCCGACGCGGGACCAGCGCAGGGCGTTCGCGGAGATCGACCGGGATCTCGACTCGGGCGAGCCGATGCAGCGGCTCTTGATGGGGGAGGTGGGGTCCGGCAAGACCGTGGTCGCGCTGTACTCGATGCTGCGGGCGCTGGAAGCGGGCCACCAGGCGGTTTTGATGGCTCCCACCGAGACCCTGGCCGAGCAGCACGCGGTGACGCTCGGGAAGCTGCTGGCCGAAGAGGCGACTCCCTTCGCGCTGCTGACGGGAGCGACCCCGGGGGCCAGGAGGAGGGAAGCGCTCGACCGGCTCGCCAGCGGCGAGCTGGGGTTGCTGGTCGGCACGCACGCGCTGATCGAGCCCGACGTCGAGTTCGCCCGCCTGGGGCTCTGCGTGGTCGACGAGCAGCATCGCTTCGGGGTCGCCCAGAGGCGGGCGCTCGACTCGAAGGGGGTCGAGGGGATGGCGCCGCACGTGCTGCACATGACCGCCACCCCGATCCCGCGCACGCTCTCGCTGACCGCCTACGGCGACCTCGACACGACCGCCCTGCACGAGCTGCCGGCGGGCCGGCGGCCGGTCGAGACGCGCGTCGTGCACGAGGACGAGCGGCCCGCCGCCTACGGGTTCCTGCGCGGCGAGCTGCGGGCCGGGCGGCAGGCCTTCGTCGTCTGCCCGCTGGTCAGCGAGTCGGAGAAGATGCAGGGCAAGGCGGCCGAGCGCGAGGCCGAGCGGCTTCGGGTCGAGGAGCTCGACGGGTTCGCGGTCGGCGCGATCCACGGCCAGATGCCCTCGGCGCAGAAGGCCGCGGCGATGCGGGCGTTCGCCGCCGGCGAGACCGCGGTGCTGGTCGCCACCACCGTGATCGAGGTTGGGATCGACGTGCCCAACGCGACGGTGATGATCATCGAGGGGGCCGAGCGCTACGGCGTCTCCCAGCTGCACCAGCTGCGCGGGCGGGTCGGCCGCGGCGCGCACGCCTCGCACTGCCTGCTGTTCCCCGAAGACGCCGGCGAGATGGCGCGGCGGCGACTCCAGGCGGTGGCCCGCGAGCGCGACGGCTTCAAGCTCGCGGAGGTCGACCTCGCCCTGCGCGGCGAGGGTGAGGTGCTGGGGACGCGCCAGAGTGGCCTGCCGCGCTTCGCCGTCGCCGAGCTGCCTGAGGAAACGGGGCTGCTCGCCGCGGCGCGCGACGAGGTGCTCGCGCTGCTGCGCCGCCACGGCTCGCTCGACGTCCCCGAGCTGGGTCCGCTGCTCGACGCCGCCCATCGCCGCTTCGGCGCCGGCGCCTCCGATCCCATACCGCTATGAGGGTCATCGCCGGAGAGCTGAAGGGCCAGCGGCTGGTCGCGCCGCGGGGTTGGAAGGTGCGGCCGACCTCGGATCGGGTGCGCGAGGCCGTCTTCTCGGCGCTCGGCGACGTCGGGGGCGCCACGGTGCTCGACCTCTACTGCGGCACCGGGGCGCTGGCGATCGAGGCGCTCTCGCGCGGCGCCGCGCGCGCCGTCCTCCTCGACCGCGACACGCGCCCTGCCCTCGGCAACGTCGAACGGCTCGGCCTGCGCGAGCGCTGCGAGCTCGTCCGCGGCGACGCCGAGCGTCGCCTTGCGGAATGGGTCGAGAAGGGCGATCCGCCCCGTTTCGACCTCGTCTTCGTCGACGCCCCCTATAGACTCGCCGACCGCGTGGGGCAGGCACTCGACACATATCTGCCGTCCGTGCTCGCCGAGGGCGGGCGCGCGGTGGTCGAGAGCGGAGCGCGCGGTCCGCTGCGCATCGACTCGCTCGAGCCGCTGCGCCGGCGCCGCTACGGCGCCGCCGACGTCGCCTTCTACCGGCAGCGGGCGCTCTGATGGCCGAGCGCGACGGCACCGTCCTCTGTCCCGGCAGCTACGACCCGGTCACCAACGGGCACCTCGACATCATCAGCCGCAGCTCCGAGGTCTTCGAGCGCGTCATCGTCTGCGTCGTCAACAACCCGCTGCGCAAGGACAAGACGCTGTTCACCGCCGAGGAGCGCCGCGCATTCATCGAAGAGGCCGCCGCCCACCTCGGCAACGTCGAGGTGCGGGTCTTCTCCAACCTGCTGGTCCAGTTCGCCCGCGAACTCGGCGCCAAGTCGATCGTCAAGGGGCTGCGCGCGATCTCCGACTTCGAGTACGAGTTCGAGATGGCGCAGCTGAACCGCAAGCTCGACCCCGGGATCGAGAGCATCTACATGATCGCCTCGCCCGAGTACAGCTTCCTCTCCTCGACCGGGGTGAAGGAAATGGCGACCTTCGGCGGCGACGTCAGCGACCTCGTCCCCGGCCCGGTGGCCGCCGCGATGGCGGACCGCCTGGCCGAAGGGTAGGCTTTGCCGACCGCCGCCGCGTTGGGCGAGAGTTTGCAAAAAGCCGAGGAATTGACGGCTTCTTCACCGAAAGTGCCTCTTACACGTAGGCTTACGCCCTGCCGATGGACGTTCTGGTCCTCATAGACAAACTGGACGACGTAGTCCACAACGCCCGGCCCGTGCCTCTCACGGACCAGGTTCGCGTGGACCGCGAGGAGATCTACGACCTCCTCGACCAGATGCGCGCGACGATCCCCGAGGAGATCAAGCAGGCGCGCTGGATCGTCAAGGAGCGCCAGGAGATGCTCGCCGAGGCGAAACGCGAGGCGGAGCGGATCGTGCGCGAGGCGCGCGAGCAGCAGGCCCGGCTGATCTCCGACGAGGAGGTCACCAAGCAGGCCGAGCGCGCCGCCGACGAGATCGTCGAGGACGCCCGCACGCGCGAGCGCGAGATCCGGCTCGGCGCCGAGGACTACGCCGACGAGATCCTCAACACGCTCGAGGTCAACCTGCAGAAGTTTCTCGCCGCCGTGCAGCGCGGCCGCGACCGGCTCGCCGGGCGGGACGAAGAGCAGCCGGTCGCCGAGCTCGAAGAGCAGTAGCGGCGGTAGCGGGGGAGGGAGGGGCCCCTCCCTCCGTCTCGCGCGTGGGGTGCTATTCGAGGTTCAGCTCTCTTAGCTTGGACCAGCGGGGGTCGGTGCTTTTGTCGTGTTCGTGAGCGGCCGGGTCGGCGTCGTTCAGCGATTCGCCGCAGGCCGGGCAGAGGCCGGCGCAGTCGGGCCGGCAGAGGATCTGCGCGGGCAGGGCGAGGATCGCCGCGTCGTGCGCCCAGCGACCGAGGTCGAGCTCGTCGTCGACGACGTAGGGGCTGCGCAGCTCCTCGTCTTCGGTATGCGACTGGTCCACCTCGCGGGCGTCGATCTCGACCTCGACCGCGGCGCCGGCGAGACAGCGCATGCAGGGGCCCTCGACGCGCAGAGGGAAGCGCAGGCGGAAGGCGTAGCCGTTGCTCGGCCGCGACGCATCGAGCCGCGCCGTCGGCTCCTCCCCGCGCGGCAGGTACGTCTGGCCGGCGAGCTCCAGCGGCTCGATCCCGACCGGCAGGTCGAGTCGCGCGCCCTCGCCGTGCGCGAGCGAGAGCCGTGCGAGGTCGATGATCGTGCTCGGTGTCCTGGCCATTGCGAGATCCTCCGCCCTGCCGCTTACGATGGCTGCTCCCGACGAGGTTACGAAATGGGTCAATTCGACTGGACGCCAGATCAGTACTTGGAGCGGATCCGCGCCCGGATCCCGCTCTACGACGACCTGCAGGAGCAGGCGATCGCGGCGATCCCGTTCGCGCCCGAGCGCGTGCTGGAGCTCGGCATGGGCACCGGCGAGACGACGCGGCGGCTGCTCGAGGCCTATCCGGAGGCCTGGGTGATCGGCCTCGACGCAAGCCCGGACATGGTGTTCCGCGCCCGCCAGACCTACGACGACGTGCAGCTGGCCCGCATGGAGGACCCACTCCCCGACGGCCCCTGGGACCTCGTCATCTCAGTGCTCTCCGTCAACGACCTCGACGAGACCCAGAAGCAGGCCCTCTGCCGCCGCGTCCGCGAGCAATCCCGCTCCCTCGTAATCGGCGACAGCTTCACCGAAGACGACCTTGGGAAGCTGATCGAATGGTCCGGCGGCGAGGTCACCTGGCAGGCCGACGACCTGGCGGTCATCAGAGCGAGCTACTGAGCTGAGAGGGCGGGGGTCCTCACCCGGGAACTTGTGAGCCAGCCGATGCTGGGTCCCTTGACCGACTATCCGGTGGCGGGTTCCCGGGTGAGGGCCCCCGTCCTCCCCGGCGGCGGGTTCCCGGCAGGGGACACCCGGCCCCGCTACCATGCCGATCCCAATGGCCGTCCCCAAGAAGAGAACTTCCAGCACCCGTCGCGACAAGCGGCGGGCTCAGCACAAGGCCGGCAAGGCGCGGCTCAACGAGTGCCCGCGCTGCCACAGCCCACGGCTGCCGCACCGGGTCTGCCCGACCTGCGGCACCTACAACAACCGCGAGGTCGTCCAGCACAGGATGACCGACCCCAGCGCGCCGGCCGCCCCCGACGCGGAGTAGCGGGTGGCCGACGGCCCGACCGTCGCCCTCGACGGGTTCGGGGCGGAGCAGGGCTTCGAGGTGCTGGCGGAGGGCGCCCGGATCGCCGCCGCCGACGGGATCTGCCTGCGTGTCTTCGGCCCCGAGCGCGAGCTCGGGCTGGACGGCGTCGACGGCGTCGAGGTCGTGCCGACCAGCGAGTGGATCGGCAATGACGAGGACCCGGTGCCCGCGGTGCGGGCGAAGAAGGAGGCGTCGGTGGTGCGCGCCGCGCGCGACGTCGCCGCCGGCGGCTCCGTCGCGATGGTCAGCCCCGGCTCGACCGGGGCGACGATGGCCGCCGCGACCTTCGGCCTGCGGAGGCTGAGCGGCGTGCAGCGGCCGGCGCTGGCGGTGCGGCTGCCGGCGCCCGGCAAGCCGGTGCTCTTCCTCGACGTCGGCGCCAACGTCGAGGTGCGCGCTCAGCACCTGGTCCAGTTCGCCTTCCTCGGCGCCGCCTTCAGCGAGGCGGTGCTCGGCGTCGCCGGCCCGCGCGTCGGACTGCTCTCGGTCGGCGAGGAGTCCGGCAAGGGGCGGGAGGAGGTCAGCGCCGCGCACGCCCTGCTCAGCGAGGCCGAGGGGATCGCCTTCGCCGGCAATGTCGAGGGCGGCGACCTGCCGGCCGGCGCAACCGACGTGGTCGTCACCGACGGCTTCACCGGCAACGTCGCGCTGAAGCTGATGGAGGGAACGGCGAAGGCGGTGACCGGGGCGATCCGCGACGCAGCCGGCTCGAACCCGTTGGCGACGCTCGGCGGCCTGCTGATGCGGCCGGCGCTCGGCAGCCTGCGGCGTGAGCTGCATCCGGACACGACCGGCGGCGCGATCCTGCTCGGACTGCGCGGGATCGCCGTCGTCGGCCACGGCGGCGCCGGCGCCGAGGGGATCGCCAACGCCGTGCGGTTGGCGGCGCGCTGCGTCGAGGTGGACGCCGTGGCGCGCACGGCGGCGCTGCTGGAGCGCGGCGGGGCGACGCGCGGGGCGATGGCCCGGGGGTCCGGCGCGTGATAGGAAGCCGGGCATGAACAGAGACGAGGTCTTCGATCTGGTTCGGGGCCATCTCGCCGAGGAGCTCGAAGTCGAACCCGGCAAGATCGGCGAGGCGACGCGCTTCAAGGAGGATCTCGATGCGGACTCGCTTGACCTCTACGAGCTCGTGATGGAGCTCGAGGACAACTACGGCATCTCCGTCTCCGAGCAGCAGGCGGCGCGGATCGAGACCGTCGGCGACGCGGTGGCCTTCGTCCTGGAGCACGCGCCGGCGTGAGCGAGGAGACGCTCGCCGGGCTCGTCGCGGACCTACCCGACGACCTGCGGAGCCTCGCCCTCACGCACACCTCCTGGACCGAGCAGCGGCAGCTTTCCTACGAGCGGCTCGCCTACCTCGGCGACAGCGTCCTCGCGCTCGCGGTCGCCGGCGCGCTCTACCGCCGCTTCCCGGAGATCGATGCCGGTGGCCTGACGAGGATCCACAACCAGACGGTGCGCGGCGTCTCCTGCGCGGAGGTCGGTCGCGAGCTCGGCGTGCCGCAGATGCTGGCGGCCGCAGAGCCGCAGGCGGAGGAAGCGATCCCGGCCGAATTGCTGCTGGCCGGCTCGCGACCGCTTCCCGAGGTGACGGAGGCGCTGATCGGGGCCTGTTTCCTCGCCTTCGGCTTCGACCGGGCGGCCGCCGCGGTCAGCGCCGCCTTCGCCGGGCAGATCGAGCTCGCGCTGGAAGCTCCGGTAGATGCGAAGTCGGCGCTGCAGGAGGTGCTCGCCCGCCGCGGGGCGCGCGTAACCTACGTGGTGACCGGCGAATCCGGGCCCGCGCACCGGCGCACCTTCGAGGTCGAAGCGACCGTCGAGGGCGAGCGGGTGGGGACCGGGGCCGGCCGCAGCAAGAAGGCGGCTGAGCAGGTCGCGGCCGAGCAGGCGCTGAGGCGGCTGGGCGGCTGAGCGGTCGCGTCCGACTCGATCGCAAGCCTTCCCGACAGAGGACGAGATGTATCTGAGATCGATCGAGATGAAGGGGTTCAAGTCGTTCCCCGCGCGCACCAGGCTGGAGTTCTCTCCGGGCGTCAGCGTGATCGTCGGCCCCAACGGCTCCGGCAAGTCGAACATCACCGACGCGGTGCTCTGGGCGCTCGGCGAGCAGAGCCCGGGGGCGATCCGCGGCGCCTCGATGCAGGACGTGATCTCGGCGGGAGGCGAGGGCGTCGGCCGGCGGCGCGCCGCCGAAGTCGAGGTCGTGATCGACAACTCCGAGGGACGCGCGGCGACCGAGCTCTCGGAGATCGCCGTGCAGCGCACGCTCGACCGCTCCGGCGACGGCGTCTATCGGCTCAACGGCGCCCGCTGCCGGCTGGTCGACGTGGTCGAGGTGCTCTCCGACACCAACCTGGGACGCGAGATGCATTCGGTGATCAGCCAGGGACGGGTCGAGTCGATCGTCCACTCCAAGCCGCGCGAGCGGCGGCTGCTGGTCGAGGAGGCGGCCGGTCTGGGCAAGCACCGCAAACGGCGCCGCCGGGCGGAGCTGAAGCTGCGCTCCGCGCGCGACAATCTCGACCGCGCACTCGACCTCGAGCGCGAGGCGCGGGCGCGGCTGCGGCCGCTGAAGCGCCAGGCCCAGGCGGCCGAGCTGGGCGCGCGGATCGAACGTGAGGAGCTCGGGCTGCGCGGCCGCCTGGTGGGCGAGGAACTGCGCTTCGGCAAGGACCGCGCGCAGGCGGCGCAGCAGGCGGCGGAGAAGGCGCGCGCCGAGCGGGCGGCGATCGAGAAGAAGCTGGAAGCGGTGAGCGGCCGCCGGCGCGCCGCCGAGGAGCGCTTCGCGGCGCGCGACCGCGAGCGCACCCAGGCGTGGGGCCTGCTGACCAAGCTGCGCGGCGAGCAGCAGCGGATCGCCGTGCGCGCGGTCGCGCTGGGCGAACGCGAGGCCGAGCTCGAGCGTGCGCTGGAGGGTCTGCGGGCCGAATTCGGGCCGCTGACCCTCGACCTCGGCTCGAGCGACGGGGCGCCGGCGGAGCGGATCGGCAAGCTGGAGCAGGAGCTGGGCGAGATCGACGCCGGTCTCTCCGGCGCCGGGGCGGGCCTCGCCCGGGCGCGCTCCGAGCAGGCCTCGGAGTCCGAGCGCGAGGCGGCGCTCGGCGAGGTCCAGGCGGGGGCCGAGCGCGCCGCGCGCCACGCCCGCCGCGCCGAGGGCCTGCTCGGCGAGCGCCACCGCGAGGCGCTGCGCGCCCGTGTCGCGGCGGGCGAGGAGCTGCTCGACGACGTCCGTGCCGCCGCCGCGGCGACCGGCGCGGCGGAGACGGCGATCCGCACGCGGGTCGAGCGGATCGAAGCCAAGGTGGTCGGCGAGCAGGGCGGTGGCGACGAGATCGCCGAGGAGATGCGCGAGTGCTCGCGCCAGGAGTCCGAGCTGCAGGTCGAGATGAAGGGGGCCTCCGACGCGCTGACCGAGGCCCAGGTCGAGGCGGCGCACCTCGGCGACCGCCAGGCCGAGGCGGCCAAGGAGCTGGCCTCGATCGCCGAGCGGCTCGGCGAGCAGGTCGAGCCGGCGGAGCGGCCGCTGAGCGAGGAGGAGCGGCAGGACATCGACCGCCGCCTGCAGCGGCTGGAGCGCCGCCGCGCCCAGATCGGGCCCGTCAACCCGCTGGCCGAGCAGGAGTACGAGGAGGCGCGCGAGCACGTCGAGTCGCTGCAGGGGCAGCGCGAGGACACCGAGCGCGGCATGCACGAGCTCGAGGCGCTGATCCGCGACATCGACCGCGAGATCGAGCGCGCCTTCGAGCAGACCTTCGAGGCGACCGCGAAGAACTTCGAGGAGATGGTCGAGCACCTCTTTCCCGGCGGTCGCGGACGGCTGCGCCGGGTCAGCCTGCGGCCGGTGAGCGAGGCCGAGCGGGCCGAGCCCGAGGGCGCCGACGAGGACGACGCAGAGGCCGAGGCCGGGGCCGACGACGAGGAGCGCGAGGTGCTCGGGGTGGAGATCGAGGTCACCCCGGCGGGCAAGTCGACGCGCAAGCTCTCGCTGCTCTCGGGCGGCGAGAAGTCGCTCGTCGCGCTGGCCTTCGTCTTCGCCGTCTTCCTCGCCCGGCCCTGTCCCTTCTACATCCTCGACGAGGTCGAGGCGGCGCTCGACGACGCCAACATCGACCGCTTCCTGCAGCTGATCCGGCGCTTCTCCGACCGCGCCCAGTTCGTCATCGTCACCCACCAGAAACGGACCATGGACGCCGCCGACGTGCTCTACGGGGTGACGATGGGCGGCGACGGCGTGACCAAGGTGGTCTCGCGCCGCCTGCCGCGCGAAGTCGAGGGCGGCGTGGACGGTTCCGCCGCCGGCGAGCCGCCGGCGCTCGAAGCCGCCTAGCGGGCGCACGTAGGATTCGCCGGTGTCCACGAGCTGGCAGGAGGCCTTCGACCTCGGTGCGCGCGACGCCGTGCCGGCGCCCGAGCCCGAGGGCGAGGAAGGACGCCGCGGCGTCTTCCGCCGCCTGCGCGAGAGCCTCTCCAAGAGCCGTCAGGCGCTGGCCGAGGAGATCTCGGCCAGCCTCTTCGACCGCATCGACGAGGAGACCTGGGAGCGGCTGGAGGAGGCGCTGATCCTCGCCGACGCCGGCGCCCCGACCACCGCCGAGGTGGTCGAGCGGCTGGAGCGCGAGGTCGAGAGCGGCGCCGTCTCGCCCGACGGCGAGGCGGTGCGCGAGCGCCTGATCGGGATCCTCGCCGAGGTCTCCGCCAACGGCCGCCGGCCGATCGACCTCAGCGGCGAGCCGGCGGTGCTGCTGATGGTCGGTGTCAACGGCACCGGCAAGACGACGACGATCGGCAAGATCGCCTGGCATTTATCAAAGGAATTTGGACTGTCGGTCATCCTTGCAGCCGCGGACACCTACCGCGCTGCCGCGGCGGAGCAGCTTGCGGAGTGGGCGGAGCGGGCGGGCGCCGAACTGATCCGCTCCAAGGAGGGGGGAGACCCCGGCGCGGTCGCCTTCGACGCGATCGCCGCCGCCCGCGCCCGCGGGGCGGACGTCGTGATCGTCGACACCGCCGGCCGCCTGCACACCCAGGGCAACCTGATGGACGAGCTGGCGAAGGTGCGCCGCGTGATCGCCAAGCAGATGCCCGAGGCGCCGCACGAGACGCTGATCTCGATCGACTCGACGACCGGCCAGAACGGCCTGCGACAGGCGCAGATCTTCTCCGAGGCGGTCGAGGTCGACGGCGTCGTGCTGACGAAGCTCGACGGCACCGCGAAGGGCGGCATCGTGCTGGCGATCGCCAACGAGCTCGGCATCCCGGTGAAGCTGATCGGCACCGGGGAGAAGCTCGAGGACCTGCGCCCCTTCGACCCCGAGGACTTCGCCCGCGCCCTGCTCGCCGAGTAGTCCCCTCTAAGCTGGGCAGCCGGTGTTCGACCAGCTCTCAGACCGCCTGCAGGCGACCCTCTCCGACGTCCGCTCGCGCGGCAAGCTGAGCGAGGGCGACGTCGACGCGGCGATGCGCGAGATCCGCCTCGCGCTGCTCGAGGCCGACGTCAACTTCAAGGTCGTCAAAGCGTTCACCAAGACGCTCAAGGAGCGCTGCCTGGGCTCCGAGGTGCTGGAGAGCCTCGACCCGGGACAGCAGGTCGTGAAGATCGTCGACGAGGAGCTGACCGGCCTGATGGGCGGCGAGGGACGCGAGCTGGCCCTCTCCTCCAGCGGCCCGACGGTGATCCTGATGGCCGGCCTGCAGGGCTCGGGCAAGACGACCGCCTGCGCGAAGCTCGCCCGCCACCTCGGCGAGCAGGGCAAGAGCGTCGCCCTCGCGGCCTGCGACGTCTACCGGCCCGCCGCGGTCGACCAGCTGGTCACCGTCGGCGAGCGCGCCGGCGCGACGGTCTACGAGCAGGGCACGGAAGCCGACCCGGTGGAGATCGCCGCCTGGGCGCTCGACCGCGCCCGCGCCGAGCAGCGCGACGTGCTGATCGTCGACACCGCCGGCCGGCTGCACATCGACCGCGAGCTGATGGACGAGCTGGCGAAGATCCGCAAGCGGACCAGGCCGCACGACGTGCTGCTGGTCGTCGACGCGATGACCGGCCAGGACGCCGTCGGGGTCGCCGAATCGTTCGCCGAGGCGGCCGAGTTCGACGGCGTGGTGATGACCAAGCTCGACGGCGACGCCCGCGGCGGCGCGGCGCTCTCGGTGAAGGCGGTCACCGGCAAGCCGATCCTCTTCGCCTCGACCGGCGAGAAACTGGACGCCTTCGAGCGCTTCCACCCCGATCGCATGGCGTCGCGCATCCTCGGCATGGGCGACGTGCTCAGCCTGATCGAGAAAGCCGAGCAGCAGGTCGACGAGCGCCAGGCCGAGGATCTGCAGCGCAAGATCGAAGGCGACCGCTTCACGCTCGAGGACTTCCTCCAGCAGATGAAGCAGGTGCGGAAGATGGGCCCGCTGAGCGGGCTGATCGGGATGCTGCCCGGCATGGGGGCGATGAAGCAGTTGAAGAACGCCGAGGTGGACGAGGCGGAGCTCGACCGGGTCGAGGCGATCATCCTCTCGATGACGCCGCTCGAGCGCGCCGACCCGGCGGTGATCAAGGGCTCGCGGCGCCGGCGGATCGCCGCGGGGTCGGGGACGCGGGTGCAGCAGGTCAACCAGCTGGTCAAGCAGTTCGACCAGATGCGCAAGATGATGAAGATGATGATGTCGGGCGAGCAGCCGAGCCCGCAGCAGATCGCCCAGATGGCCGGCGGCGGCGCGCCGCGACCGAAGTACCGCAGGCGCTAGGCGTCAGTCCTGTAACCTCTCGCGCTGCTTATGGCCGTGCGGATAAGACTCAGAAGGGTGGGTTCGAAGAAGAACCCCGTGTGGCGGATCGTGGTCGCCGACAAACGCTCGCCGCGCGACGGGCGGACGATCGAGACGATCGGCCAGTACAACCCGCAGACGGAGCCCTCGACGATCCAGCTCGACGAGGACCGCGCGCGTCACTGGCTCGAGCACGGCGCGCAGCCCTCGGAGACCGTGGCGACGCTGCTGCGGACCAAGGGCATCGCCGCCCGCGGCACCTAGCCAGATGACCGAGCTGCTGGAATTCCTCGTCAAGGCGCTGGTCGAGGAGCCCGACGCGGTCGAGGTGGAGGAGCTGGAGGAGGACGGCGATCTCGTCTACGAGATCCGGGTCGCCGACGGCGACCTGGGCCGGGTGATCGGCAAAGGCGGCCGCGTCGCCAACGCGATCCGCACCGTGGCGAAAGCCGCCGCCGTGCGGCTCGACCGGCGAGTGATCGTCGACATCCTCGACTGAGGTTGAGACTCGACGTCTTCACCCTCTTTCCTGAGGCCTTCGACTGGTTTCAGGGGCAGCGCTCGGTGCAGAACGCGCTGGCCAAGGGCAACGAGCTGCGCTTCTTCAACTACCGGGACACGACGCCGCTGGGGGCCGGGCAGGTCGACGACGCCCCGTACGGGGGCGGCGCCGGGATGGTCCTGCGGGTCGACGTCGTCGACGCGGCGCTGCAGGCCGCCTACACGCGCGGCGAGAGCCCCCGGGTGGTGCTGCTCTCGCCGACCGGGCGCCTGCTCGACGACGAGCTCGCCGACGAGCTGACGCGGGAGCACCACGTGGCGCTGCTCTGCGGCCGCTACGAGGGCTTCGACGAGCGGGTGCATGCGCACCTCGCCGACGACGAGATCTCGATCGGCCGCTACGTCCTAGCCGGCGGCGAGCTGCCGGCGATGGTCGTCGCCGACGTGCTGATGCGCAAGCTGCCCGGCGCGCTCGGGCACGAGCACAGCGCCGTCGAGGAGTCGTTCAGCCCGACGCTCGAGGGCATGCCGGAGTACCCGCACTACACCCGCCCGCCGTCGCATCGCGGCTGGGGAGTTCCCGACGTGCTGCTCTCCGGCGACCACGAGCGGGTGCGCGAATGGCGGCTCGAGCAGAGCCGCGCCAGGGCGGAGCAGTTCGAAAAAGATCCCGAGTAGGTACGATTCCGCGAGCCGCACGGAGTCGGCATCCGGCCCCGGCGGTTTTTTCTCGCCATGAGCAGCGTAATCGACAGCATCGAGCGGAGTCAGGAGAGGAAGGGCATCCCGTCCTTCGTCGCCGGCGATCGCGTGCGCGTGCACTTCAGGGTGATCGAGGGCTCGCGCGAGCGGACCCAGGTCTTCGAGGGCATCGTGCTGAAGCGGCAGGGCTCCGGCGCGCGCGAGACGTTCACCGTGCGCAAGCAGTCCTTCGGCGTCGGCGTCGAGCGGACGTTCCCGCTGCACTCGCCGAAGATCGAGCGGCTGGAGATCGCGGCGCGCGGCGACGTCCGCCGGGCGAAGCTGTACTACCTGCGCGGTCGCATCGGCAAGGCGGCGCGCGTCGCCGAGCGCCGCTGGGGCATCGACGAGGAGCTGATCTCGGCCCCGCTCGCCTCCGAGGGCGAGGAGCCGGAGGCGGTCGACGCCGAGGGGGTGTCCCAGGCCGAGGCAGACGCGGCGCAGGCCGAAGAGTCGCCCGAGGCGGAGGAGTCAGCTGGAGAGCCGGGGGCTGGGGCAGGGGAGACCGAGGACACGGCGGCTGAGGCAGAGTCAGAGCCCGACGCCGAGGACCCGGCCTGAGACGGCTGGTCCCGAAGCCGCAGACCCGCGCCGGGGGTCTGGTCGAGCTGGTCGTGATCGTGGCGCTGGCGCTCGGTCTGGCGCTGGCGATCCAGGCCTGGCTGATCAAGCCGTACCAGATCCCGTCGGGCTCGATGGAGCCGACGCTGGACATCGGCCAGCGGGTGCTGGTCAACCGCTTCATCTACCACTTCGAAGACCCGTCGATCGGCGACATCGTCGTCTTCCATCCGCCGCAGGGGGCCGACAGGGGCACCGAATGCGGCGTGCCGCACTCTCCCCGCGAGGCCTGTCCCCGGCCGACGCCCGAGGAGTCGAGCCAGAACTTCATCAAGCGGATCGTCGCCGGCCCGGGTGACAGGCTCAGCGTTCGCGACGGCCATCCCGTCGTCAACGGCGTGGAGAAGGAGGACGAGCCCTACATCATGCCCTGCGGGGTCGCCGGCGCCTGCAATTTGCCCAAAGCGATCACCGTTCCGCCGGGCTACTACTTCATGATGGGCGACAACCGTGGCGCGAGCGACGACAGCCGGTTCTGGGGCCCCGTCCCCCGCAAGTGGATCATCGGCAAGGCCTTCGCCACCTACTGGCCGCCGGACCGCCTCGGCACCCTCTAAAGGCGGCAAGGCCCACAGGCGGCGGCTGGCGCGCTCGCAGCGCCTGTTCTCCTTCGACCGCGGGCTCGGGGCCCGTTTCGTGGCCGGGGCGGACGAGGCCGGTCGGGGTTGCCTGGCCGGACCTCTGGTAGCGGCCGCCGTCCTGATGGACTACGAGCAGCTGTCGAATGCCGATCGCCGCGCGCTCAGCGGCCTGCACGACTCCAAGCAGATGAAGCCTGAGCGGCGCGAGGAGCTCTACCCGGCGGTGCTGCGGGCGGCGAGCCGGGTCAGCGTCGTCGTGCGCTGCGTGCGCGGGATCGACGACCGCGGCCTGCACGTGACCAACATCGAAGCGCTCTCCTGTGCGCTGGAGCGGCTGGCGCCGCAGGCGGACGCGACCTGCCTGGTCGACGGCTTCAGCCTGCGCGAGTGCGCGGTGCCGCACCGCGCGGTGGTCGAGGGCGACGGGACGAGCGCCGCGATCGCCGCCGCCTCGGTGATCGCCAAGGTGACGCGCGACCGCTACATGCACGGCGTCGCCGAGCGCCACCCGGGCTGGGGCTTCGATGAGCACGTCGGCTACTCGACCCCCGAGCACCGGGCGGCGATCGAGCGGATCGGCATCTCACCCTTGCACCGGCGGTCGTTCCAAAGCGTCGCCTACTCTCAGCTCGAGCTCGCCGGTTAGAAGGCCCCTTCGAGGTGCTCGTAGTCGGTCACGCGACCGGCGCTGTCGTAGGTGACGCCGATCGCGTCGAAGCGGATCGCGTCGTAGCGCGGCAGGTCGCGGCGCTCGCCCATCCAGGCCGTCGCCAGGCGGCGGATGCGCAGCTGCTTGCGGCGACCGATCGCCAGCACAGGGCGCTCGGGACCGTACAGCGAGCCGCGCCGTCCGGCCTTGACCTCGACGAAGACGAGGGTGCGGCCGTCGAGGGCGACGACGTCGAGCTCGCCGTGGCGGGTGCGGGCGTTGCGCTCGACGATCTCCCAGGCGGCGCCGGCGAGGCGCTCCGCGACCAGATTCTCGGCCGCACGGCCGAGGCGTTGGCGGGGCTCGGTCATGGCGCGACGGTAGGGGAGCCGGCGAGCTCATGCCTTCCTTCACGAAGTCGCCGCTGAAGATTTAGATCTCGCGCGCCACACGCGCGTCCGCGGCGTTCAGCGTGGCCGCAATGCTCGCCACCGCCCGCACCTTCACCCTCGACGGCATCTCCGCCCGCCCGGTCCGGGTCGAGGTCGACGTCCATCGCGGCCTGCCCGCGTTCTCGATGGTCGGCCTTCCGGACACGGCGGTGCGCGAGGCGCGCGAGCGGGTGCGGGCGGCGCTGGTCAACTGCGGCTTCGAGTTCCCGCTGCGGCGGATCGTCGTCAACCTGGCCCCGGCCAGCCTGCGCAAGGCGGGTCCGGGGATGGACCTGGCGATTGCCAGCGCGTTGTTGTCGGCCTCGGGACAGCTCGACTGGGGAAGCCGGGCAGAGCCCCCGGCGATGGTGGGGGAGCTGGCCCTCGACGGCTCCGTGCGCGCGGTCTCCGGCGTGCTGGCCATAGCCGAGGCGGCCCGTGAGCTCGGCTCGCCCGCGATCGTCGTCCCCGCCGA
>DASSBJ010000012.1:0-25000 GCA_035698885.1 Solirubrobacterales bacterium
GGGAATTTGGCGAATTCGGGCGGTCGCTTCGCCTTGAACGCCTCGCGGCCCTCGGCCGCCTCCTCGCTGCCGTAGAAGAGCAGGTTGGCGTCGTGGGCGAGCTGCTGGATCCCGGCGTAGCCGTCCTCGTGGGCGTTGAAGCTCGCCTTGACCAGGCGCAGGGCGAAGGGGGAGAGGGCGAGCATCTCGCGGCACCAGGCGACCGTCTCTCGCTCCAGCTCGGCGAGCGGGAAGACGGCGTTCACCAGCCCCATCTCCAGCGCCTCCTCGGTGTCGTACTGACGGCACAGAAGCCAGAACTCCTTCGCCTTCTTGGTCCCGACGAGGTCGCGCAGCAGCGAGGCGCCGAAGCCGCCGTCCCAGGAGCCGACCCGCGGCCCGGTCTGGCCGAAGACCGCGTTGTCGGCGGCGATCGTCATATCGCAGCAGACGTGCAGGATGTGACCGCCGCCGATCGCGTAGCCGGCGACCATCGCGATCACCGGCTTCGGCAGTCGCCGCATCTGCACCTGCAGGTCGGTGACGTGGAAGCGCCCGACCGAGGCGCCCTCGGCGACGTAGCCGGTGTCGCCGCGTACCGTCTGGTCGCCGCCCGAGCAGAAGGCGCGCTCGCCGACGCCGGTGAGGACGACGACGCCGACCTCCGGATCCTCGCGGGCCAGCTCGAGCGCCGCCGAGATGTCGATCAGCGTCTGCGGCCGGAAGGCGTTGAGGACATCCGGGCGGTCGATCGCGATCTTCGCGATCCCGTCGGCCTTCTCGTAGCGGATGTCCTCGTAGGAGCCGGCGCTCTGCCACTCGATCGGCGCGTAGAGGAGATCGTCGGACGGTGCCTGCTTGTGACGTTTGGGCATGATGGGCACGATATCCGTCCGATGAAGCTCGACGACTGGCTCGCCCAGAGATCCCAAAGCTGCCCCGAGCGCACCGCGCTGATCGCGGATGGCTCGCAGGTGACCTACGCCGAGCTCGAGGCGGAGGCGACCTGGGTGGCGCGGCGGCTCGAGGCGCACGGCGTGCGGCGCGGCTCGCTGGCCGCGCTGACGATGCAGCCGCGCCGCGAGCAGGTCGTCCTCGTGCACGCGCTGATGAAGGTCGGCGGGGTGCTCTTGCCGCTGAGCCCGCGCCTGACGCCGGCCGAGCGCGCCGCGGTGATCGCCGCCGAGGAGCCGACGGTCGACCTCAGCGACCCCGGCGAGCTGACCCAGACCGAGGCCGACCTGCCGCTGCTCGGCGAGCACGACATGGACGCGCCCTGCTGCCGGGTGCTGACCAGCGGCAGCACCGGCGCGCCCGACGCGATCGAGCTGACCTACGGCAACTTCCTCTGGAGCGCGGTCGGCTCCGCCTTCAACATCGGCGTCGAGCCGAGCGACCGCTGGCTCTGCTGCCTGCCGCTCAGCCACATCTCCGGGCTCGGCATCGTCATGCGCTCGGTGATCTACGGAACCACCGCGGTGCTGCACGACGGCTTCGAGGTCGATCGGGTCGCGTCCGCGCTGCGCGACGACGACGTCACCGTCCTCTCGCTGGTCGCCACCCAGCTCACCCGCCTGCTCGAGGCCGGCGCCGACCTCTCCGGGCCGCGCGCGATCCTGATCGGCGGCGGGCCGGTGCCGAAGGAGCCGCTGGAGGAGGCGATCGGCCGCGGCGCCACCGTCGTGCAGACCTACGGCCTGACCGAGGCCTGCTCGCAGGTGACGACGCTGGCGCCGAGCGATGCGCACCGCAAGCTCGGCTCGGCCGGCCGGCCGCTGCTGACCACGCACCTGCGGATCCGCGACGGCGAGATCCTCGTCCAGGGGCCGACCGTCGCACCCAGCAGGCTGGACGCCGACGGCTGGCTGCACACCGGCGACCTCGGGCGGATCGACGAGGAGGGCTTCCTCTACGTCGAGGACCGGATCGACGACATGATCGTCAGCGGCGGCGAGAACGTCGTCCCGGCAGAAGTCGAGCAGGTGCTGCTGCGCCACCCGGAGGTCGCCGACGCCGCGGTGGTCGGCCGCGAGGACCCGGAGTGGCAGCAGGCGGTGACCGCGGTGGTCGTGCTCCAGGACGGCTCGCAGGCGACGCCGGACGAGCTGCGCCGCCACTGTGCCGAGTCGCTGGCGGGCTTCAAGGTGCCGAAGCGGGTCGAGCTGGCGGCGGCCCTTCCGCGGACGCCCTCGGGCAAGCTGCTGCGGCGCGCCCTCCGCTAGCCTCACCGCCCATGAAAACCGACGACATCTTCTACGACAAGGACGCCGACCTCTCGAAGCTGCAGGGGAAGACCGTCGCCATCCTCGGCTACGGCTCGCAGGGTCACGCCCACGCGCTCAACCTGAAGGACTCCGGGGTCGACGTCGTCGTCGGACTGCGCCCCGACTCCTCCAGCCGGGCGAAGGCGCAAGCAGCCGGGCTCGAGGTGCTCGACATCGCCGAAGCGGCGAGTCGCGGCGACGTCGTGATGATCCTGCTGCCCGACGAGAAGCAGGCCGAGGTCTGGCAGGCGGAGATCGCCGACGGGATCGCCCCCGGCAACCTGCTGCTCTTCGCCCACGGCTTCGCGATCCACTTCGAGCAGATCGCGCCGCCGCCCGGCGTCGACGTCGGCATGGTGGCTCCCAAGGGCCCCGGCCATCTGGTCCGCCGCCAGTACGAGGAAGGCACCGGCGTGCCCTGCCTGATGGCCGTCCACCAGGACGCGACCGGCGACGCCCACGACCTCGTGCTCGCCTACGCCGCGGGGATCGGCGGGGCTCGCGCGGCGGTCATCGAGACGACCTTCAAGGACGAGTGCGAGACCGACCTCTTCGGCGAGCAGGCGGTGCTCTGCGGCGGCGCCTCCGAGCTCGTCCGGGCCGGCTTCGAGACCCTGGTCGAGGCGGGCTACGACCCGCGCCTCGCCTACTTCGAGTGCCTTCACGAGCTCAAGCTGATCGCCGACCTGATGTACGAGAAGGGGATCCAGGGCATGCGCTATTCGATCTCCAACACCGCCGAGTACGGCGACATGACGCGCGGCAAGCGCGTGATCGGCGACGAGTCCCGCGCGGCGATGAAGCAGATCCTCGGCGAGATTCAGTCCGGCGAGTTCGCCAAGGAGTGGATCGCCGAGAACCGCGCCGGCGGCGAGAACCTCTCGCGCATGCGCGAGGAGGGCGCCGCCCACGAAGTCGAGGAGGTCGGCGGCGAGCTACGGCAGATGATGCCCTGGATCGACACCGAGTTCTGAGCCCTCGCCGAGGTCGACCCTCGCGGGTCAATAACCTTGGCCGCCGATGGCGACCACTACCTCAGTGCAGATCCCGGCGGAGCTGAAGCCCGCCGACGGGCGCTTCGGCTGCGGGCCCTCGAAGGTCCGCCCGGAGGCGCTGGCGGCGCTCGGCGAGCGCGCCGACCTGATGGGCACCTCGCACCGGCAGGCGCCGGTGCGCGACCTGGTCGGGCGCGTGCGCGACGGGATCGCGGAGCTGCTCGGCCTGCCCGAGGGCTACGAGGTGGCGCTCGGCAACGGCGGCACCACCGCCTTCTGGGACGCCGCCGCGGCCTGGTTGGTGCGCGAGCGCTCCCTGCACCTCGCATACGGCGAGTTCTCTGGCAAGTTCGCCAAGGCGACGGCGGGGGCGCCCTTCCTCGCCGAGCCGATCCTGGTCGAGGCCGAGCCCGGCGACGCGCCGCGGCCCGTCGCCGACCCCGGGGCCGACGTGATCGCCTGGGCGCACAACGAGACCTCGACCGGCGTGATGGTCGACGTGCGGCGCCCCGCCGGTGCGGGCGACGCCCTCGTGCTGGTCGACGCGACCTCGGGCGCCGGCGGGCTGCCGCTCGACGCGAGCCAGGCAGACGCCTACTACTTCGCTCCGCAGAAGGGCCTCGGAGCCGACGGCGGGCTCTGGCTGGCGGCGCTCAGCCCGGCCGCGATCGAGCGGATCGGCGAGCTCGACGGCGCCGCCGGGCGCTGGCAGCCCGCCTTCCTCTCGCTGCAGACGGCGGTCGAGAACTCGCGCAAGAACCAGACCTACAACACTCCCGCGCTGGCCACCCTGCTGCTGCTCGCCGACCAGGTCGAGTGGATGCTGGCGGGCGGCGGCCTCGACTGGTGCGTGGGCCGCACGCGCGCGTCCTCCGGCCACCTCTACGGCTGGGCCGAGGCTGCGGACTTCGCGACGCCGTTCGTCGCCGACCCGGCGAAGCGCTCGCTGGTAGTCGGCACGATCGACTTCGCCGAGGAGGTCGACGCCGCCGCGCTCGCCGCGACCCTGCGCGCCAACGGCATCGTCGACGTCGAGCCCTACCGCAAGCTGGGGCGCAACCAGCTGCGCGTCGGCATGTTCCCCGCGGTCGAGCCGGCCGACGTCGAAGCGCTCACGGCCTGCATCGACTGGACGATCGAGAACGCGCCCGAGGTGACCCGGTGAAGGTCCTGGTGCGCGAGAAGATCGCCGACTCGGGCGTCGAGCTGCTGCGCCAGAGCTTCGACGTCGATCTCGGCCTGGAGATGAGCGAGCAGGAGCTGAGCGACGCGATCGGCGCTTACGACGCGCTGCTGGTCCGCTCGGCGACGCAGGTGACGCCGGAGCTGATCGAGCGCGCCGAGCGACTGAAGGTGATCGGCCGCGCCGGTACGGGTGTCGACAACGTCGACATCCCCGCGGCGACCCGGCGAGGCATCGTCGTCGCCAACGCGCCCGAATCGAACTCCGTCGCCGCCGCCGAGCACACGCTGGCCTTGATGCTGGCGCTCTGTCGGAACGTGGCCCGCGCCCATTCCTCGCTCACCGGCGGCGCCTGGGAGCGGCCCAAGTTCAAGGGCACCGAGCTCTACGGAAAGACGCTCGGCGTGATCGGGTTCGGCCGCATCGGCCAGCTCGTCGCCAAGCGTGCCCAGGCCTTCGAGATGGACGTGATCGCCTTCGACAAGTTCGTCTCCGCCGAGCGTTTCCGCGAACTGGGCGTGGAGGGCGCCGAGCAGCTCGAGGATCTGCTCGCCCGCGCCGACATCGTCACCCTGCACGTGCCGAAGACGCCGGACACCGTCAACCTGATCGACGCCGAGGCGATCGCGTCGATGAAGGACGGGGCGCGCGTGGTCAACTGCGCCCGCGGCGAGCTGGTCGACCTCGACGCCCTCGCCGGCGGCCTCGAGTCCGGCAAGCTGGGCGGCGCGGCGCTCGACGTCTTTCCGTCCGAGCCGTTCACCGAGCATCCGCTCTTCGCCCGCGACGACGTCGTCGTCACGCCGCACCTGGGCGCCTCGACGGCGGAGGCGCAGGACCGGGCCGGCGTGGTCACCGCCGAACAGGTGATCGCGGCGCTGAACGGCGGCGTGGTCACCAACGCGGTCAACATCGCCGCCGTGCGGCCCGAGGAGATGGAGGCGCTCGCCCCGTTCGTGCCGCTCTGCGAAAAGCTCGGCCGGCTCGCCCAGGGTCTCGGCAACGGCTCGATCGCCGGTGTAACCGTGGAGTTCCGCGGCCGCATCGCCACGCACGACACCCGCCTGCTCGGGATCGCCGTGCTGGTCGGCATCCTCTCCGGCCACACCGAGGAGCCGGTCAACCTGGTCAACGCGCCACAGATGGCGGAGGAGCGGGGGATCGACCTGGTCGAGACGAAGGAGAGCGGCTCCGAGGACTTCACCGAGCTGATCGCCGTGCGCATCGGCTCCGGCCCCGAGGCGGTCGAGGTCGCCGGCACCGGCGTCGGGCCGCGCAACGAGCCATATCTGGTCTCGGTCTGGGGCGAGCGCTTCTACCTCCCGTTCGCCGACCACCTGGCGGTCTTCCGCTATGCCGACCGACCCGGGATGATCGGCCGGGTCGGCTCCTGCTTCGGCGAGGAGGGCGTGAACATCATCTCCGCCGCCGTGGGCGCCGAGCCCGGCGGGGAGCAGGCGGTGATGGCGCTGACCACCGACGCGCCGGTGCGAGCCGAGACGATCGAGAAGATCCTCGAGCTCGACGGCTTCTCCGTCGGCCGCTCTGTCGATCTCTGAGGGGCGGCGCCGCAACGAAGGCGGGATCTCGTTGTTCCTGCAATAGCGATGAAGAGGATCGTGCTCATCCTGCTCGTCATGCCGGCGCTGCTCGCGCCGGCGGTCGGCCATGCCGCGACGAAGTCCTACACGGTGCTGCTCGCCGGCGGCGACGCATCCAACATGATCAGGATCTGGCTCAGCCACGACGGCCGCGAGTACGTGATCGACTCGGTCGTCCAGCTCGAAGTCGGCGGCGAAGTCTGCGAACACCCCGCCGAAGACCCCTACCAGCTGGTCTGCGACGCGCCTTCGATCGCGGGCTTCGAAGTCAACGCGGGTGGTGGCGATGACCGTGTCCACGTCGCCGCCTCGGTGAAAACGCCGGTGACGATGCGCGGCGGCGGCGGCGACGACACGCTGGTCGGCGGCTCGGCGAGCGACAAGCTGAGCGGCGGCAGGGGGGACGACCGCCTGATCGGCGCTCGCGGCGACGACCAGCTCTACGGCGGGCCGGGGAACGATCTGCTGATGGGGGGACCCGGCAGCGATCTGCTCAGGGGCGGCTCCGGGATGGACACGCTCGGCGGCGGGGCGGGCAATGACCAGCTTCGCCAGTTTCGTCGCCAAAGGCTCTAGGCGAGACTCTCCCTTTCGGGTTGTCTCCTGAACAGCCGACCGCCGACGAAGAAGAGCGCGATAAGGAATCCGGCCAAGGAGAGGCCGGCGTCGAGCCGGAACGCCGCCTCGATCCCGTCGACGAACGACTCCTGGGCGGAGAAGACGGTCGTGGTCAGGCCGAGGCCGATCGCGCCGCCGGCGATCTGGCACATGTAGAGGATGCCGCCGGCGAGGCTGCTCTGCGATTCGTCGACCGAGGTGACGCCGGCGGTCGTCGCGGTCGGGTAGAAGGCGCCGATGCCGATGCCGAGCACGAACATCCCCGGCACGAGCGCGCCGTAAGCCGAGCTTTCGCTCAGCTGCGAAAACAGGAACGGGGCAACCGCGATGCAGGCGGCGCCGAGGACGGCCAGCGACTTGGCGCCGACGCGGTTGTAGAGCGGGCCGGCGACGAAGGAGACGAGGGCGAAGGTGGCGAGGAAGGGCAGCACGCCGACGCCGGCTTCCAGCGGCGAGTAGCCGAGGTGCTTCTGCATGTACTGGGGCAGGTAGAGCAGCGCTGCGAAGAAGGTCGCGGACATCAGCGTGATCGCCACGCAGGAGGCGCGGAAGCTCTCGTTGCTCATCACCGCGCGCGGCACCAGGGCGCGCATCCCGGCGCGCCGCTCGATCGGCACGAAGGACGCGATCAGCACCGCGGCAAGCGCCAGCATCGCGATCACCCGCGGGTCGCCCCAGCCCCAGTCGTCGACCTGGTCGAGCGCGACCAGCAGCGAGACGAGCCCGACCGAGATCGTGGCGATCCCCGGGTAGTCGATCCGCTGGTCCCCGGGCTCGGGCTCCTTGACATCGACCAGGTAGTAGGTGACGAGCACCGCGAAGGCGGCGATCGGCACGTTGAGGAAGAAGATCCAGCGCCAGCTCAGGGCGTCGGTGAGGACGCCGCCGATCAGCGGGCCGATCGCGTTGCCGAGCCCGGCGGCGCCGAGAATGATGCCGCCCGCCAGGCCCGCCTTCTCGCTGGGCAGCAGCTCGAAGGTCATGCCGAGGATCGCCGGCCACATCAGCGCCCCGCCGATTCCCATCACCACGCGGCTGGCGATCAGCCAGGTCTCCGTCTGCGCGGCGCCGCCGAGCGCCGACATGGTGGCGAAGATCGCCGTGCCGAGGAAGAAGGCGCGCTTGCGCCCGAACATGTCGGCCAGCCGGCCACCGGTGACGATCATCACGCCGAAGGTGAGCGCGTAGGCGTTGACCACCCACTGGATCGTGTTGATGTTGGTGGAGAAGTCCTTCTCCATCGTCGGGATCGCCACGTTGACGGCGGAGAAGTCGTTGGCGATCACGAGCACGCTCAGGCTCATCGCCAGCAGCGCCAAGACGGTGGTCCGATCTACCCTTGCGATCGGGGAAGCCTACGCTAAGCTGGGGCGACGAATGACGCAGCGGCCCGACAGCCTGGCGCTTCTCCTTCTCCTCCCCCTTCGGGGGGAATAGCGCTGGGCGGCGCGATAGCCGCGAGAGACAAGGTCATTCGGAAGATTCGGAGAAGGAGGTAGCAGTTCCCATGAGCTCAGCAGCAGACGCCGACCGCGTCCACATCTTCGACACGACCCTTCGCGACGGCGAGCAGTCGCCCGGGATCTCGCTCAACACCCAGGAGAAGGTCGAAATCGCCCAGCAGCTGGCGCGCCTGGGAGTAGACGTGATCGAGGCCGGCTTCCCGATCACCTCGCCCGGCGACTTCGAGGCGGTAGAGGCGATCGCCCGCGGGGTCGAGGGGCCGACGATCTGCGGCCTCGCGCGCACCCACAAGGCCGACATCGACGCCGCCTGGCGGGCCGTTCGGGACTCCGCCCGGCCACGCATCCACACCTTCATCTCGACCTCCGACATCCACATCGAGCACCAGCTGCAGACCGACCGCGAGGACGTCAAGGGGCAGGCCCGCGCCGCCGTCGCCCTGGCCCGCTCCTACTGCGGGGACGTCGAGTTCTCGCCGATGGACGCCACCCGGGCCGACGTCGAGTTCACCGCCGAGGTCTGCGCGATCGCCGTCGAGGAGGGCGCCACGGTGGTGAACATCCCCGATACGGTCGGCTACACGACGCCGGAGGAGTACGCCGACTACTTCCGACGTCTCTACGAGCTGGTTCCGGGCCTGCGCGAGGTCGAGACCTCGGTCCACTGCCACGACGACCTCGGGATGGCCGTCGCCAACTCCTACGCCGGCCTGCTGGCCGGTGCGCGTCAGGTCGAGTGCGCGGTCAACGGGATCGGCGAGCGCGCCGGCAACTGCGCGCTGGAGGAGATCGTGATGCTGATCGCGACGCGGGAGGACGTGCACGGCCTGGCCACGGGGGTGCAGACGCGCGAGCTGGCGCGCACGAGCCGCATGGTCTCGCGCCTCACCGGCTACCCGATCCAGCCGAACAAGGCGATCGTCGGCCGCAACGCCTTCGCCCACGAGTCCGGCATCCACCAGGACGGCGTGCTCAAGGAGCGCACCACCTACGAGATCATGGACGCGACCGAGGTCGGGCTCGAGTCGAACTCGATCGTGCTGGGCAAGCACTCCGGGCGCCACGCGCTGCGCGACGCCCTGGAGCAGCTTGGCTTCAAGATCGAGGGCAACGCGCTGAACGCCGCATTCAAGCGCTTCAAGCAGGTCGCCGACCGCAAGAAGCAGGTCACGGCGCTCGACCTGGAGGCGCTCGTCTCCGACGAGATGCGCGATCGCGAGGACGCCCACGAGCTGGCCTGGTTCGAGGTCGAGGCGGGCTCGCGGCGGGCGCCGCTGGCGCGGGTCGCGGTCACCCTGCCCTCGGGTGAGGAGTCGCTCGGCGAGTCCGACGGCGACGGCCCGGTCGACGCGATCTTCCGCGCGATCCAGAAGGCGACCGACACCGAGTGCGAGCTGCGCCAGTACACGGTCGAGGCGGTGACCGGGGGGGAGGACGCGCTCGGCGAGGTCAGCGTGATGCTGCGCGCCGCCGGCCGCCTGGCCACCGGACAGGGGGTCGCCACCGACATCCTCGAGGCGTCGGCGCGCGCCTACGTGCGGGCGCTGTCCAACGCGCTCGAGGGGGCCGCGATCCGCGAGGCCGAGGCGGCGACCGCGGAGGCCGCGGTGGAACGGACGCCGGGCCCGTAGCCGCGGCTACTTCCCGTGCTCGAGCCGGCGGGCGAAGACGATCTCGAGGCTGGCGACGAAGAGATAGAGGGTCGTCGCCGCGAAGGAGGCGAGCGGCCAGGCGGCGACCCCGGGGATCAGTGCGATCAGGGTCGCGGCGCCGAACGCGAGGCCGATCGCGACCACATGGATCACGCCGGCGCGGATCATGTCCGCGTGGCCGAGCTCGAGCGGTTCCGGCGCGAGCCGTTCGGCCAGCAGGCCGAGCATCGCGAAGGCGGCGATCGCGCCGACGACGAAGAGCAGGATGTCGAAGACGCTCGGCGGCCCGTGGCTGTGCGAGACGATGCTGTGGCTGGAGAGCACCGTCAGCGTGTAGCCGTACGGGACGGCGCTGCCGCGCAGAACGGTGGTCAGCGCCTGCAGGGGATGGTCGACTTCTCCCGGCGTGAGGTCAGGGCGGCTCATGCCGGCGCCGGAGCTCGTGGCCGTGGAGGGGCGCCGCCCCTGCGCGCCCGCTCGAGCTTCATCCGCTGGTCGTAGACACGCAGGATGTCGCGATGCGAGAGCCAGCCGACGACCCGCTCGCCCTTTTCGTCGAGCACTGCGAGCCCGGCGCTGTCGGTTTTGACCAGCGTCGCCGTCGCTTCGGCCAGCGTCTCGGTCTGGGTCAGGGTCGGCAGCTGGCGGGCCAGCGAGCCGGCGTCGGACTCCTCGTCCTCGTCGCCGAGCGCCTGCTCGAGCTCGTCGTCGAGCAGCACGCCGAGGAAGGCGCCGGACTCGTCGACCACCGGCAGCGCCGGCTCGTCGGTGGCGCTGAGCCGGTCGAGCACCTCGGCCAGCGGCGCCGCGGCGGGCACCGGCTCGGGAGTCGGCCGCATCGCCTCCGCCACCGTGACCGCTTCCATCGGGCTCGCCGGGCGGCGGCGCAGCAGGTCGATCCCCCGCCGCGCCAGCTTCAACGTGTAGATCGAGTCGGGGGACATGCGGCTGGCGACCGCCGTCGCGATCACCACGGCGAGCATCAGCGGCAGCATGATCCGGTAGTCCCCGGTCAGCTCGAAGATAATCAGAATCGCCGTCATCGGCGCCCGCGCGGCGGCGGCGAACACCGCGCCCATGCCAATCAGGCCGTAGGCGCCGGCGGGGCCCGCGATGCCCGGCAGCACTTCATGCGCCGCAAGGCCGAAGGCCATGCCGAGCATCGCGCCCATGAACAGGGACGGCGCGAAGACGCCGCCGGAGCCGCCGATCGAGAGCGTCAGGCTGGTAGCCAGCACCTTGGCCCCGAGCAGCCCGAGGAGGAAGAGCAGCGCGTAGTTCCCGGCGATCGCACTTTCCAGCACCGCGTAGCCGACCCCGTACATCTGCGGGACCGCCAGCAGCAGCAGGCCGAGCAGTACGCCGCCGGCGGCCGGCCGCCAGGACTCCGAGAAGCGCCAGAGCCGGTCGGCACGATCCTCGAGCTCGTAGAGGAAGCGGATGAAGAAGACGCCGACCGCAGCGGCGAGCAGGCCGAGCACGAGGTAGAGCGGGTAGCCGGCGACCGAGCCGACGCCGACCTGCGGCAGCTGCAGGAAGGCTTCGGAGCCGAAGGCGGCACGGCCGATCACGTCGGCGGTCACCGAGGCGACGACGACGGCGCTGAACGAGCGGGTCTCGAAGTCGCGCAGGATCACCTCGAGGGCGAAGAAGACGCCGGCGATCGGGGCGTTGAACGTGGCCGAGATTCCGCCGGCGGCGCCACAGGCGACGAGCAGGCGCATGCGCGCCTCCGGGGCTCGCGTGATCTGACCGATCGTCGAGCCGAGCGCCGAGCCGATCTGCACGATCGGGCCCTCGCGGCCGACCGACCCGCCCGAACCGATGCAGAGCGCCGAGGAGAGCGACTTGACCACCGCGACGACCGGCCGGATGCGGCCTCCTCTGCGGGCGACGGCGAGCATCACCTCGGGCACGCCGTGACCGCGCGCCTCGCTCGCGTAGCGCTCGACCAGGGGGCCGTAGAGCAGGCCGCCGACGACGGGGACGAAGGCGACGAACCAGACGCCGAGGCCCGGCACCAGCGGGTTGGCGACACGCCCGTCGACGCCGTAGGAGCTGTGCCCGGTGAAAACGTAGGTGAAGCCCTCGATCAGGTAGCGGAAGGCGACTGCGCCGAGCCCGGCGCCGGCGCCGACGCCCAGTGCCAGCGCAAGCAGGCCGCCGGGCCCACCCATCCAAGCGCCCAGCCGCACCCGCCCGCTGGTCGGTAGACGTGGCCAGGGGGCCCATGCGCGGCGTTGTTCGCTCACTTCTCCGTGTTATATCAAGCGGCTACTTACAATCGTACGTGATAACGTACAGGCGATGCCCACCGCGACCGCCGCAGCGCTGGCCAAGGCGCCGACCATCGGCCCCCGGATCCGCGCCCTGCGCGAGGCGATGGGCCACTCGCTGCGCGATCTGGCCGAGCGCAGCGGGGTAAGCGCGCCGATGCTCTCGCAGGTCGAGCGCGGCGAGACCAGCCCGACCCTGGCGGTCGCCGAGAAGATCGCCGCCGGCCTCGAGCTGACGCTCTCGCAGCTGCTGCGGCTCGACGAGGGCGAGCACGTGTCGCTCAGCCGCGCCGGCGAGCGGCGTCGCTTCGAGCGCGGCGGCCACCGCTTCGAGGAGCTGACGCCGCCGCTGCCGGGGCAGCGGGCCGACGTCTCGCTGCACACGCTGCGCGCCGGGGCGACGACCGGGGGCGCCGGCGACCCGCCGATCCACGAGCCGGGCAGCCGCGAGACCGCCGTCGTCCTGACCGGCGTGATCGCGCTGACCGTCGACGGCGCCCGCCACGAGCTGCACGCCGGCGATAGCGTCACCTTCGACGCCGACCTGCCGCACCATTTCGAGAACGACGGCGAGGAGCAGGCACGCTTCCTCGCCGTGATAGCCGCCGGACTGAGGAGGAGCTAGCGATGCCAAGCACGATGTTCGACAAGATCTGGAGCGCCCACGAGGTCTCCGACGGCCTGCTCTACATCGACCTGCACCTCGTCCACGAGGTGACCTCGCCGCAGGCCTTTGACGGCCTGCGCCTGGCGGGCCGTCCGGTCCGCCGGCCGGACCGCACGCTGGCCACCGCCGACCACAACGTGCCAACCGACGGGACCAAGGCGGCGCGCCTGATCGCCGACCGGCTCTCGCGCGTGCAGGTCGAGACCCTGGAGCGCAACTGCGAGGAGTTCGGCATCCCGGTCTACTCGCTCGGCTCCGATCGCCAGGGGATCGTCCACGTGATCGGCCCCGAGCTCGGGGTCACGCAGCCCGGCATGACGATCGTCTGCGGCGACAGCCACACCTCCACGCACGGCGCCTTCGGCGCGCTCGCCTTCGGCATCGGCACCTCCGAGGTCGAGCACGTGCTGGCGACGCAGTGCCTGGTGCAGAAGCGCCCGCAGACGATGCGCATCCTCTACTCGGGCGAGCTGGCGCCCGGGGTCACGCCGAAGGACCTGATCCTGGCGACGATCGGCCGCCTCGGCACCGGCGGCATGGTCGGTCATGCCGTCGAGTACGCAGGGCCCGCGATCGAATCCCTCTCGATGCCGGGCCGGATGACGGTCTGCAACATGACGATCGAGGGCGGCGGCCGGGCCGGGATGATCGCGCCCGACGAGACGACTTTCGAGTGGGTTCGCGGCAAGGCCGCGGCGCCCGGCGACTTCGAAGCCGCGGTCGAGCGCTGGCGGCGGCTGCCCAGCGACGACGGCGCCGAGTTCGACCGCGAGGTCGAGATCGACGCCGCCGGGATCTCGCCGATGGTCACCTGGGGGACCAACCCCGGGATGGTCGTCGAGGTCACCGACTCGGTGCCCGACCCCGGGGCGATGGAATCTCCCGCCGACCGCGAATCGGCCGAACGGGCGCTCGCCTACATGGACCTGCGGCCGGGCACGCCGATGACCGAGGTCAGGCCGGAGCGCGTCTTCATCGGCTCCTGCACCAACTCGCGCGTCGAGGACCTGCGCGAGGCGGCGGCGATCGTCGACGGCCGCAAGGTGGCCGCGTCGGTGCGGGCGATGGTCGTCCCGGGCTCGCAGCAGGTCAAGGCGGAAGCCGAGGCGGAGGGCCTGCACGACGTCTTCCGCTCCGCCGGCTTCGAGTGGCGCGAGGCCGGCTGCTCGATGTGCCTGGGGATGAACCCCGACACGCTGATCGAGGGCGAGCGCTGCGCCTCGACCTCGAACCGCAACTTCGAGGGCCGCCAGGGCAAGGGCGGGCGCACCCATCTGGTCAGCCCGAGGATGGCGGCGGCGGCGGCCGTCGAGGGACACTTCGTCGATATCAGGAATTGGAGCTGAGCATGCGACCGATAGACGTCATCGAGGGCAAGGTCTCGGTGCTGGACCGCGCCGACGTGGACACCGACCAGATCATCCCCAAGCAGTTCCTCAAGCGGGTCGAGCGGACGGGCTTCGGCGAGTTCCTCTTCTACGACTGGCTGCGCTCGGGGGAGATCGAGCTGGAGCCGAACCCGATTCTCCTCGCCGGTCGCAACTTCGGCTGCGGCTCCTCGCGCGAGCACGCGCCCTGGGCGCTCGAGGACTTCGGCTTCGAGGCGATCGTCGCGCCCTCCTTCGCCGACATCTTCTACGCCAACTGCACCAAGGTCGGCCTGCTGCCGGTCGAGCTCGACGAGGCGCACTGCCGCGCGATCGCCGAGGCGGGGGAGGCGCGGATCGACGTCGACGACCAGACGGTCACCTGCGCCGCCGGCGTCTTCGAGTTCGAGATCGAGCCCGACATCCGGCACCGGCTGCTCAACGGCCTCGACGACATCGCAATCACGCTCGAGAGCGCCGCGACGATCGACCGCTTCGAGGCCGCGCAGGGCGCCGCCGCCGGACCGGCCACGACGGGGCTATGACCCGTTCGGCCACCAGGGACTGGGACGCTGGCAGGCTGCCTTACAAGTAGTTGTCAATCTAGATCGATGATCTCGCAGCGCTTGCCGGTACAGGCTGCGGTTGCGACGTGGATTCCCCTCGACGGGAACGACCTCGAGCTTCCCCGTCAGTGCCGGCAGCCGACCGTCCTGTTGCCGATCAGTCTTCTGGAAGGGCGGCGAAATCACGCTTGGCCTTCCTGTACCAGGCCATTCCCGAGATGGGCCGCCGCCACCTGCCCCTCATCTCCTTCAAGGCGCTCTCGTGCGTTGCGTCGCCTTTCGCAACCGCGTCCTTCAGATGCTTGTCCTGTGCCTTTATGACCTCATCTGCGGTATTTCCATGGTGCGCGAAATCGCACGGTCCACCCAGTTGCTTGCAGGTCATTGTCTTCATGGCTCTCGCCTCCTTTCACAGCATTGTGCGGCATGTGGGCCGTTGGCGGGCCGAGCTGGCCTCCGAGTCCAACTAGAGTGGCCGGCTCGATGAGCGAGGCGCCCCGCATAGTCCTGCTGCCCGGCGACGGGATCGGGCCGGAGATCGTCGCCGCCGGGCGGCGGCTGCTCGAGGCGCTGGGCGAGTTCGAGTTCGACGAGCGCCTGATGGGCGGATGCGCGATCGACGAGCACGGGGTCGCGCTGACCGAGGAGGTGCTCGACGCCTGCAGGGGCTCCGACGCGGTGCTGCTCGGCGCCGTCGGCGGCCCGAAGTGGGATACGACCGATCCCGACGCGCCGCGGCCCGAGCAGGGGCTGCTCGGCCTGCGCAAGGGAATGGGCCTCTACGCGAACCTGCGCCCGGTGCGACCGAGCCCGGCGCTTGTCGGGGCGAGCCCGCTGCGCGAGGAGCGGATCGCCGGCACCGACCTGCTGGTCGTGCGCGAGCTGACCGGCGGCATCTACTTCGGCGACCGTGGACGCGAGGGCGACTCCGCCCACGACACCTGCGAGTACTCGGCCGGCGAGATCGAGCGGATCGCCCGCGCGGGCTTTGCCGCCGCGCAGCGTCGCGCCGGGCCCGGCGGGCGCCAGCCGCGCGTCACCTCGGTCGACAAGGCCAACGTGCTCGAGACCTCGCGGCTCTGGCGCGAGGTGGTCAGCCGGATCGGCGAGGAGTACCCGGATGTCGAGCTCGACCACCTGCTGGTCGACAACGCGGCGATGCAGCTGGTCTCGCGCCCCGCCGACTTCGACGTGATCCTCACCGAGAACCTCTTCGGCGACATCCTCAGCGACGAGTCCGCGATGCTCACCGGCTCGCTCGGCATGCTGCCCTCGGCCAGTCTCGGCGAGGCCGGTGCCCCCGGCCTGTTCGAGCCCGTACACGGCTCGGCCCCCGACATCGCCGGCCACGGCGTCGCCAACCCGCTCGCCACCTTCCTCAGCGTGGCGATGCTGCTGCGCCACGGGCTCGGGCGGGCGGCGGAGGCCGAGCGGATCGAGAGCGCGGTCGACGCCGTGCTCGAGCGCGGCCTGCGCACTCCCGACCTGATGAGCGGCACCGTGGCCCAGGCGCCGACGCCCGCCGACCCGACGCCGGAGCGAGAGGTCGGCACCGCAGAGATGACCGAGGCCCTGCTGGCGGCGTTGTAGCTCGACCTTCTCGAAGTCATCGGGCATACTTCCGCGAGATGGAGACCGCAGAGCTGATCTGGCAGAACGGCGAGTTCGTGCCCTGGGACGAGGCGACGACCCACGTGCTCAGCCACGGCCTGCACTACGGCACCGGCGTCTTCGAGGGAATCCGCTGCTATGAGACCGAGCGCGGCCCCGCCGTCTTCCGCCACCGCGAGCACCTGGCGCGGCTGGAGAAGTCGGCCGAGCTCTACTACTTCCAGCTCCCCTACAGCGCCGAGGAGCTGCGCGAGGCGACCAACGAGCTGATCCGCCGCAACGGGCTCGGCTCCTGCTACATCCGGCCACTCGCCTATCGCGGCTACGGCAACCTCGGCCTCTACGCGACCGACGCGCCGATCGACGTGATCGTCGCCGCCTTCCCCTGGGGCGTCTACCTCGGCGAGGAGGGGACGCGGCACGGCATCCGCACCAAGGTCTCATCCTGGCGGGCGATCTCCGGCGACAGCCTGATCCCGCACGCCAAGGCCACCGGCCAGTACCTCAACTCGGTGCTCGCGAAGACCGAGGCGACCGCCGCCGGCTACGACGAGGCGATCCTGCTCGACACGCACGGGTGCGTCTCCGAGGGCTCCGGCGAGAACGTCTTCGTCATCCGCGACGGCGTCATCTGCACGCCGCCGCACACCGCCGCGATCCTCGACGGGATCACCCGCAACGCGGTGGTGCAGATCGCCAAGGACCTCGGCTACGCGGTGGAGGAGCGCGACATCGCCCGGGCCGAGCTCTACCTCGCCGACGAGGTCTTCCTCACCGGCACGGCGGCCGAGCTGGTGCCGGTGCGCGAGGTCGACGACCACCCGCTCGGCGAGCCGGGCGAGATAACGCGCGTGATCCAGGCCAGGTTCCAGGACGCCCTGCACGGCCGCGCCGAGGAGTACCTGGAGTGGCTCGACTTCGTCGAGGCTCCGACCGGGCGAATTACGCCGGCCGCCTAGCGGCTGGCGCTGCGCTGCGCGCAAGTCGAGCCAGATGGCTCTCCCGGTTCACCCTCGTATCGAAAGGCAGCATCGGATGGAACAGGTGAAGCTCTACGACACCACCTTGCGCGACGGCATGGGCGGCCCCGGCATGTCGCTCTCGGTGGGCGAGAAGCTGAAGGTCGTGCGGGCGCTGGACGAGCTCGGCGTGCAGTTCATCGAGGCCGGCTTCCCGAGCTCGAACCCGAAGGAAGCCGAGCTCTTCGCACAGCTGGCGGAGCTGCGGCTCGAGAACGCGACGATCGCCGCCTTCGGGATGACCAGGCGGCGTGGCGTCGCCGCGGCGGACGACGAGGCGCTGGCGACGCTGCTGGGCAGCTTCGCCCCGGTCGTCTGCCTGGTCGGCAAGAGCTGGGGCCTGCACCTGGAGAAGGTGATCAAGGTCTCGGCCGAGGAGAACCTGGCGATGATCGCCGACTCGGTCGCGCTCTGCCGCGAGCGAGGCAAGCGGCCGGTCTTCGACGCCGAGCACTTCTTCGACGGCTACGGCGACGACCCCGGCTACGCGCTCGAATGCGCCCGCGCCGCCGCCGACGCGGGGGCCGAGAACGTCACCCTCTGCGACACCAACGGCGGCAGCCTGCCGGGGTTCGTCGGCGAGGCGACCGCTGCGGTGGTCGAGGCGCTCGGCGACGGCGTCGAGGTCGGCATCCACACCCACGACGACGCCGGCTGCGCGGTCGCCAACTCGCTCGCCGCGGTGGAAGCCGGGGCGCGCCTCGTCCAGGGCACCGTCAACGGATACGGCGAGCGCTGCGGCAACGCCAACCTGGCGACGATCCTGCCGGCGCTGCAGCTGAAGCTGGGCTTCGAGGTCGTGTCCGCGGACCGGCTCGCCGGCCTGACCCGGACGAGCCACTACCTCGACGAGCTCTGCAACATGACGCCGAACCCCGACCAGCCCTACGTCGGCCGCAACGCCTTCGCCCACAAGGCGGGCATGCACGCGGCCGGGGTCGAGGCCGACGCGCGCACCTTCGAGCACCTCGACCCGGCCGAGGTAGGCAACGCTCGCGAGATCCTCGCCTCCGAGCTCTCGGGCAAGGCGACGATCCGCAGCCAGGCGGCGCAGGCCGGGCTCGAGCTCGACGAGGCGGCGGCGGCGCACGCGGTCGAGGAGCTGAAGCAACGCGAGCACCGCGGCTACCACTACGAGGCGGCGCCCGCTTCGTTCCAGCTGCTGCTGCGGCGCGAGGCGGGCAGCTACGAGCCGCTGTTCGAGCTCGAGAGCTTCAAGGTCCTGGTCGAGAAGCGGGCCGACGGGGCGGTTGAGACGGAGGCGACGATCAAGGTGCGGGTCGACGGCCGCCGCTACGTGCGCGTAGCCGAGGGCAACGGGCCGGTCAACGCGCTCGACGCGGCGCTGCGCGGCGCGATCGCCGATCGCTACCCGCACCTCGCCGACATCGAGCTGACCAACTACAAGGTGCGGATCCTCGACGAGAGCCACGGCACCGGCGCGGTCACCCGCGTCCTGCTCGACTCCTCCGACGGCGAGCGCGAGTGGGGGACGATCGGCGTCTCCGAGAACATCATCGAGGCGTCGTGGGAGGCGCTGGTCGACTCGCTCGAGTACGCCTTCCAGCCACGATGAGCGAGCCGATCCCACTCGCCAGGCCGGAGATCGGCGCCCGCGAGGAGGAGCTTGTGCTCGAGGTGCTGCGCTCGGGCAGGCTCTCGCTCGGCCCGATGGGCGAGCGCTTCGAGCGCGCTTTCGCGCAGTGGCTCGGAGTCGAGGACGCGGTCGCCGTCTCCAGCGGGACGACCGGGCTGCACCTCGGCGTGCGGGCGCTCGGCTGGGGGCCCGGGGACGAGGTGCTGACCAGCCCCTTCAGCTTCGTCGCCTCGGCCAACTGCCTGCTCTACGAGGGGGCACGACCGGTCTTCTGCGACGTCCACCCGGAGACCCTCGACCTCGACCCGGCGGCGGTCGAGGCGGCGCTCGGCGAGCGCAGCGCCGGCATCCTGCCGATCCACATCTTCGGCTTCCCGGCGGCGATGCCGGAGCTGGAGGCGATCGCCTCTCGGCGCGGGCTCGGCATTCTCGAGGACGCCTGCGAGGCACTCGGCGCGGTCGACTCGGAGGGCCGCAAGGCGGGCACCCGCGGCAACCTCGCCGCCTTCGCCTTCTACGCCAACAAGCAGATGACGACCGGCGAGGGGGGGATGGTCGTCCCCTCGAGCTCCGAGCTGGCGGCGCGGATGCGCTCGGAGCGCAACCAGGGCCGCGCCGCCGACATGGGCTGGCTCGACCACGGCGGCCTCGGCTTCAACTACCGCCTCTCCGACCTGGCGGCGGCGCTCGGCGTCGCCCAGGTCGAGAAGCTCGACCGGCTGCTCGACCGGCGTGCCGCCGTGGCCGACCTGTATGCGCGCGGGCTGGCGGAGCTCGACGGGGTCGTCGCGCCGCTGGCGAGCCGCGGCGCCGAGCGTCGCAGCTGGTTCGTCTACCCCGTCCGCCTCGCCGACGGAATCGACCGCGACGCCGTGATCGCCCGGCTCGCCGAACGGCAGATCGCCTCGAAGGCCTACCTGCCGTGCATCCACCTGTTCCCGCAGCTGCGCGAGCTCGGCTATCGCGAGGGGCAGTTCCCCGTCGCCGAAACGGCGGCGGCCGGTTCGCTGGCGCTTCCCTTCTTCCCCGCGATGACCGAGTCGCAGGTGGCGCGGGTATGCGAGGCTCTCGCCGAATCGCTCCTTCACTGATGTCACGTTTCCGCAAAGAGCCCGACCTGCGCTTCTGGCGCCTCAACCGCTCGATCGAGTTCGACGCCCGGCTGGCCCCGTACGACATCGACCAGTCGCAGGCGCACGCTCGCGGTCTGCGCAAGGTCGGCGTGCTCGATGACGAGGAGCTGCAACGGATCGAAGCCGGCCTCGAGGACGTGCGGACGCGGATCGGCCAGGCCGGCTTCTCCTTCGAGGCCGCCGACGAGGACATTCACATGGCGGTCGAGCGGCTGCTCGGCGAGGAGATCGGCCCGCTGGCCGGCAAGCTGCACACCGGGCGCTCGCGCAACGACCAGGTCGCGACCGACGTCGCGATGCTCGTCCAGGCGCATTCGCTGCGGGCGGTCGAGCTGGCGCGGGCGGCGATGCAGCGCCTGCTCGAGCTGGCCGAGGCGCACCGCGACTGGCCGATGCCCGGATACACCCACCTGCAGCGCGCCCAGCCGGTCTACCTCGGCCACCACCTGCTCGCTTACTTCTGGATGCTCGCCCGCGACGCGCTGCGCTTCGAGTTCGCCCTCGACAGCGCCAGGGTGATGCCGCTCGGCTCCGGCGCGCTGGCGGGCGTCAACTGGGAGCTCGACCGCCGCGCCGTCGCCGACGACCTCGGCTTCGCCCACGTCACGCCGAACTCGATCGACGGCGCCTCCAACCGCGACTTCGTGCTCGACTACCTCTCGGCCGCCTCGATCTGCGCGATGCACCTCTCGCGGCTCGGCTCGGAGATCGTAATCTGGAGCTCCTCGGAGTTCGGCTTCTGCGAGCTCGACGAGTCGTTCTCCTCGGGCTCCTCGATCATGCCGCAGAAGAAGAACCCCGACGCGGCGGAGCTGCTGCGCGCCAAGAGCCCGCGGGTCGCCGCCGACTTCCTCTCGCTGCTGGGGACGATGCACGCGCTGCCGCTGACCTACGGCAAGGACATGCAGGAGGACAAGGAGCCCCTGTTCGACGCGATCGAGACCGTTGAGGGCTGTCTCGACGCGGCCGAGGGCATGCTCGCCGGCATCGCCTTCGACCGTGAGCGGCTGGACGAGGCCTCGGGCGACGAGATGCTCGCCGCGACCGAGGTCGCCGACCTGCTCGTGCGCAGGGGGGTGCCGTTCCGCGAGGCGCACGGGATCGTCGGCGGCCTGGTCCGCGAGGCGGTCGAGCGCGGCGTCTCCCTCTCCGAGCTCAGCGAGGAGGAGCTGCAGGGGCACAGCGAGCACCTCGACGGCGCCTTCTACGAGGTGCTGCGGCGCGCGAGCGCGCTCGAGTCGAAGCGGATCGAGGGGGGCACCGGCTCGCGGCCGCTGGAGCGGCAGATCGAGCTGGCGCGCGAGACCCTGCGTCAGGTCGGCGAAGAGACCGGGGAGGAATCCCTTTGAGGCCGGCGGCTCCGGCGGCCGAGACCCGACTGGATGCCGCCTTCTTCGCCAGGGACGTCCACACCGTCGCCCGCGAGCTGGTCGGCTGCCGGCTGTTCCACGAGGGCTGCGGCGGCACGATCGTCGAGACCGAGAGCTACGGGCGCGACGACCCGGCCTGCCACGCCCACGTCGGGCTGACCGCGCGCACCGCGACGCTCTTCGGGCCGCCGGGGCGCGCCTACGTCTATCTCTCCTACGGCATCCACAGCCTGCTCAACGCGGTCGCCGAACCGGAGGGACAGGCCGCCGCGGTGCTGTTCCGCGCCCTCCGGCCGACCGCCGGGCCGGAGGCGATGCGCGCGCGCCGCGGCGAGCGTCCCGAGGCCGAGCTCTGCTCGGGCCCGGGCAAGCTCACCGACGCGCTCGGCGTCGGCCTCGACGCCAACGACGCCGACCTCGGCGCCGACCCCTTTCTCCTCCTGCCGCCCGAGCCCGGCTGGCGCGGCGAGGTCGTCGCCGGGCCGCGCGTCGGGATCAGCAAAGCCGTCGATCGCCCCTGGCGCTTCTGCCTCGCGGGCAGCCGCTTCGTCTCGCGGCCGCGACCCTAGCCGGCGGTTATCCCGCCGCCGGCGCCGCCCGATTCGGGGGCGGCTTCCTGCGGCGCCGCTTCCGGCGTCGGGGCGGCTTCCGGTTCGGGCGCCGCTTCGGGCGCTTCCGGTTCCGGCGCCGCTTCGGGTTCGGGTTCGCTGGGGGCGTAGCCTTCTTCTTCGCCTTCCGCCGGGGCGGACGATCCGCTCCCCGGCCGCTCGGACCTGCTCGCCTGTTCGGCCTTGTGTTCGGCCGTCAGTTCGTCCCTGATTCCTTCCCAGGCGGAGACGACGCTCGCCCAGATCTCCGCCGGATAGGTGCCTCCCTGCACCGGGCCGCCGTTGTAGAGGGTCGTCATCGGCGTCACCGTGTCGGCGTAGCCGACCCAGACGCAGGCGGTGATTTCCTCGCTGCCGCCGCAGAACCAGGCGTCGCCGCTTTCCTCGGTCGTGCCGGTCTTGCCCCAGAGCCCCGGCGCGCCGGTGTTCGCGTGCGTCCCGGTCCCCTGCTGCACGACCGTTTCGAGGATGCTCTTCGCTTCCTTGGCGGTGTCTTCGGAGATCACCCGTTCGTGCAGCGAGTCGTTGTCGCCGCCGCGGATCGTGTGCCCCTCGCGGTCGGTGACCTGGGTGTAGGCAACCGGGCTGTCGCCCGGCTCGGGGGCGAGCGTGCCGCTGACCCGGTCGCCGTCGTTGGCGATCGTCGAGTAGGCGTAGGCCCAGCCGAGCGGCGAGACGCCTTCTTCGAGGCCGCCGAGGACCATCGCCGGGTTGGTCGAGATCGGATCCCGGTAGCCCATCTTGTGGATCGTCGCCGCGATCGAGCGGGTGCGGTCGGCGATCGTCCTGCCCTCGAGGCCTTCCAGGGCGAGCTGCGAGTAGATCGAGTTGTCGGAGTAGGTCGTCGCGCAGATCAGGTCGCAGGAGCCCAGGTAGGAGCCCTCGTCGTTGTGGACGACGAACGTTTCCTGGCCGTGCTTGCCGAAGTGGAATTCCTGCGGGGCGGATTCGTAGCTCGTATAGGGGGAAATCCCCTCTTCGAGCGCGGTGATGAGCTCGAACGGCTTGATCGAGGAGCCGGGCTGGCGACGCCCCTGGGTGGCGAGGTTGAACGGCTTGGTTTCGAAGTTCGGCCCGCCGACCATCGCCATCACGCCGGCGTTCTTGTTGTTGATCACGACGACCGAGGCGGTCGGCGGCAGGTAGCCGAGGTAGCTGTTGACCGCTTCTTCGGCCGCGTTCTGCAGCCGCATGTTGAGCGTCGTCTTGACTTTCAGCCCGCCGAAGAAGGCCTTTGCCGCGCCGTAGCGGTCGACCAGCTGCTGGCGCAGCCAGGCCGTGAAGTAGGGCGCCTTCGAGTCGAGCGTCGGCGGCTTGATCTCGCTCGGCGCCGGCAGCGCCTGCTGCACGCCTTCGGCTAGCTGTGGCTCGCTGATGTAGCCCTGTTCGTACATCTTTTCGAGCACCAGGTTGCGTCGCGCCAGGGCGTTTTCGGGAAAGAACTTCGGGTTGTAGGCGGTGGGCGAGTTGATGATCGCGGCGAGCAGCGCCGCCTCCCAGGGCTCGAGCACGGTCGCGCAGGGCTCCTCGGGCGTCCCGCATCCGGGGTGGGCCGCGCCGAAGTAGGTGCGGGCTGCCGCCTCGACCCCGTAGGCTCCTTCGCCGAAGTAGACGGTGTTGAGGTACTCGGTGAGGATCTTGTCCTTGCTCCAGTGGTGCTCGAGCCGGTAGGCGAGCGCCGCCTCGCGGAACTTCTGCAGGATCGTGCGGCTTTCCTGGGCGGCGAGCGCTTCCTTGACGAACTGCTCGGTGATCGTCGAGGCCCCCTGCTGCGCGCTCTGGCTGAGCAGGTCCCTGACCAGCGCCCGGCCGATCCCCTGGAAGTCGACGCCGTTGTGTTCGTAGAAGCGCGCGTCCTCGACCGCGACCACCGCGTTCTTGACGTTGGGCGAGATCTGACCCGAGGTCAGCAGGATCTTGTTCTGGTCGCTGGTCAGGGTGCCGATCGGCTCGCCGGAGGCGTCGTAGACCTCGCTGTTGCGCGACGCCTTGAACTGGGCGAAGTCGTAGAGCGCTGGCAGGTCGCGGGAGACAGCCGTCATCATGCCGAAGACCAGCGAGACGACCGCGAGGATGCTGAGCCCGAAGAGGACGAAGAGGACGCGCAGCTTCTTCAGGCGTGGCTTGGTACGTTGGCCCGCCAAGAGGAGGCGGCAGTCTAGCATTGCCGGCTTGGCGGATTTGACGAAAAACGCCGTCGACGTGCTGCCGGAGGGCAGGCTCGCCGAGCAGCTCGCCGCCGGGACGCCCCTGCGCGTCAAGCTGGGGATCGACCCGACCACGGCCGACATCCACCTCGGCCACACGGTGGTGCTCGAGAAGCTGCGCGAGTTCCAGCAGCAGGGGCACCGGGTTGTCCTGATCGTCGGCGACTTCACGGCGCGGGTCGGCGACCCGAGCGGCCGCTCGGCCCAGCGGCCGCTGCCGAGCGCCGAGGAGATCGAGGCCAACGCCGCCACCTACCAGGAGCAGGCGTTCAAGCTGCTCGACCGCGAGCGGACCGAGGTCCGCTTCAACAGCGAGTGGCTGCGGATGGCGCCCGAGGAGCTGCTCGGCCTGCTGGCGACGACCACGGTCGCGCGGCTGCTCGAGCGCGACGACTTCCAGAAGCGGATGGCGGCGAGACACCCCGTCTCGGCGCTGGAGCTGCTCTACCCGCTGCTGCAGGGCTACGACTCGGTCGCGGTCGAGGCCGACGTCGAGCTGGGGGGGACCGACCAGAAGTTCAACCTGCTGTTCGCCCGCGACGTGCAGGCCTCCTACGGCCGCCGGCCGCAGTCGATCCTGACGATGCCGATCCTCGTCGGCACCGACGGCAGGCAGAAGATGAGCAAGTCGCTCGGCAACTACGTCGGCGTCAGCGAGCCGCCCGAGGAGATGTTCGGCAAGCTGATGCGGATCCCCGACGAGGCGATGGGCGACTACTTCCGGCTGCTGCTCGGCGCCGAGCTGCCTGGCGCGCCGCCCAACCAGGCCAAGCGCGAGCTGGGGCGGCGGATCGTCGCCCGCTTCCACGGCGAGGCCGCCGCCG
>DASSBJ010000013.1:0-4567 GCA_035698885.1 Solirubrobacterales bacterium
GACCTCCTGGGTCGGCGCGACGTTGAACCGCTCGAGGCCCCCCCTGCTGCGCTCGAGCGAGCGTTCCAGCTCGACCTGGAAGCGGTCGGCGACCGTCTTCGTGTCCTTCGCCGTGACCGTGAAGCGCCCGCACATGGCTACTGGACCGCCACGCTCGCCGGTCGCGCCTCGAAGTGCTCGCGGTACCACTGGAGCGTCTGTCGCAGGCCGTCGGGAAGCTGTACGCGCGGGCGCCAGCCGGTCAGCTCTCGCAGCTTCGTCGAGTCGACGAACTGGCGGTCGATCTCGCCGTCGGGGTTGCCCTCGCCCCGGAAGTCGGGCTCGACCGCGGCGCCGGCGGCCGCGCAGATAGCCTCGACCACCTCGCGCACCGAATGCGGGCGCTCGCCGCCGGCGTTGAAGGCCTCACCGGTCGCCGTCCCCTCATCGAGGGCCGCGGCGATCGCCAGGTAGGCGGAGACGGCGTCGTCGACGTGCAGGAAGTCGCGCTCGGGGCTGCCGTCGGAGCGGATGACCGGCGCGCGGCCGTCGAGCACCGCGACCACCGTCTCCGGGATCAGGCGGGAGAAGTTGAGGTCGCCGCCGCCGTAGACGTTGGCGAAGCGGGTGACCGCCAGCGGCAGCCCGTAGGCGCTGGCGTAGCTGCGCGCGATCGTGTCGGCGGCCGCCTTGCTCGCGTCGTAGGGATAGGCGGCGCGCAGCGGGAAGTCCTCGCGGTAGGGCAGCTGCGGGCTCGACCCGTAGGCCTTGTCGGAGGAGGCGAAGACGACGCGCGCGACGCCGTGCGCCCGGCAGGCCTCGAAGACGTTCCAGGCGCCCCGCACGTTGACCTCGAAGGTCTCCAGCGGCGATTCGCGCGCGACCCCGACGATCGTCTGCGCGGCCAGGTGGAAGACGGAGTCGGCGCCGGCGACGGCCGCGGCGACCGCCTCGGCGTCGCGCAGGTCGGCCTCGACCAGCTCCACGTCGTCGCGGATGCCGAGCAGATCCAGGCCCGAGAGCCGCTCGCCCCCGACGTCGGCGAGCCGTGGCGCCGGCCGGTCGAGCACCCGGACCGCCTCACCGCGCGCGAGCAGCCCCCGCGCCAGATGCGAGCCGACGAACCCGTGCGCGCCGCTGACCAGCGCCGTCACCAGGGGGCCTCCCCTGCTGCCCAAAGGTCATTTAGCTCGACGGCGTCCTTGTAGGTGTCCATGCAGTCCCAGAAACCTTCATGCCGGTGGGCGGAAAGCTGGCCGTCCGCCGCGAGGCGCGCAAGAGGCTCTCGCTCAAGCACGCTTTGCCGATCCAGGTAGTCCAGCGCTCCCGGCTCGAAGCAGAAAAAGCCGCCGTTGATCCAGTGCTCGCTACGCGGCTTCTCGACAAATCCACCGACCGCACCGTCATTTCCGATTTCGGCGACGCCCCATTGCAGGCGCGGCCGCACGACGGTCATCGTCGCCAGACGGCCCTGATCGACGTGGAAATCGAGCAGCGCGCCGAGATCAACGTCAGCGACCCCGTCCGCATAGGTTGCACAGAACCTACCGCCGTCCAAACGGCTGGAAAGGGCCGAGATTCGCCCGCCGGTCGGTGTGTCGACGCCGGTATCTACGCACTCAACCGAGACGCCCTCCGGCCACGTGTGTCCGGCGACGAAGTCCATGATCGCATCGCCAAGGTAGCCCGTGGCCAGAAAAAAACGGCTGAAGCCTTGCGCGATGTAGATGCCCAAAACATGCCAAAGGATCGGCCGGCCCCCGATCTCGACCAGCGCCTTCGGCACCGTCTCGGTTCGCTCGCGCAACCGGGTTCCGCGACCGCCGCAGAGGATCGCTACGGGCGGCCTAGCCACCCGCGACGGCAGGGAGAATCGTGACCTCGTCGCCCTCTGAGATCGTCGTGTCGAGGCCCTGCTGGAAGCGGATGTCCTCGCCGCTGACGTAGACGTTGACGAAGCGGCGCAGGTCGCCGTCCTGGGTGATCCGCTCGCGCAGGTCGCCGTGGGCGTCGAAGACGGCGTCGAGCACCTCGCCGACGGTGGCGCCGGAAACCTCCACCTCGGCGTCGCCGCCGGTCGCGGCGCGCAGCTGGGTCGGAATCTTGACGGTGACGGGCATCAGGCTGCTACCTCCTGCGACTCGAACTCGGACTCGAAGCTCTGCAGATCGGGGTCGATCTCATGCATGTGGAAACTATCGCGCGCGGCGTCGAGCGTCTTCAGGCCCTCGCCGGTGATGTAGACGACGACCCGCTCGCCGGCGCCGATCGCGCCGCGTTCGGCCAGCTTGGCGAGCACGCCGACGGTCACCCCGCCCGCGGTCTCGGTGAAGATTCCGGTGGTCTCCGCAAGCAGGCGGATGCCGGCGCGGATCTCGTCGTCGTCGACCGAGTCGACGGCGCCGCCGCTGCGACGCGCCTGCTCCAGCGCGTACGGTCCGTCCGCCGGGTCGCCGATCGCCAGGCTCTTGGCGATCGTCTCCGGCTTCTGCGGCTTGCAGACGTCCGCGCCCTCGGCGAAGGCCGTGGCGACCGGGCTGCAGCCGAGCGCCTGGGCGCCGTTGAAGACCGGCTGATCGCCGGAGAGGAGGCCGAGGTCGGTCCACTCCTGGAAGCCGCGCGCGACCTTGGTGAAGAGCGAGCCCGAGGCGATCGGGCAGACGACCCGGTCGGGCAGCTCCCAGCCGAGCTGCTCGGCCGTCTCGTAGGCGAGCGTCTTCGAGCCCTCGGCGTAGTAGGGGCGCAGGTTGACGTTGACGAAGGCCCAGGGCCGCGTTTCCGCGAGCTCGGTGCAGAGCCGGTTGACCGCGTCGTAGTTGCCGCGCACGCCGACCAGGTTGGTGCCGTAGATCCCGGTGGCGAGCAGCTTCTGCTCCTCCAGGTTGGCCGGCACGAGCACGTAGGACTCCAGGCCGGCGGCGGCCGCGTGGGCGGCGACGGCGTTGGCGAGGTTGCCGGTCGAGGCGCAGGCGACCGTCTCGAAGCCGAGCTCGCGCGCCTTCGCGACGGCGACCGCGACCACCCGGTCCTTGAAGGAGTGGGTCGGGTTGGCGGCGTCGTTCTTGATCCAGAGCTCGGCGTCGAGGCCGAGCCGCTCGGCGAGCCGGTCGGCCCTGACCAGTGGCGTCAGCCCGGGCTCGAGCGGGTCGCGCGGCGATCCGGTGAAGGGCAGGAAGTCGACGTAGCGCCAGATCCCCTGCGAGCCGGCCTGGATGCGGCGCTTGGCCTCGGCGGCGTCGAGCCCGGAGAAGTCATAGGCGACTTCGAGCGGTCCGAAGCAGCGCTCGCAGGCGTAGCTGGCGCCCAGCTCGTAGGTCTCCCCGCACTCCTTGCACTTCAAGCTCTCGACTGACATCCGATCTCACTTCTCCTTTGCCTAAAAGAAAACCTCCGCCTGTGGGGCAGAGGTCCGATCGGACGCCTTCCCCACATCTTCCAGATCCATAGACCTGCTGGATTTGGCACCTCTCCCGGACCAATGGTCCGGGGCGGTTGCCGGGGCTTCTGCGGGCCAGTCCCTCCACCCCTCTAGATGTGGCGCTTATGTGGGAGGAACCTTACCAGGGGCGATCCCGTGCAGGGCGAAACCGCGCTTGCGTTTAACCTTCGGCTCACCGTGAACGCCAAGCATGCCGAGACGATGGGCCCGAACGATGCCGAACCTTCCGAAACCACGGCTACGGCGTGCAACCCGGCGCGACCCCCTCGCGGGCGCGACGACGCCTGAGCCGCAGGCGCCGAACGTCGAGCAGATCGATTCCTCCGGCCTGCGCTGGGTCAACATCGAGCACCCGGGGGCGCTCGAGCGCGTCTGGCTGGAAGAGAACTTCGACTTCCACGCGCTCGACCTCGAGGACGTCCTCTCGCGCAACCAGCGGCCGAAGATCGACGTCTACGACGATTACCTGTTCATCGTCCTCCACTTCCCGATCTTCGACCCGGCGGCGGGCCGGCTCGGCGCCGGAGAGCTCGACCTCTTCGTCGGCCCCGGCTACGTGGTGACGATCCCCAACCAGCCGCTGCAGCCGGTCGAGTACCTGTTCGAGCGCTGCCGCGCCAAGGAGGAGCTGCGCGAGCAGCTCTTCTCGCGCGGCTCCGGCTACCTGCTCTACCGACTCGTCGACGACAGCTTCGACTACTGCTTCCCGATGCTGCGCAAGATCGGCAACAAGCTCGACGCGCTCGAGGACGGCATCTTCGAGGGCCGCTCCGAGGAGGTCGTGCGCGACATCTCCAACGTCAAGCAGGAGATCATCAACTTCCGCAAGGTGATCCGCCCGCAGCGGCCGGTGCTGCGCGACCTGGAGAAGGTCAAGCAGCGCTACCTGGCCACCGACCTCGACCTCGAGATCTACTTCGACGACATCGTCGACGCCCACGAGCGGATCTGGGACATGCTGGAGAACTACAAGGAGGTGGTCGAGGCGCTGGCCGAGACCAACGAGTCGGTGATCTCGCACCGCGTCAACGACATCCTCCGCGTGCTCACCTCGATCAGCGTCATCGTCCTGCCGCTGACCCTGATCGCCAGCATCTGGGGGATGAACTCCGGCGTGCCCGGCGAGCACGACCTGACCGCCTTCTGGGT
>DASSBJ010000014.1:0-9126 GCA_035698885.1 Solirubrobacterales bacterium
CTCGGCGATCACCGGGCGCAGCTCGGCGCCCGCCTCGGTCAGCGAGTAGCTGACGCGGACCGGCGAGCCGGGTTCGACGTCGCGGGCGACCAGGCCCTCGCGCTCGAGCTCGCGCAGCCTGCTGGAGAGCAGCCGGTCCGAGAGCCCGGGGACGGCTTCGCGCAGCTCGCCGAAGCGCAGCGAGCCCTCGGTCAGCGCGAAGACGATCGCGCCGGTCCAGCGTTTGCCGATCAGCTCGATCGCGTCGTGGAAATGCGGACAGACGCCGGGGAGCCGCTCTTGCGCAGATGAGACCTCCACCTGGCACCAGCTTACTGAACGTAAGTAACGGGCTCTCCGGCGTCGCCTGCTTGTATTCAGCCGTGACCGTTCTCGACTGGGCGATCGTCGCCTTCACCATCGCCTTTGCGATGTGGGGCTACCGGCAGGGGCTGATCGTCGGCGTCCTCACGCTCATCGGCTTCGCCGCCGGAGCGCTGGCCGGCAGCCGCGGCGGCCCGTTGCTGCTGAGCGAGGGCTCGAGCTCCCCGTACGCGCCGCTCTTCGCCGCGATCGGGGCGCTGCTGGTCGGCGCCGTCGTCGCGGTGACCGTGGAGAGCCTGGCGCTCGGCCTGCGCGCGCGGCTGATCCGCGGCCGCGTGCTGCACCTCGCCGACGGGGCCGGCGGAGCGGCGCTGATCGCCGCGGTGGCGCTGGGGCTGATCTGGGTCTTCGGCGCGGTCGCCCTGCACGCCCCGGGGACCGCGCAGCTGCGCGGCGACGTGCAGCGCTCGCTGATCCTGCGCCGCCTCAACGACCTCCTGCCGCCCTCCGGGCCGGTCCTCAACGCGCTCAACCGGGTCGATCCGGCGCCCTCGATCGCCGGCCCGACGACGCCGCTCTCCCCGCCCGACGCGGCGGTCGCCCGGGGGGCCGGGGTGCGGCGGGCGAGCCACTCGGTCGTGCGCGTCCTCGGCACCGCCTGCGGCCTGGGGGTCGAGGGGTCGGGCTGGGTCGCGGCGCCCGGCCTCATCGTCACCAACGCGCACGTGATCGCCGGCGAGGAAGACACGACCGTCACTACCCTCGACGGCGCCTCGCTCGAGGCGACGCCGGTCCACTACGACCCCGGCAACGACCTGGCGCTGCTGCGCGTCGAGGCGCCGCTGCAGCCGCTGGCGATCGACCCCGACCCGCAGCCCGGCAGCGCCGGCGCGGTCCTCGGCTACCCGGAAAACGGGCCCTACGCGGTAACCGCCGCTCGCCTGGGCGAGACCACCACGGCAATCAGCGAGGACTCCTACGGCAACGGCCCGATCCACCGCTCGATCGCCTTCCTGCGCGGCGCCGTGCGCAGCGGCAACTCCGGCGGCCCCCTGGTGGACGCGCGGGGCCGGGTCATGGCCACCGTCTTCGCCGCCACGACCAGCGCCCCGCGCGGCGGCTTCGCGATTCCTGACGACGTAATAGAACAAGCTCTCACCAAGGCGTCGCCCGCCGCGGTGGACACCGGTTCCTGCACGGGCTGAACCCAAGAGGAGGGGTCGGGTACTGCTTCCCGCGGCTTGTACTTTTTCGTCGAGCGCAGCCGGGCGTCAGCAAAACCCCATGTCTTCGAAAAAGTTGAGCGGGAAGTAGTACCCGACCCCTCCCACCACTACATTTCCCATTCAGTGAACCCCCCGTCCACCGCGGTGCTGCGACGCCGCCGCCTCATCCCGCTCGCCGCGATCGCGCTGATCGCCTTCGTCGTCGGAGCGGCGACGGGCGCCTCGGGCTCGCCCGAAAAGGAAGTCGCGCAGCGCTTCGCAGAAGCCTGGGCGCGCAAGGACTTCGCCGCGATGTACCGGGAGCTGAACGACGCCTCGCGCGAAGCGGTCGGCGCGGATCAGTTCGCCGAGGCCTACCGCGAAGCGGCCGAGGTGGCGACGCTGCGAAGCGCAGAGCCGGACTCGGCCGAAGACCCGACCGACCGCGAAGGCACGACCGTGGTGCCCGTGCCGGTCGAAGTCGAGACCGTCGCCTTCGGCCGCTTCTCCTCCGAGATCGACGTCCCCTACGGGGAGGGCGGCGTGGCCTGGGAGCGCAGCCTCGTCTTCCCCGGGCTCAAAGACGGCGAGCAGCTCGAGAACAGGATCGAGCTGGCGCCGCGGGCGCCGATCCTCGCCCGCGACGGCACGCCGCTCGCCGAAGGGCCGGCGACCGAACGGGAACATCCGCTGGGCAGCGCGGCGATCGACGTGACCGGCGAAATCGGCGAAGCCGAAGAAGCAGACCTGCCGGCGCTGGCCCGCCAGGGCTTCCCCGCGGGCACGCCGGTCGGCGTCAGCGGGCTCGAGCAGGCGTTCAACCGACGCCTCGCCGGCAGGCCGGGTGGCTCGCTGCTCGCGGTCACCGCCAGGGGCGGCTCGGCGCGCATCCTCGCCCAGACGAAGCCGCAGCCCGGAGCGCCGGTGAAGACGACGATCGACCCCGACCTGCAGCTGGCGGCCGTGACCGGGCTGGCCGGGCGCGCCGGCGGCGTCGCCGTGCTCGACGCGCGCAGCGGCGACGTCCGCGCGCTAGCCGGCCAGGCCTTCTCGGCGCCGCAGCCTCCGGGCTCGACCTTCAAGACGATCACGACCACCGCCGCCCTGACCAAGGGCGTGGTCTCGCTCGACGACGAATTCGAACTGACCGACGGCGTCAACGTCGGCGGGCGCTTCATCAGCAACGCCAACGGCGAGGTCTGCGGCGGCACCTTCCGCGAAGCGTTCGCCGAGTCGTGCAACGCCGACTTCGCCCCGCTGGGGCCGAAGATCGGCAACGACGACCTGGTCGCGACGGCGGAAAGCTTCGGCTTCAACCAGCCGCTGACCCTCTACGCGCCCGACGTGGTCGCCGCGGTGGAACCGCCCGAGTCGACGATCCCGGAGGAAATCGGCAGCGAGCTCGACCTCGGCGTCAGCGCGATCGGCCAGGGAGAGGTGCTGGCGACGCCGCTGCAGATGGCGTCCGTCGCGCAGACGATCGGCAACGGCGGCGTGCGCGAGCCGACCTCGGTGGTCGCCAACCGCAAGCTGCGCCCGCGCGCCGGATCGACCCGGGTGATGTCGAAGAAGGTCGCCGCCCAGCTGACCGAGCTGATGACCGGCGTGGTCACCGGCGGCACCGGCACCGCCGCCGCGATTCCCGAGGCGCAGGTCGCCGGCAAGACCGGCACGGCGGAGCTCGGGCCGAAGCCCGGGACCGAGGGCGAAGAAGAACCGGAACAGATCAAGGACGCCTGGTTCACCGCCTTCGCGCCGGCCGAAAAGGCCAGGCTGGCGGTCGGCGTGCTGCTGGTCGAAGCCGAAGCGGCGGGAGGAGAAGTCGCCGCCCCGATCGCCGCCGAAGTCCTCTCGGCCGGCCTCTGACCGCGGCGGAGGCTAGAGGTCGAGGGTGACGGTGGCCGGGCCGTCGGGGCCCGCGATCGAGAGCGTCAGCGGGCGGTTCTCGGAGGCCGAGGCGGGCAGCTCGAAGAGCAACAGCGAACCCTCGATCGGTCCCTGCTCGGGGGTGGAGTCGACCAGCGGGATCTGTTCCTGCGAGGTGACCTGGCCTCCGACGGGGAAGGCGTAAAGGCTTTCGCTGGGAATCGCCTCGAAGGTCCGCTGGCCGGCGTCGGTGATCGTGAAGGAGTCGGCGAGGGCCTGGGTCTCTTCGCTCTTGTTCTGGACTTCGATGAAGACGCCGAAGTAGCTGTGCCCCTCGGGCGGTTCGGGCTGGCCGACGAGGTAGGCGGAGTCCTCGTTGTCGTGCCGATTGAGGTAGCGGGAGAAGATCACGTTGTACTTCAGCCCGCCGAGCTCCACCGGCTCGCCCTCGGAGACGTCCTTGGAGTCGCTCGAGTAGCCGCAGGCCGAGAGCGCGAAAGCGGTCGCGGCGAGCAGCAGCGCGAGCAGCAGCGGCAGGGTGTTCGTTCGGCGGTGGGCCATCGGCGGCGGGGAGTCTATAAAGCGTGCCTACGGGATGCCGGTCGCGTGCCGGTTGCCGCCGGCGACGCCGACCGGCGGCGGCGACGCCCCCTCGCTCTCGAGCTGGTCGCGCAGCCGCCGCAGCCCCTCGCGCCAGCCACGCTGGGCCGCTCCGGCGCTGCCCGAGAGCGCCTCCAGGAGACGGTCGATCGGGCTCGACGGCGCGCTCCAGAAGGAGACTCGCACCGTCGTCAGCGAGCCGCCGCCCTCGGTCAGCTCCCAGACCGTCGTCACGGGAATGCGGTTGGCACGGCCGCCGCGGCCGTGCTCGACCAGCTTGTGGGGGGGCTCCAACTCGGCGATCGCCGTGTCCATCCAGACCGAGCGCAGCCGCGGGCCGCTGCGAAAGCGGGCGCCCGCGCCGACTCCCGTGGACTCGATCCGGGTCAGGTGGAAGCCATCCTGGAAGCGCTCGGTGAAGGACGGGCGCCGCGCCAGGTCGGCGATCGCGGCAAAGACCCGCTCGCGCGGGGCGTCGATCTCGATCTCTGCGCTGACGGGGCCCATCGGAAGGCCGCGATTCTATTCCCGGCGGCGGCCACGCCGCTGCGGCGCGGCCCGGTTTGGCGCATTGGCGCAATCGGGTAATCGCTGCGGCAAAACCCGGATGCCCGGGCCTGTACGCAGAGCTAGAATCGATCGTCACCACCCTCCGGGAAGGAGCAGTCATTTCCGCCTACCTCACCCCCACCGCGTCGGGCTCCGAGAGCCACAGCGCCGGAACCTTCCCCGGGCCCGGTACCTACTTCTGCATCGAGTGCGGCGCCCACCTCGCCCTGCACGAGGACGACGCGCTGCCGGCCTGCCCGCGCTGCGAGTCGACCGACTTCCGGCTCGACTCGATCTTCGAGTCGATGCAGGAGCACAGCGGCACCACAGCCGAGTTCGAGCTGGCCGCCGAGGCGCCGCCGTCGAGCTGGCTCGACGAGCTGCGGGCGAAGGCGCCTGCGGGCAGCTGTCGCCTGGTCTGCCGCGAGGAGGACGGCGAGGTGCTGGACTTCGAGATCGGCGAGGGCTGGACGCGAATCGGCCGCAGCGTCGCCGCCGACATCCGCCTCGACGACCCGAGCGTCTCGCGCCGCCACGCGCTGATCGTCTGCGAACCGGGCGAGCCGCTGCGCGTGCTCGACGATCGCAGCCTCAACGGCGTCTTCGTCAACGGCGAGGAGGTCGAGTGGGGCAAGCTCGCCGACGGCGACGAGCTGGCGATCGGCCGCTACCGGCTCTTCGCGCTCGAAGCCTGAAGGCCAAACGCGCAAATTCCGGCCTACGGCGCCCGTAGAGTGGGCAGCGTGGACTCCCCACAGGACCCATCCGCCGCGGCTGAGCAGGCCCGGCAGCGCCTGCACGAAGAGATAGAGCGCGTCCGCGCCGGAGTGGAGGACATGCTCACGGAGCAAGACCACGGCGAGCTTCGCCGTGAGCTCGATGCCATCCGAGGCGAGCTACAACGCGAAACCCGCAACTACGTCAAGAACCGGGTCCGCAAGCTGGAGAAGCGCACTGACAAGCGTGTCGGAAAGCTCGAACGCCGCCTAGACCAAGTGGAGCAGGACCGCCAATACGCCGAGTGGCGAATCCACACGAACACGGAGCAGATGCTCGACGGCCTGCTCAAAGAGGTCCGGGCCATCGCCGACCTGCTGACCCGCGTCAGGTAGGGACGGATGCCCCTCCAGCGGAACTTGTGAGCCAACCCGCCCGACCGTCCCTCGCCGCGTAACCGGCGGCGGGTTCCGTCGGAGGGGCATCCGTCCCTACCTACTCGGTCGAGATAGAAGGATCCGCCTGCACCCTGTGCGGGACGATCATCAGGAAGTTGGCGTCCGCGTCGGTGCCCAGGTCTACGACCCGCTGGGCCTCGTCGTCCTGGCCGGTGGCGCGAAGCTCCGCAGCGTAGTGGGAGAGCAGGTCTTCGATATCGAGGTGACCCTCCGAATCGAGCTCCTTCAGCTCGACTTTCGCCCCTTCGCCCAGGCGAGCTTCGATGGCGTCGCGGTCGATGCCGAAGGCGTTGTGGCGTACGTAGACGCGGCCGCCGGTCATTCCGGCGCAGGCCCAGGGGCCGATGTCGCCGAGCACGACGGCGCGGCCGGAGGTCATGTACTCGAAGGCGAAGCCCTTGGCGTTGGCGCGATCGACGACGCAGCCGCGGCTGTCGTCGAGCTCCTCCTCGGGCTCGCCGCCGAGCACGACGTCGGCGCCGGAGAGGCGGATGCAGAACCGCGAGTCGGCCGAGCCCTGGACGAAGAGGCGGCCGCGCTGGGCGCCGTAGGCGAAGGACTTGCCGACCGAGCCGTTGAGCCGCTTGCCCTTCGCCCCCTTGCCCTTGAGCACGGCGACGCTGCCGCCGAGCATCGTCTTGCCGACGCCGTCCTGGGCGCCGCCCTCGACCCGGATCGAGACGCCGTAGGAGTTGAAGGCGCCGAGGCCCTGGCCGGCGACCGAGCCGCCGTTGAACTCGAGGTCGGCGAGCACGTCGTCGTTCGACTCCGGACCGTCGTCGAAGATGCGGGCGCGGGCGATCGCCCCGGCCAGCTCGGTTCCGAGCACGCGGTCGTTGGCGTCGGTGGCGCGCGGGAAACGGCTGCTGACGGTGCCGCCGCCTGAGCACACTTCGCCCGCCAGAGCGCCGATCTGCGCCGAGGCCTGCTTGGCCTCCATGCGGATCGGCCGGGCAACGACGAGGCCGGCCTCGGCCCGCTCCTCGGCGATCTCCTCGGCCACCGGCAGGTCGAGCGGCTCGAGGTCGAGGAACTCCTCCAGCGGCGTGATCAGCGGCGCCAGGTCGATCTGGTCGTGGTGGGAGACCTGCTCCAGCAGGTCGTAGCGGCCGACCAGGTCCTGCGCGCGCTCGTAGCCGAGCGAGGCGACGACCTGCTTGACCTCCTCGCCCATCGCGGCGAAGAAGCGCGCGCAGCTCTCCGCCGCCAGGTCGACCTCCTGCGGGGTGAACTTCTTCAGCCCGTGCTCCTGGGCCTGCTCGGTCGTCTCGATCTGCGTCGCGATGCCGACGTGGCAGGTGTCGAGCTGGCAGCCGCGGCAGATCGTGCAGCCGAGGCTGACCATCGCCAGGGTGCCGAAGCCGACCCGGTTGGCGCCGAGGCAGTGCAGCTTGACGATGTCGTGGCCGGTGCGGTAGCCGCCGTCGGCCCAGATCTCGACCCGGTTGCGCAGGCCCGCCTCCATCAGCGCCCGGTGCACGGCGCGCGTGCCGATGTCCGAGGGCAGCCCGACGTGGCGCAGGGCGTGCTGGCGGGCGGCGCCGGTGCCGCCCTCGAAGCCCGAGAGGGTGATGATGTCGGCGCCCGCCTTGGCGATCCCGAGGCCGATCGTGCCGATGTTCGGCACCACCGGCACCTTGACCGAGACGCGCACGTCCGGGTTGACCGTCTTCAGCTCGTCGATCAGCTCGGCCAGGTCCTCGATCGAGTAGAGGTCGTGGTTGTTGGAGGGCGAGATCAGGTCGGTGCCGGGCGCGGCGTTACGCGCCGCGGCGACCTTCTCGGAGACCTTCTTGCCCGGCAGGTGGCCGCCCTCGCCGGGCTTCGCCCCCTGGCCGATCTTGATCTCGGCGACGTAGGAGGAGTTGATCATCTCCGCCGAGACGCCGAAGCGGCCCGAGGCGACCTGCTGGCCGCGCCATTTGCGGTACTTCCCGTACATGTCGCGGATCTCGCCGCCCTCGCCGTTGACGCAGAGGACGTTGATCGCCTTCGCCGCCTCGGCGTAGGCGCGGAAGGCCGGCTCGGACTGCGAGCCGAAGCTCATCGAGGAGATCACGACCGGGTAGTCGTGGTGGCCGACGCCGGCATCGACGACCGACGCGTCCGAAAGGGGCTCGCGGTCCCCCTTCAGCCCCATGATGTGGCGCATTGAGATCGGGCTCTGGGCCTCCAGGTCGCGCACCTTCTCGCTGTATTCGGCGTAGCCGCCGGAGCCGTTGGCGGTGGCGATCGCCGCCTTGTAGACCTTGGGGTAGAAGCGGAAGGTCTTGGCCGGTTTGGCGTCCACCTCGCCGCCGAGGATGCGCGCCCGCTCGTTGGCGCTCGCGTCGAGGCCGGCGAACCCGATGCCGCCCTTCTCGGAGGCGGCGAAGGCCTCGGTCTGGAAGATCTCGGCCAGCTCGGGCCGCACGCCGATCGAGGAGAACTGGCGGGCGTAGCCACGCACCTCGTGGATGCCGATCGTCGAGATCACTTTCTCGATTCCCTTGGCCAGCGCCGCGCAGAGGTTGCCGATGTCCTTGCGGTAGTCCTCGACGCAGATCACCTCGACCATCGTGTACGGGCAGACCCCGTTGGCGCCGAGGCCGAGCGCCAGCATCGTGTCGTGGACGTTGCGGATCGCCGCCGAGCGCAGCACGATGCCGCAGCGGCGGCGCAGGTTCTCCTCGCCCGGCTCGACCTTGAACTGCTTCAGCGCCTGGTCGACGGCGGAGACCGCGAGGTGCGGGTCGAGAAAGCGACGCTCGGCGTCGTAGACCGTGCGGTCGGTGAGCACCAGCAGCTCGGCGCCGTCGCGGACCTTCTTCACCGCCTCCTGCTTGATCCGCTCGATCGCGCCCTTGCTCGTCTCGGACTCGAGCAGCGAGATGTCGACGGCGCCGGCGCGGCCGCGGAACTCGTCCCAGAGGTCCTCCAGCAGGTAGGTCTGGTTCTCGCGCGCGATCTGCCGGTAGGTCCTGTCGGAGAGCGGCGCCATCCCGTGATGGCCGCCGAGGATCACCGGGAAGGAGGTCTCGACCGTGCCCGTGTCCTCGCCCGCGTCGCCGATCGAGGGGCGGCGGCCGAAGACCGAGCGGGTCGAGAAGTGCTCCATCTCACGCTCGCGGTCGATCGCCGGGTTGGTGACGACGGCGACCGTCTCCTTGAAGTAGTCGGCGAGGTTCTGGCGCTCGGGCGAGAGCGCCGCCAGCGGCCCGTCGTAGCCGAGCGAGCCGACCGGCTCGGCCCCGTTGGAGGCCATCTGCTGGACCAGTTTGACGTCGTCGCGCTGCCAGCCGAAGCCGGCGAGGACGCGGTCCTCGACCTTGACCGGCTCTTCCGGGCCGGCGTCGGAGTAGCCGGGGACGTCGCCGCCCTCGAGCGGGCCGCCGGTCTCCAGCGCGCGGTCGTAGGGGCCCGCCTCGTCGGCGCCGTTGCGGGCCAGC
>DASSBJ010000015.1:0-12340 GCA_035698885.1 Solirubrobacterales bacterium
CAGGCACGCAAGCTGGCCGCCCTGCGCCCACCCGGCCTGCGCGAGGCGATCTACGACGGCGACACGCCCCGCGAGGAGCGGCCGGCGATCCGCCGCCGCAACAACCTCGTGCTGACCAACCCCGACATGCTGCACGTCGGCCTGTTGCCCAACCACAAGAGCTGGGGCGACTTCCTCGCCAACCTCGGCTGGGTCGTTGTCGACGAGGCCCACACCTACCGCGGCGTCTTCGGCTCGCACGTCGCCAACGTGCTGCGGCGGCTGCGGCGGCTGGCGCGCGCCTACGGGGCCGAACCGCGCTTCCTGCTCGCCTCGGCGACGATCGCCAACCCGGTCGAGCTCGCCGAGCGCCTGGTCGGCGAGCCGTTCGAGCTGATCGACGACGACGGCGCCCCACGGGCGGGGCGGCAGATCGCGATGTGGAACCCGCCGCTGATCGACAAGGCGAGCGGCGCGCGGCGCTCGGCGCTCTCGGAGGCCGCCGACCTGCTCGCCGAGCTGGTCTCGCATGGCGTGCGCACGATCTGCTTCCTCAAAAGCCGCCGCGGGATCGAGCTGATCCAGCGCTTCGCCGGCGAAGCGCTGCAGCGCCGCGGCAAGCCGGAGCTGGCCGAACGGATCGCCCCCTACCGCGGCGGCTACACGCCGCAGCAGCGGCGCGAGATCGAGGCGCGGCTGGCGGCGGGCGAGCTGCTCGCCGTGGTCGCGACCGACGCGCTCGAGCTGGGGATCGACGTCGGCGAGCTCGACGCGGCGATCTGCGTCACCTTTCCCGGCACGGTCGCCAGCCTGCGCCAGATGTGGGGTCGGGCGGGGCGGCAGCGGCGCGGCCTCGCCGTCTACGTGGCCGGCGCCGACGCGCTCGACCAGTTCTTCTGCCGCCACCCCGACGAGTTCCTCGGGCGGCCGGTCGAGGCGGCGATCCTCGACCACGAGAGCGAGCAGATCGCCGCGCGCCACATGGTCGCCGCCGCCTACGAGCTGCCGCTGAGCGAGGCCGACGACGGGGTCTTCGGCGCCGGCTGGCGCGAGCGGGCCGAGCGGCTGACCGGCGCGGGCGAGCTGCGCCGCGCCGGCGGGCGCCTGCTGCCGGCGAGCAGCGAGTTCGTCGCCGCGAAGATCCCGCTGCGCTCAGCCTCCGCCGACTCGGTTGCCGTGATCGAGCGCGACTCGGGCGAGATGCTGGGCCTGGTCGAGGCCGAGCGCGCCTTCACCACGGTCCATCCGGGCGCCGTCTACCTGCACCTGGGACGCTCGTATGAGGTCGAGCAGCTCGACGTCGAGGGACGGAGGGCGATCGTCAGCCGCTTCGACGGCGACTGGTACACGCGGCCGAAAAAGGAGACCGAGATCTACATCGAGCGCCTGCGCGAGCAGCGCACGACCTCGGGGGTCGAGCTGCACTTCGGCGAAGTGTCGGTCAGCGAGCAGGTGATCGCCTTCCAACGCGTCTCGATCTCCGAGCAGGAGCCGATCGACATCGTCGGCCTCGAGCTGCCCGAGCAGCACTTCGTCACGCAGGCGCTCTGGTACGTGCTGCCGGAGCGACTCAGCGGCGCGCTGCCGCCGGACGTCCTGCTCGGCGCGCTGCACGCGACCGAGCACGGCCAGATCGCGGTGCTGCCCCTGATCGCGATGTGCGACCGCTGGGACATCGGCGGCCTCTCGACCAACGTCCACTTCCAGACCGGCCGGCCGACGATCTTCGTCTACGACGGCCATCCCGGCGGCGTCGGCATCACGCTGCGCGGCTACGAGCGGTTCGAGCGCCTGCTCGGCGACGCCGAGCGGCTGATCGGCGAGTGCCCGTGCGAGTCCGGCTGCCCCTCCTGCGTGCAGAGCCCGAAGTGCGGCAACCTCAACGAACCGCTGCATAAGGCCGGGGCGTTGGAGCTGATGCGGTCGATGCAGGGCTCCGGGCGTCCGGCCACAGCTCGCGAATAGCGAGGACCGCGAAGGCGTGGGACCAGGCGAGGGGCGTGGTCGACGCGGGTGCGCCGGTCTGCGCGTCGACGCGCTCCGGCAGCAGGCCGAGCGGGGTCGCGGCGCGGCGCAGGTCGGCCATCAGACCCAGCGCCGCGCGGCGCTCGGTCGCGGCCTCGCGGCGGCGACCGGCGCGCCGGTCGATTCGCCAGAGCGCCGCCAGCGACCAGGCGCACCAGGCCGTCGGCGCGGTCCAGGGATCGTCGCCGCCGTGCCAGCCCTCGGAGGGGATGAGGCCGAAGTGGGTGCGGCGCTCGGCGACGAGCCTCAGCAGCGTGCGGCGCACCGCCGGGTAGAGGACGGGACGAGCGAACGGCCGCACCGCCCAGGCCGCCGCCGAGTCGAGGCCGGAGGCCGGATCGCCGGCGGCGCGGACCAGCCCGCGCCCGGTCTCGAACTCGCGCTTGATCTGCGGCGCCGACAAATGGGATGCCGCCGAGCCCTGGATCTCGACCGACGCCGTCGCCAGGCCGTTGCCGAGGTAGTCGCCCGCGTCGCCCTCCTGGTAGTCGGCGCGATCCCGCCATGCGCCTGCGCCCAGCCCTAGTGGGGCGCCCGATGCAGGTCTCGTCTCCACCCCGATGTCCCTGCCAGGCTGCATGCCGGCGGCGCGCGCCGCGGCCGCGACCCAGCCGGCGGCGTCCCCCTGCGCGCCGCGGCCTTCGACCGGCTCGCCGCTCCGGTAGAAGCGCGCTGCCGCGTCGAGATCGAGCTCGAGCAGAAAGCGAGCGATGCGCCGCGCATCCGCCCCGTAGCCGGCCGAGGCGAGGGCGATCGCGACGGCGCCGGCGTCGCGTGGCCAGACGTAGGCCCAACCCGAGCGCGCTCCGGCGATCGCCGCGCCGCGCCGGTCGACCAGCGCCCGCAGCACCAGCAGCGAGCGCCGGTACATGGCGCGCGCCCAGCGCGGCGCCGCGGGCCCGAGGCGCCGCGCCCGCGCCAGCCAGCGCCGGTCCCGCCGGCTCGCCGCCTGCGCCGCGAGTCCGCGGTCGGCTTTCGCGCCGCCGGCCGGCGGGTTCTCCGACTTCGCCATGAACGCGGGGACGACGCCGGGGAAGCCACGCGGCGGCGGCGGGTCGACCGAGCTCCCGCCGGAGAAGGCGACGCCGGCCACGAGGACGAGCACGCCAAGCGCGATTCCTGCACGAGCCCAGGCCACCCGCCAATCCAAGCAGCCCCGAGCCGCCCCCGGTCGCTAGCCTTCTCCTCGCGCAGCCCCGAGCCGCGCGACCCGGGCGAGGTAGCTCAGTTGGTAGAGCACACGACTGAAAATCGTGGTGTCGTGGGTTCGATTCCCACCCTCGCCATTCGCTTCGTTCCTGCAACCCCCGACGACCCGGTCGGGCGCCCCTCCGTTGTTCGCTGCCATGCCGTTTCGGCGGCTATTCGATCGTGATCGCCAGCGCCGCGCCGTCGGCGACGCTCTGCTGGCGGCGGAGACGGCGCCCAAGCCGGTACATCAACATGACCAGCCGGTAGGTGAGCTTGTAGCGCTCCAGCAGAAGCTTCTGCACGCGCTCCAATTCCGGGGTGGCGGTCAGCACCTCCGCCCACGCCGAGACCGGCTCGCTGCGCAGCTTGCCGTCCACGCGACAAGGCGCGACCAGGACGTGCGAGTTGCGGCGCACGCGCCGGACCTTCGCTGAGTGCAGGTCGGTGAGCGCGAACAGCTGTCCGCCGTCAGACACGAACCACACCGGGGTTGCGATGCCCGTGCCGTCCCGCTTGAAGCTGGTCACGCTCAGGTACCGGCCGGGGAAGAGCGCCTCCGAGTCTGCGGTGGGCCGCTGGACCGGGCGCTCGGTCATCTGGGTAGCCATGGCATCTCCTTTCCGAGGATCGAGCCTCCCACGCGCTGCAAGCGAGCACATCCGGCAGAAATACGACGGCGGATTCGGGCTACTACGGAGGGAGGTCCGGCCTGCGCCGGGCACACGCCGGATCGGTACGGTCGGCATGTGGGACGAATCGACCAGGCCCAGCGGCGGATCGCGGCCACCCCCGCCGTCCTCTACCAGGCCTTGATGAAGCGTGAGGCGCTCGAGCGCTGGCTGCCGCCTGACGGTATGACCGGACGGATCGAGCGGTTCGACCCGCGGCCCGGCGGCGGGTTCCGGATGGAGTTGACTTACCTCGACGCCGCCGGCGGCCCTGGCAAGGCTTCGGCCTCCCAGGATGTCACCGAGGTCGAATTCGCCGCGTTGGAGCCCGACGCCCAGGTCGTTTGGCAAGTCGAGTTCGTCTCCGACGACCCGGACCTCGCCGGCACGATGACGATGACCTGGGTGCTCGCCGAGGTCGCGGGTGGCACGGCGGTCTCCGTCCGGGCCGACGATGTGCCGCCAGGCATCTCGGCGTCCGACCACGAGGCCGGGATCGCTTCGTCGCTCGCCAACCTCGCCGCGTATGTCGGGACCCTTGGATGAATCGGGGTTCCGCCGCTCGCTCGCCCGATGGCAGAGTCGCCCGCCTCCTGGAGCGGCGCATCTGCCCATGGGCAGTGGATGGCCAGCGGTAGAGTTCAAGGCATGACGGGCAGGGAGAGGTTCTGAGCGACGTGGCGCCCCACTCGCCAAGCGCTAGGCCCCCGCTCAAGTCGACAGGCCGGCCCCGCCGAGCATCGGCGCGCGCGGGCTCCACCGTGGAGGTTCGCTCAATGCTTGCCTCCGGCATCCGTAAGCGGCTTCCCGAGCTTCAGCGGGCTGTCAGGGCCCGCGCCTGCGCGATTTCAGATCCCCTCGAAGTCGCCGACCCCGCCTACCCGCAGAGCCTCGATGGCGCCATCGAGGCCGCCATCGACTATCGGATCAAGGTGCTCGAGGCCCCGGACCGACATGCGCCTGGCATCGCGCCTGCCCTGCTCGTGCAGGCGCGATTGGACGCGCGAGACGGCGTCCCCGTCGACATCTCGTTGCGTCGCTACGTTGCCGGCAACGCCCTCTTCACGGACTTCCTCGTCGAGGAGGCCGAAAAGGCTGACGTTCCGATCGCGATCCTTCGCCGCCTGCTTGGCGCGCACGCGACGATGGGAGACAGTCTGCTTGCGGCAGTGAGCGCCGAGCACGCCCGTGAGGTGGAGATGCGGATCGGCAGCATCGCCGAGCAGCGACGGGAGTGTGTGAAACGGATTCTCGCGGGGGAGCTCGTCGACCACTCGCGGCTGGGGTATGACCTCGATGCCTTCCATCTTGCCCTGATGGTGAAAGGCGAACGGGCGCGGGAGCTGCTGGGTCGCCTTGCGACGGCCCTCGATCGCCATCTTCTCGCGGTGAAGCGCGAGGAGGAGCCGATCTGGGCGGGCTGGTTGGGCGGTCAGCGGCCCCTCGACGTCGACAGGGTGATCTCAGCCGCCCTCGACATCGCCCCCGACCACGTATTCCTGACGGTCGGCGAGCCGGGAGAGGGGCCTTCGGGTTGGCGCCTCAGCCACCTCCAGGCCAAGGCAGCGCTTCCGATCGCGGAGCGCAGGGAACAGTCCGTGCTGAGCTACTCCGACGTCACCGTGCTCGCTTCGATCGCTCGCGACGACCTCCTCGAGGCCTCGCTGCGCCAGCTTTATCTGGCGCCGCTGGAACAGGCGCGGGACGGCGGCGAGACCGCCAGGAAGACGTTGCGCGCCTACCTCGACGCCGAACGCAACCTCTCCTCGACCGCAGCCGCGCTGGGGGTCGATCGTCGCACGGTGCGAAATCGCATCTCGACGATCGAGCAGCTACTCGGCCGACCGCTGAGAGGATCGTTGGCCGATCTGGAGATCGCGCTGCAGCTGGTCGACTGACTTTCCTGCCGGAACGTGTTTCGCGGAATCGCGCCGCGACTTTCCCACGCTGGCGAATTTCGAGTCATCAAAGTACTCAGGCTGGGGAGGCGCAAGCCGTAGCGGTCGCCGAGCATGGCTCGACACACGCGGTCCACGAGATAGGGGAAGTGCATGAAGAGACTGATTCTCAGCACGCTGGTCGGCGCGGCTCTCACGCTGCTCGTTGCGGCGGTCGCTCTGGCCAAGCCCGAGGTCGTCCGGGTAGGGAACCTCGTACTCAGGGACAACGGCGGGATCTCACCAACCAGGCTGCCGAGGCATAGGCAGGCTCCCGTGGCCGCCATCCTCAAGGCCACGATCAGGACGGCGGATGACAGCCATCTTCCGGCAGTGCGCGAAGTGGTTCTCGACGTCGACAGGATCATTCACATCAACGCCAGGGGCCTGCCGGTCTGCAAGGCGAGACAGCTCGAGGCTCGCGACACCAAGGCCGCACGGCGGATCTGCGGTAGGGCGATCGTCGGCAGGGGCGCCGGGTCGGTCGAAATCGCGTTCCCCGAACAGAAGCCGATCATGGTTTCCAGCCCGCTGACCATGTTCAACGGCGGCGTAAGGGGCGGCACGACGACGCTTTTCGTTCACGCATTCATCACGGTGCCGGTTCCGGCGGCGATCGTCATCCCGATCAAGATCACCTCGATCCACCGCGGCCGCTACGGCCTCCATACGATCTCAAAGATCCCGCCGATCGCCGGTGGCTCCGGCTCGGTCAGCAGGTTCAAGCTCAAGATCGACCGCAAATTCGCCTATAGGGGCAAGAAGGCGAGTTACCTGACCGCCAGCTGTCCGACGGGGCACTACTTCACCAAGGGGCACGTCCTGTTCGATGACGGCACCCGCCTAGACATTGTCCACGTCCTACCTTGCACTCCGAGCAGATAGGACCGAGGGCGACGGCGACACAGTCGGTAGGCCGGGGGCCTTCGCTCACTCCCGCCACTTGATCGAGCAGCCGACCGGCTCGGTCTCGGCGGGGGTGGGCTCGGAGCCGGTCAGCACCGCCTCGAGCGCCGAGCGCAGCCAGGCCGCTCCCTGGGAGGGGTCGCGGTGGTCGGAATCGGGGGCGCCGCGGTAGCGCAGGCGCAGCTCGGAGTCGAAGACGAAGAGGTCGGGCGTCGCCGAGCCCGATCCCGTCCGCGGTCATCCTCTGCCTCCTCGGTCGATTGCGGAGGCAACAACGCTAGCGGGCGACGAATCCCTCGGGCTCCTCGACGACCGTGTTGGCCAGCTCGCCGATGCCCTCGATCTCGACCCGCACCGTCTCGCCGACGTGGAGCAGGTTGTCGCGCACCGGCTTGCGGCCGAGGCCGACTCCCGCGGGCGTGCCGGTGGCGATCGTGTCGCCCGGCTCGAGCGTGAACGCTTCCGATAGGTGGGAGACCTGCTGGAAGCAGTCGAAGACCATCTCGCTGGTGCGCGCGTCCTGCCGCAGCTGGTCCTCGACGTGGCAGCGGATCGCCAGGTCCTGCGGGTCGCCGAGCTCCGCGCCGGTAACCAGCCACGGCCCCAGCGGCCCGTGCGTGTCGAAGGACTTGCCGATCGTCATCGTCTGCGCTTTCCCCTGCCAGTCGCGCACGCTGACGTCGTTGGCGCAGGTGTAGCCGGCGATCACCTCGTGCGCGTGCTCGGCCGGGACGTGGCGGCAGCGGCTGCCGATCACGACCGCCAGCTCGGCCTCGTAGTCGAGGAAGGTGGACACCTTGGGCATGTGGATCTCCGCTCCCGGCCCGACCACGCAGCTCACCTGCTTGTTGAAGAAGACCGGCACCTCGGGCGCCTCCATCCCCATCTCCGCGATGTGGTCGCGGTAGTTGAGGGCGATCGCCAGGTACTTGCGCGGAGCCGCCGGGGCGAGCAGGCGAACGTCGGCGAGCGGCAGGCGCGGCGCAGCGGCCGCGAGCTTGCCCAGGCCGTCCTCGCCGGCGGCGTCGAGCGCCCGGGCCGGTTCCTGCGGCAGTTCGGCGGCCGAGAGGTCGACCACCTCCTCGCCCTCGACGATCCCGAGCGCGGCGCCGTTCTCGGCTGCGAACCGGCAGAGCCTCATCGGGGCCGAACTCTCTCACAAGCCCGGCTCTAATACGGTCGGTGGCGAAAGCGAAGAAAGCAGAGGTAACGGCATGGAGATGGATCGCGACGCCTATCGAGAGCAGAGCCGCGAGACCTGGGCGGAGATGGCGCCGGGCTGGGAGGCGCGGAACAGGTGGATGAACGAGGTCGCCGGGCGGGTGAACGAGTGGATCGTCGAGAAGGTCGATCCGCGGCCGAAGGAGACGGTGCTCGAGCTCGCCGCGGGCCCGGGGGACCTGGGCTTCCGCGTCGCCGAGCGGGTGGGCGACGGCGGCAGGGTGCTCTCGACCGACTTCTCGCCCGAGATGGTCGGCGTCGCGCGGCGGCTCGGCGACGCTCGCGGCCTGACCAACGTCGAGTACCGCGTCCTCGACGCCGAGGCGATGGACCTCGACGACGAAAGCGCCGACCGTGTCGTCTGCCGCTGGGGCTACATGCTGATGGCCGATCCTTCGGCGGCGCTGCGCGAGACCAAACGCGTCCTGCACAGCGGCGGACCGCTGGCCTTCGCGGTCTGGGCGGCGCCGGAGCGCAACCCGTGGGCGGCGCTGCCGGCCAAGGTGCTGGTCGAGCGCGGCCACATGCCGCCTCCCGAGCCGGGGACCCCCGGCATCTTCGCGATGGCCGACCCGGAGCGCATCCGCGCCCTGGTGAGCGAGGCCGGCTTCGGCGCGCCCGAGCTGGAGGAGATCGCGTTCGAGTTCCGCTACGCCGACGCCGACGAGCTCTGGGACACGCTGGTCCGCCTCACCGGCCCGCTCGCCCGGGCGATCAAGTCGCTCCCCGAGGAGGAGGTGCAGGCGACCCGCGCGGCGATCGAGGAGAGCCTCGCGCCCTTCCGCGGCGAGGACGGCTCCTACTCGGCGCCGGCGCTCTGCTGGGGCGTGCTCGCCTACTGAGCCCTCAGCCGAGCTCCGCGGCGAGCGCCGCGACCCGGCGCCCTATCTCCTCGCGGGTCGCGCGGACCTCCTCCAGCGGGCGACCCTTCGGGTCGGGCAGGTCCCAGTCGACGTAGCGCTTGCCGGGGATGTAGGGGCACTCGTCGCCGCAGCCCATCGTCACCACGACGTCAGCCCATTCGGCGTCCTCGCGGGTCAGCTCGCGGGGGACGCGGCCGCTGAGGTCGATGCCGAGCTCGGCCATCGCCTCGACCACCTGCGGGTGGACGCGCTCGCCCGGCGTCGTCCCCGCCGAGCGGGCCTCGTGGCGCCCGCCGGCGGCCCGTTCGAACAGCGCCTGGCTGATCTGCGAGCGCCCCGCGTTGTGCAGGCAGACGAACAGGGCGCGCGCCATCAGGCCGACTCTCTTCGGGCGCGGTCGAGTTTCGGTTCGGATAGCGGCTCAAAGCTCGACCGCGGAGCGGCGCGGCGCGGCAGATCGGGACGCTCATCCATAGCGACGCGCACTCTAAGCGCGATGAGTTGGCCGGTGGTTACCATTCCGTGACAGAGCGATGGGGCTCGCTCCCGCATAATCGCCGCCCGTTCGGCTGACGGTCCCTACCACGTCCAACGACGCTGATAGGAGGCTGCCCGAATGCGAAGCGTTAGGTTCGACCTGCGACTGCTTGCCGCCATCTACGCCGGCGGAGTGCTCGGCGCGGTGATGCGGGTCGGGCTGGCCGAGGCGGCGCCGCAGGGCCCCGGCGAGTGGCCGTGGTCGACCTTCGTCGTCAACCTGGTCGGCGCCCTGCTGATCGGTTACTTCGTCGCCCGCCTGCGCGATCACCCGGAGGACAGTCTCGCCCATCCGTTTCTCACCACCGGCATCTGCGGCACCCTGACCACCTTCTCGACCGTCCAGCTCGAGCTGTTCGATCTGATCGACGGCGGCCATCTGGCGCTGGCCGCCGCATATGTCGGCGCAACCGTGCTCGCCGGCTTTGCCTGCGTGCGACTCGGCATCGCCCTCGAGCGCCGCCCGGAGACGGCGCGGTGAGCGCGCCGGCCTGGATCGCCGTCGGCCTGCTCGGCGGCGCCGCCGCCGCCGCGCGCTACCTGATCGACACGGCGATCGCCGCCCGCACCGAGCACCCCTTCCCGCACGGCCTCCTCGCGATCAACATCGCCGGCGCCCTGGCGCTCGGGCTGGTCGCCGGCGCGGCGCTCGAGGGCGAGGCGCTGATCGTCGTCGCCGGCGGCGGCATCGGCTCCTTCACCACCTTCTCGGCCTGGATCCTCGACTCGCACCGGCTCGCCGAGGCGGGCCATACCCACCTCGTCTGGCTCAACCTGGGCCTCTCGCTCGTCGCCGGCTTCGTCGCCGTGGCGTTCGGCCACTGGCTCGGCGGGCTGCTCTGAAGCACTCCGCATCCCGGCGTCTGCGCCGTCCGCCCCCGTCTCTACCTTGGAGAAGATGGATCGAACGGAGCCGATGATGTACCAGGAGGCGTTGATCGACAGCGGCGGCGGCTCGCCCGTCGAACCGCCGGAGCCGGCGGAGGCCGCGCGGCGGGTGCCCCTGCGCGAGCTCGAGGACGGTCAGCGGGTGAAGGGCGTCTACGCCGTGCGCGAGCGCGAGCTGCGGCGCAAGCGCAACGGCGAGCCGTGGCTGCGGCTCGTCCTCTGCGACGCCGGCGGCAGCGCCGAGGCGGTCTGCTGGGAGGACGCCGAGGCGCTCTACGCGCGCGCCGCGCCGGGCACCGCGGTCGAGGTCGGCGGCTGCTTCGAGCTGAGCGAGCGCTGGGGGGCGAAGGTCAAGCTCACCTCGCTGCGCCCGGCCGAGCCCGGCTCCTACGACCCGGCCGATCTGACGCCCGAGTCCGAGGTCTCCTTCGCCGAGCTGGAGAGCGAGCTGCGCCAGCTGCTGGAGACCGTGCGCGAGCCGCAGCTGCACGATCTGCTCGAGCGCTTCTTCGGCGAGCGCTCGCCGATCTGGGAGCGCTTCCGCGACGCGCCGGCGGCGAAGGTCTACCACCAGGCCTACCGCCACGGCCTGCTCGAGCACACCGTCTCGGTCGCCCAGGCGGTCAGCGCCGCCGCCAACTTCTTCCCCGGCATCGACCGCGAGGTCGCGGTCGCCGGGGCGCTGCTGCACGACATCGGCAAGACCGTCGCCTACAACGACGACCTGCTGGCGATCGACCTCACCGACGCCGGCCGGCTGGAAGGCGAGATCCCGCTCGGCTACTACACGGTGCGCCGCGAGATCGAGCAGATGCCGGGCTTCGAGCCGCGGCTCGCCCAGGCGGTGCTCCACATCATCCTCAGCCACCATGGCTCGCTCGAGCACGGCTCGCCGGTGGTCCCCGCGACCCGCGAGGCCGTTCTCGTCCACATGATCGACAACCTCGGCGGCCGCCTCGGCAGCTTCGACCGGCTGGAGCGCGAGCTGCCCGACGGCGAGTCCTGGTCGCGCTTCGACCGGGCGCTCTCGGGCTCTGCGTTTTTCGGCCAGCGCGCCCAGGCCGCCTGAGCGTCCATCTGACGGCCCCGGACGCCGCCATACGGCGTCCTCAGTCGGGCAAATAGTTCCGCTATTTGCCCATCTTCGTCCTTGTCTGTCGGCGTCCGGACCTCGTCAGAACTATCCTGCGTTCGTGGCAAAGGACACCGAGAAGCTGATCCGCCAGCTCTCGCTGATCTCCTTCCTGATGGCGCAGGGCAGGCCGGTCTCGGCGCTGGAGATCAAGCGCGAGGTCGAGGGCTACAGCGACATGAACGACGACGCCTTCGCGCGCCGTTTCTACGCCGACCGCGCCGAGCTGGAGAGCCTCGGGATCCAGCTCGGGGTGGAGAAACCGGGCGAGGGGTTCTTCGAGGCCGAGCTCTACTCGCTGCCGCCGGAGAACTTCTACCTCGACCCGATCGAGTTCGACGACGACGAGCTGGCCTCGCTGAGCACGGCGCTCTCGCTGCTCAGCCAGGGCGAATTCGCCTATGCCGAGCCGCTGCGCCTCGCCCTGCAGCAGGTCGCCTGGGGCCACCCCAACCCGGTCAGCGAGGGCGAACGGGCGCCGGTGGAGATGGCGATGACCGCCTCCGCCGGAGGACGCGACCTCTCCCAGCGCCTCTCCAAGATCGAGACCGCGATCTCGCGCCGCAAGACGATCGAGTTCACCTACTACACGATGGAGCGCGACGAGACCGAGAAGCGCAGGGTCGACCCGTACCACCTCGTCTTCCGCTCGGGCCAGTTCTATTTGATCGGCCACTCCCACGAGCGCGACGCGGTCCGCGTCTTCCGCCTCTCGCGCATCCAGGGCAAGGTCGGCTACGCCTCGAAGGCCGAGCACGACTTCTCGCCGCCCGAGGAATTCGATCGCCGCGACTACGGCCAGCGCGCCGACTGGCAGCTGGGCGAGATCCGGGGGCGGGCGAAGATCTTCGTCCGCGAGCGCATCTCCTGGCTGATCGAGCGCGACTACGGCGCCTACGGTGAGCTGCGGGCGGCGAAGAAGTCAGACGGCGCCCCGGGCAAGGGCTCGATCTTCGAAACCGACTACGCCTCGCCGAGGGAGCTGATCGCCTG
>DASSBJ010000016.1:0-2814 GCA_035698885.1 Solirubrobacterales bacterium
AGACCGGCGGCGCGCTCATCGACTTGATGCGCATCCGCGAGGCGGCCTCGTCGATCAGGTCGATCGCCTTGTCGGGCAAGAAGCGGTCGGAGATGTAGCGGTCGGCGAGCTCGGCGGCGGCGCCCAGCGCGTCGTCGGTGATGTTGACCCGGTGGTGCTGCTCGTAGCGCTCGCGCAGCCCCTCGAGGATCTTGACCGTGTTCTCGACCGAGGGCTGGTCGACCTTGATCTGGGCGAAGCGGCGCTCCAGCGCCGAGTCGCGCTCGAGGTATTTGCGGTACTCGTCGAGCGTCGTCGCGCCGATCGTCTGCAGCTCGCCGCGCGCCAGCGCCGGCTTGAGGATCGAGGCGGCGTCGATCGCCCCCTCGGCGGCGCCGGCGCCGACCAGGTTGTGGAGCTCGTCGATGAAGAGGATGATGTCGCCGCGCTGGCTGATCTCTTTCATCACCTTCTTCAGCCGCTCCTCGAACTCGCCGCGGTACTTCGAGCCGGCGACCAGGGCAGCGAGGTCGAGCGTGTAGATCTGCTTGTTGCGCAGCAGCTCCGGCACCTCGCCGTTGTTGATCCGCGCCGCCAGGCCCTCGACCACGGCGGTCTTGCCGACGCCGGGCTCGCCCAGCAGCACCGGGTTGTTCTTGGTGCGGCGGGAGAGGATCTGCATGATCCGCTCGATCTCGGTTTCGCGCCCGATCACCGGGTCGAGCTTGCCCTCCTCGGCGAGCTTGGTCAGGTTGCGGCCGAACTGGTCGAGCAGTTTCGAGCTCTTTTTGCCGGCGCCCTCGCCCGGGCCGCCTCCGCCGCCGCCCTGGCGACGGCCGCCGGGGCCCGAGAGCATGCGGATGACCTCGTTGCGGATCTTGTCCGAGTCGGCGTCGAAGTCCAGCAGGATGCGGGCGGCGACGCCCTCGTTCTCACGCACCAGGCCGAGCAGGATGTGCTCGGTGCCGATGTAGTTGTGGCCGAGCGAGAGCGCCTCGCGCAGCGCCAGCTCGAGCACCTTCTTGGCCCGCGGGGTGAACGGGATCTGCCCCGAGGTGACCTCCTCGCCGGAGCCGACGATGCGGACGACCTGCGAGCGCACGCGCTCGGTCGTGATGTCGAGAGACTCGAGGACGCGGGCGGCCAGGCCCTCCTCCTCGCGCAGCAAGCCGAGCAGGATGTGCTCGGTGCCGATGTAGTTGTGTTTCAGCGTGCGAGCCTCTTCCTGTGCCAGGACCACTACCTGTCGGGCTCGCTCAGTGAATCTCTCGAACAAAGGCTTCCTCTCTTGACCCTCTAGAGGTCAAACGCGATTTGCGGTCGGAAGTACCGGGGACGCCCTTCGGTTATCGGGAAGCGTCCATCTGCCCCTTAAACGATACCGAGACCGGCCGCCCGGCCTTGGGCCCCCGATTGCCGCTAGTAGCGGCTTTTCCGACCGTTTCAGGAGCGCATCGCCGGGAAAAGCACGACCTCGCGCAGGCTGCGCGCTCCCGTCAGCATCATCGCCAGCCGGTCGACGCCGAGGCCGACGCCCCCGGTCGGCGGCATCCCGTGCTCGAGCGCCTCGACGAATGCCTCGTCGTAGGGCTGCGCCTCCTCGTCGCCGCGCGCCTGCTCCGCCGCCTGCTGCTCGAAGCGCCGCCGCTGCTCGTCGGGGTCGTTGAGCTCGCTGAACGAGTTGGCGATCTCGATCCCGCCGACGAAGGCCTCCCAGCGCTCGACCAGCCCGGGCTCGGAGCGATGCGCCTTGGCGAACGGCGACAGCTCGACCGGGTAGTCGACGACGAAGGTCGGCTGGATCAGCTGCGGCTCGACCGCCTTGGAGAGCAGCCCGTCGACCAGCTTGCCCCAGCCCTCCGCCGGGTCGGCCTCGCCGTCCATCGCCGCCGCCAGCGCCTCGCGGGTCGGGTGCTCGGCGATGTCGATGCCGGAGCGCTCGCGAATCGCCTCGCGCAGGGTGACCCGCCGCCAGGGCGGCGCCAGGTCGACCTCGACCCCGTCGCGCTCGACCACGGTCGTGCCCAGCACCCGCTCCGCGACCTCCGCGACCAGCAGCTCGAGGTCGCGCGCGGTCTTCTCGTAGTCGGCGTAGGCCTCGTACCACTCGAGCATCGTGAACTCGGGATTGTGCTTGTGCGAGACGCCCTCGTTGCGGAAGTCCTTGCCCAGCTCGTAGACCTTGTCGATCCCGCCGACGACCAGCCGCTTGAGGTAGAGCTCGGTGGCGATCCGCAGGTAGAGGTCGCGGTCGAGCGCGTTGTGGTGGGTCGTGAAGGGGCGCGCCAGGGCGCCCCCGTAGAGCGGCTGCAGCACCGGCGTCTCGACCTCGACGAAACCCAGCTCGTCGAGCCGGCGGCGGGTCTCGGCGATCGCCCTGGTGCGGATCAGGAAGATGCGCCGGCTCTCCTCGTTGGCGAGCAGGTCGAGCTCGCGCTGCCGGTAGCGGGTTTCGACGTCCTCGAGGCCGTGGAACTTGTCGGGCGGCGGCCGCAGGCTCTTCGCCAGCAGGCGCCAGTGGTCGATCGCCAGCGAGAGCTCGCCGCCGCGCCGCGTCGCCAGCGCCGTCCCCTCGACCCCGACGAAGTCGCCGAGGTCGAGCTCGACCAGCGCCTCGAACGCCTCGGCGCCGAGCTTGTCGGCGGTGGCGTGCAGCTGGATCTGCCCGCTGCCGTCGCGCAGGTCGAGGAAGGCCGCCTTGCCGTGACCGCGCCGCGCGACGAGCCGCCCGGCGACCCGGTGGCGCGAGTCGGTCTCCATCCCCGCCGCCAGCCCGGCGTGCGCCATCCGCACCTCGGCGATCTCCTCCCGTTCGTCGAAGGAGTGCGGAAACGG
>DASSBJ010000017.1:0-5955 GCA_035698885.1 Solirubrobacterales bacterium
GGCTCGAGCACACCGCCGACGCCACGCACGGCGCCTGGGCGCGGGTCGGCGAGCGCGTCGCCCGCGGCCCGCAGCGGGTGATGGTCGGGGCGATCGCGGTGCTGCTGGTGTTCTGCGGCGGCTTCGCCTTCTTCTCGACCGAACTGACCAGCGAAGACAGCTATACGCACGAAGTCGAATCGGTCGAAGGCCAGCATCTGCTGAGCGAGAGCTTCGAGTCGGGAACGACGGCGCTGACCGATGTCGTGGTCGAGGATCCGGCCGACATCCCGGCGACGCGGCGCGCGGTGGCGGCCGTGGACGGGGTCGCCTCGGTGTCGGGGCCGGTGAACCAGGGCCCGCCGGGCACCCTGCTGCAAGCGACGCTGGAACTCGAACCGTATTCCACCGAGGCCTTCGATCTGGTCGAACCGATCCGCGAAGCGGCGCACGGCGTCTCGGAGAGCACCCTGGTCGGCGGTCCGACGGCGGTCGAATTCGACGTCCGCGACGCCGCCGGGCACGACTCGCTGGTGATCCCGCCGATCATCCTGGTGGTGATCCTGCTGATCCTGATCGCCCTGCTGCGCGCCGTGGTGGCGCCGCTGATCCTGGTCGGAACCGTGATCCTCAGCTTCCTCGCCGCGCTGGGGGTCGGCTACTTCGCCTTCGACCTCGTCTTCGACTTCCCCGGCTCGGACCCCTCGCTGCCGCTCTTCGCCTTCGTCTTCCTCGTCGCGCTCGGCGTCGACTACAACATCTTCCTGATCTCGCGCGCCCGCGAGGAGACGATCGCGCACGGCTCCCGGCAGGGCATACTGCGCGCGCTCGCGGTCACCGGCGCGGTGATCACCAGCGCCGGCATCGTCCTCGCCGGCACCTTCTCGGTCCTCGCGGTCCTCCCCCTCACCTTCCTCACCGAGCTCGGCTTCGTCGTCGCCTTCGGCGTCCTCCTCGACACCTTCCTCGTCCGCAGCATCCTCGTCCCCGCGATCGCCCTGACCGCGGGCGACTCCTTCTGGTGGCCCTCGGCGCTTTCGCGGCCCGAGGGCGGGGCTAGAGAACAGGCAGGAAGTTCTCTATCTCATACGGGGTGACCTGCACCCGGTAGTCCTCCCATTCCTGCCGCTTGATCTCGATGAAGCGGCGGAAGGTGTGCTCGCCCAGCGTGCGCAGCACCAGCTCGGAGTCGGCGGCGATGTCGATCGCCTCCCCTAGCGTCTCGGGCAGCTGTTCGATCCCGCGCTGCGAGCGCTCTTCCGGCGAGAGGTGATAGAGGTTCTGCTCCATCGGCTCGGGCAGCTCGTAGCCCTTCTCGATCCCTTCCAGCCCCGCCTGCAGCATGCCGGCGAAGCACAGGTAGGGGTTGCAGGCGGGGTCGGGGCAGCGCAGCTCGGCCCGCGTCGCCCCCTCCTTGCCGGGGTGGTAGAGCGGCACGCGGATCAGCGCCGAGCGGTTGCGCCGCGACCACGCGAGGTAGACGGGCGCCTCGAAGCCGGGCACGAGCCGCTTGTATGAGTTGACCCACTGGGCGAAGAGCGGCGAGATCTCGCGCGCGTGGCGCAGCTGCCCGGCGATGAAGGCCTTTGCCGTGGCCGAGAGGTAGTACTGGTCCTCGGGGTCGAAGAACGCGTTGCGGCCGTCCTTGCCGAGCGACTGGTGCACGTGCATCCCCGAGCCGTTCTCGCCGAACAGCGGCTTCGGCATGAAGGTCGCGTGCCAGCCGTACTTCATCGCGTACTCCTTGACCACGATGCGGTAGGTCATGCAGTCGTCGGACATCCGCAGCGCGTCCTTGTAGCGCATGTCGACCTCGTGCTGGGAGGGGCCGACCTCGTGGTGGGCGTACTCGACGTGGATGCCCATCTTCTCCAGCGCGAGGATCGTCTCGCGGCGCACGTCGGAGCCGGCGTCGAGCGTCGTCAGGTCGAAGTAGCCGCCCTCGTCGAGCACCTCGGGCACGCCCCCCGCGGGCTTCGAGGAGCGGAAGTAGAAGTACTCCAGCTCGGGGCCGATGTTGTAGGCGTCGAAGCCCATCTCCTCCGCCCGTTTGAGCGCCCGCCGCATGATCCAGCGCGGGTCGCCCTCGTAGGGGTCGCCGCCGGGCACGCGGACGTCGCAGAACATGCGCGCGACCGCGTTCTCTTCCTCGGGACGCCAGGGGATCAGGGCGAAGGTCGAGGGGTCGGGCATCGCGATCATGTCCGACTCCTCGATCGGGTTGAAGCCGGTGATCGACGAGCCGTCGAAGCCCATCCCGCCCTCCAGCGCGTCCTCGAGCTCGGCGGCGTTGATCGAGAAGCTCTTGAGATGGCCGAGGACGTCGGTGAACCAGAGGCGGATGAAGCGGACGCCGCGCTCCTTGACGATCTCGGCTACGTCGCTGGCACTCGTCGGCTGGTCTGCCATTCCCCGGTCTCCTTCGTGGCTGCTTGGCGCGGTCGGGCAAAGATAGGCGAAGTGAACCGGCGAGGTCTGAAGCGGCGTATTACGGGTATGTGACGGTCGTCGCGGAAGGCTTGCGAGACGATCCGGATCGCGCTATAACTTACTTCGCGTAAGTTAGTGGCTCAAAGTAAAGTAAAGGCCAATTAAAGGCTCTGTGAAGCGGAATTCGCCATCCGAGCCAAAGGCGGGATGCAAGTGACGGTAAAAACGGCAGTGAGCAGATTTCAGATCCACGACGAGCTGACGGCTCCCGACGAGAGCGCTCCCCTGATCAAGAGCATCCAGGCGGCCGGTGGCGCGGTGACCAAGTTCGTCGGCGTCCTCGCCGGCGCTCCCGCGGTGCTGCGCGCCTACACCCGGATGCGCTCGGAGCTGCGCGGCGGCGTCCTGCCCCAGGCGACTCGCGAGCGGATCGCCCTGGCGGTGGCGGAGTATCGCCACGACGCCTACAGCATCGCCCAGCACGCGAAGTCGGCGCGCCGCGCCGGCCTCGGCCTCGACGAGGTCTCGCGCGCCCGCAGCTTCAGCTCGGGCGACTCCAAGGAGGCGGCGCTGCTGGATTTCCTCAAGGCGACGCTCGAAGCGGATGGCACTCCCCCCCACCATCTGCAGGAAGAGGCGATGGAGATCGGCTGGAGCGACGAGGAGATCCTCGAGGCGATCGCACACCTGGCGCTGAACGAGTTCCAGAGCCTGATCGCCAGCGCGGCTGCCCTACCGAAAGATCAGGCGACGCCGGAAGTGCTGCCTTCGGCGGCGTAGTGGTCGAGGGCTCAGCCCTCGACCACCGTCGCCGTGTAGAGCAGGCGCGCGGTGCTGTAGCGGCAGCCATAGGTGGCGCGGCGGCCGACCTCGACCTGGGGCTTGCCCTGGCGGACGTCGGTCGTGTTGGTGCAGCCGCCCGGCTCGCGGCTGGCGCGCCAGGCGTTCTGCGCCGAGAGGTCCTGGGCGAAGGCGGGGGCCCAGGTGGGGATCGTCAGCCCGACGATGTCGCCCCTTTCGACCTTCAGGTTGGCGCCGAACCTGACCGTCTTGCCGAGGTAGGGGCTGAGCACGTGGATCGAGCCCTGGCGGCGCAGGTTGTAGCGCGGCGGGTCGGTGCCCGGGACACGGCGCAGGATCGCCACGCGTGCCTCCGGCGGGGTGCCGAAGAAGCCGTTGAAGAACGAGCGCTGGCGGTTGGTCGGCTGCGCCAGGGTCAGCGTCCAGGCCCTGACCTTGCCGTCGCGCGGAACGATGAAGGGCAGGCGGTCCTGGTTGGTGCTGACCTGAAAGCCGGTGACGCTGCCGACCGCCTGACACGGCAGGTCCGGGCAGGAGGGATCGGGCATCGCCGCCGTGCTGCCGAGGACGACCGTCGTGCGTCTGGCGGGCGCGGCGCCGTCGGCGCCTACCGCGACGACCAGCGCGATCAAGCCGATCGTCATCCCGATGATGGAAAACCTCGACAGCATTGCCCCACTCCTCTCGTCAAAAAGCCCTGCTCGGACGGGAAAGAGTAGCTGTACGACGGCGGCGGCGCGCTAGCCGGAGTCGCGCGCGTAGTGGACGGCGACCGCGAAGCCGACCCGGCCGGAGCCTTCGAAGTGCAGGGCGCGACGCGCGCCGTTGGTCAGGTCCCAGGCGTTGCCGCGCGTATAGGGACCGCGGTCGATCACCCTGGTGACGATCGCGCGGCCGTGGTAGACGAACTTGACCGCGGTGCCGCAGGGCAGGCGGCGGTGCGCGACGCCGATCGTGTGCGGGCGCAGCACCTGCCCACAGGCGGTGTGCTCGCCGTAGAGCCCGGGGCCGTACCAGGTGGCGCCGGCCCAGCGCAGAGGCGTGAAGGCGAGCCCCCGCCCGGCTTGCGCCTCGCTCGCCGCGCCGCTGACGGCGCCGCCGGTGCCCGCCTGCGCCGGCGCGGCGACCAGCGCCAGCAACGTGGCGATCAGCGGCAGGGCCGCACGGAATCTATATGTCCGCCGAGGGCGGTTCGCGTAGTTCGTCATGCTCTTTCGGGCGCTTGCGGGGTTAGCTGACGGGCTCGCGCTGAAAGAGCTGCGCTACGCCGGCAGATGCCGGCGACTCGCCCCAACTCGTGGGTCCCCCGCTCCTCGCGATATATGGCGAAGATTCAGCGGAAGTTGGCGGCACGTTAGCAGACGCTAAGACAGAAAAAGATGACGAGGTTGCGGAAAGGCCCCTCCCGGGCGGAGAGGGGCCTTTCCATCGCGGGCCTGTAAGCCGGATCCTGTCGAGAGCGACCATCTATCTCAGCGGGAACTGGTCCCGCTGGCCGCCGGAGGCGGCTGCGACCTACCTGGATCTCGCCGGGCAGGGTCGACGATCCCGTTTGGTCTTGCACCTGGCGGGGTTTGCCTGGCCGCCGCGTCGCCGCGACGCCGGTGCGCTCTTACCGCACCATTTCACCTTTGCCTGTACGCGGCTCACGTGTGGCCGCGCCATCGGCCGTGTCATTTCTGTGGCACTTTCCCGCGGGTTTCCCCGGGTGGGCGTTACCCACCGCCATGCCCTTCGGTGTCCGGACTTTCCTCGAGGGGTTGTCTCTCCCCCCGCGGTCGCTCAGCCCGCTCAGCAGATGGTAAACCCGCAGCGAGCCCGCTGCAAACCGGCGCATCTCGGCGGACTCAGTCGGTCGGATCGCGGACGACTTACTTCAGACCTTGCGGACGACGCCGATCACTCTGCCGATCACGCTGACCTCGGCGCTGCGAATCGGCTCCATCGTCTCGTTCTCGGGTTGCAGGCGGATGTGATCGGACTCGCGGAAGAAGCGCTTGACCGTCGCCTCCTCGCCGATCAGCGCGACGACGATCTCGCCGTCGCCCGCGTCGTCGGCCGGGCGCACGATCACGTAGTCGCCTTCGAAGATGCCGGCGTCCTTCATGCTTTCGCCGCGCACGCGCAGCACGTAGTCGCCGTCCTCGCCGCCGATCACGTCGGGGATCTCGATGTATTCCTCGATGTTCTCTTCGGCGAGGATCGGCGCGCCGGCGGCGACGTGGCCGAGCAGCGGCAGGCCCGCCTGCTCGGGCAGGATCGTCTTCTTCGCCTTGTCGAACAGCAGCTCGATCGCCCGCGGCTTCGAGGGGTCGCGCCGCAGCAGCCCGATCTTCTCCAGGTTGGCGAGGTGCGCGTGCACGGTCGAGGACGAGTGCAGACCGACCGCTTTGCCGATCTCCCGCACGGTCGGCGGGTAGCCGGTTTTCTCCGCATAACGACGGATGAAGTCGAAGATCTCCTTCTGCCTCTTGGTCAAATCCAGGTCCACCGGCGGCTCCTCCTGTTCAACGAGCGCAGACGTTCGAACACCTGTTCGCAGAGTACCGCCAGCTGCGGACGCGCGCAAGCCACAGCCCTTGCGGCACGCCCCCGCCCACCCCGCAAGCCCCGCCTCCGCCGAACATCTAGAATCGCCCTCCCCGAGCGGCTGTGGCGGAACTGGTAGACGCGCAAGCTTGAGGGGCTTGTGCCCTTTACGGGGCGTGATGGTTCGACTCCATTCAGCCGCATAAGAAACCCCCG
>DASSBJ010000018.1:0-2203 GCA_035698885.1 Solirubrobacterales bacterium
TTGAACCTTCGGTAGTCGGCCTTCTTCGTCGCGCCGCCCTCGAAGACGACCATCGAGGCGACCGTGTGCTCGCCGCCGAGGTTGGAGATGTCATAGCCCTCGATGCGGACAGGCAGCTCCTCCATCTCGAGCGCCTGGCCCAGGTCGGCGAGCGAATCGACGCGGCGCTGGCGACGGTGCTCGCGACGCAGCCGGTCCTGGTCGAGCGCGAGGCGGGCGTTGCGCTCGGCCAGCTCGCGCAGGCGGCGTTTGTCGCCGCGCTCGGCGACGCGGACCTCGACCGGGGCGCCGCGGCGCTCGCCCAGCGCCGCCGCCAGCAGCCCGGCACGCTCGCGCAGGTCGGGGCCGATGACGATCGTCCGCGGCATCGCCGGCGAGGCGGAGTAGTACTGGCCGATGAACTCCTCGGCGACCTCGGCCGGCTCGCGTTCGGCCTGGTTGTCGAGGTAGAAGCTCTGGCGCTCGGCGAGGATCCCGTCGCGCACCTGGAAGACCTGGGCGTTGGCGTCGGCGCCCTCGGTCGCGACGCCGATCAGGTCCGCGGTGCCGACCGAGCCGCCGGCGACCCGCTGGCGCTCGAACAGCGACTGGATCGCCTTCAGGCGGTCGCGATGGATCGCCGCCCGCTCGAACTCGCGCGCCGCCGCGGCCTGCTCCATCTTCGCCTGCTCGTCGGCCTCGACGCGGCGGTAGCGGCCGGAGAGGAAGTCGACGATCGCCGCGATGTTGCGCCCGTACTCCTCCTTGCCGATGTAGCCGACGCAGGGCGCTCCGCAGCGCTTGATGTAGTAGTCGAGGCAGGGGCTGCCGGAGTGGCGACCCGGCTCCGCCCCCTCGCAGGTGCGGAACTGGAACAGCTTGCCGAGCAGGTCGAGCGTCTCGCGCACCCGCTTGGCGCTGGAGAAGGGGCCGAAGTAGGCGCGGCCGGCGCGGTGCTTCTCGCGGGTGAAGTAGACGCGCGGGTAGTCCTCGTCGAGGCTGACGCAGACGTAGGGGTACGACTTGTCGTCGCGCAGGCGGATGTTGAAGCGCGGCCTGTGTCGCTTGATGAAGCTCTGCTCGGCGAGCAGCGCCTCGGCCTCGTTGGAGGTGACGAGGAAGTCGATCCGCTCCACCCGCGAGGTGAGCCGGGGCTCGCCGCCGGAGAAGTGCGAGGCGACGCGTTTGCGGATCGAGATCGCCTTGCCGACGTAGAGCAGCTCCTCGGCGGCGCCGTAGAAGAGATAGACGCCGGGTGAGTCGGGTAGCTCGCGGATGCGGTCCTGCACGCGATAAAGGGTAGGCTGCCCGCCCCATGAACCCGCCCGAGTCGAACACCCTGCGGATCGAGATCGACGGCGAGATCGGCACGCTGACGCTGGATCGCCCCGACGCCTTCAACGCGATGAGCCCGGAGATGATCCTCGAGCTGGGCACCGCCTTCGCCTGGCTCGCCGACCAGGCGCCGCTGCGGGCGTTGATCGTGACCGGCGCCGGCCCGGCGTTCTGCTCGGGCGGCGACGTGACCACGTTCAAGGCCGGAGCCGAAGACGACTCGGTCGATCTGCCGGCGCAGGTGCGCCGCGGCGCCGAGGCGCTGCACACGGCGATCGTCGACCTGCGGCGGATCCCCTATCCGGTGATCGGCGCGATCAACGGGCCCGCCGCCGGGGCGGGCTTCTCGCTGGCGCTCGCCTGCGACATGCGGATCATCTCGGAGAAGGCGTTCGTCGCCTGCGCCTACGGGCGGATCGGCGCCTCGCCGGACGGCGGCATGACCTACTTCCTGCCGCGCGTCGTCGGGCCGAGCCGGGCGCTGGAAATCCTGCTCGAGGACCCCAACATGAGCGCGGCGGACGCGCTCGCCGAGGGGTTGGTCTCGGCGGTGGCCGCCCCGGACGATCTGATGGACGCGGCCCGCGCCAAAGCCGAGGAGCTGGCGAAGAAGGCGCCGCACTACGTGAAGATGTCGAAACACCTCTGCGGCGTCAGCCTCGACAACAGCATCACCGAGCACCTGCAGCTCGAGCGTCACGGGATCGCCGACAGCATGGGCACCGAGGACCTGCGCGAAGGCGCGGTCGCCTTCTTCAGCGGCGAAACGCCTATATTTAGAGGCCGATGAAGAAACTCGCCCCACTGCTCGCGCTCGCACTCGCCTCCGTCGCCCTCGCAGCCTGCGGCGGCGGCAGCGACAACTCATCGTCCTCGAGCGAAAGCGGCG
>DASSBJ010000019.1:0-5077 GCA_035698885.1 Solirubrobacterales bacterium
AAGGCGAGCAGGTAGACGATCGGTTCGAGCACGCTGGAGAAGGTCGTGCCGCGCCAGTAGGTGCGGAAGTTGGCCAGCTCGCGGCTCATCACGCCGCCGATCGCCGCCGGTTCGAGGCGTCGCAGGCGGGCTTTGGGCGCCCCGTCCGTCACTCGGCCTCCTCGCCGGTGAGCAATACGAAAACATCCTCGAGCGAGGCGGCGCGGCGGACGGCGTCGTCGGGCACGGCGCCGTCGCCGGCGCGCTCGGAGCCGACTATCGCGATCGCCGGCCCGGCCGGCCGCACGCGCAGGCCGTCGGCCTCGGCGATCGCCCGCGCCTCGGCCAGGCGGTCGGGAGGCGCGTAGATTTCCGCCGTTTCGCGGCCCGCGTGCTCGACGATCAGCTCCGCCGGCCGGCCACGGCTGATCACCTTGCCCTTGGCCATCACCGCGACTTCGTCGGCCAGCCGCTCGGCCTCCTCGATGTAGTGGGTCGACATCAGGATCGTTGTGCCGTGCGAGCGCAGGTCGTCGATCAGCGTCCAAAGCTGCGTGCGGATCTGCGGGTCGAGGCCGACCGTCGGCTCGTCGAGCAGGATCAGCCGCGGCTCGTGGACGAGGCCGCGGGCGAGCAGCAGGCGGCGGCGCATCCCGCCGGAGAGCTCGTCGACCGCGTCGCGACGTCGCTCGCGCAGGCGGGAGAGGTCGAGCGCTTTGTCGACCGCGGCGCCGACGTCGGGCACGCGGTAGAGGCGGGCGAAGACCGCCAGGTTGTCCTCGACCGTGACGTCGACATCGAGGTTGTCGAGCTGCGGCACGACGCCCATCTCGGCCCGCGCCGCCTTCGAGTCGCCGGGCAGCTCATGTCCCAGCGCCCGCAGTTCGCCGGCGTCGGGCAGCGCCTGTCCGGTGAGCAGCCGCATCGTCGTCGACTTGCCGGCCCCGTTTGGCCCGAGCAGGCCGAGGCAGATCCCCTCCGGAACGTCGAGGTCCAGGCCGTCGACGGCCGTGATCGGCCCGAACCTCTTGACCACGCCGCGCAGTTCGATAGCCGCCATCAGCAGTGACGGTAGAGGACCCAGGATTCGCTGCGGGCTACGCGGTGGAACCCGGGGGGGACGCGGGTGGCGTTCAAGCGCGACGGGTCGTTCGGGTCGAGGATGAAGTTGTGGATCACGAAGGGGTTCGCGGGGTCGAGGAAGTAGCCGCGACGCGGCTGCCGCTGCTCGGAGGAGCTGACGATCCGCGAGGGGCGGACCTCGAGGTCGAAGGCGAGGCGCGGCACCGCGCGGTGGTTGGGCACGGAGATCGGCAGGCAGAGCGGTTCGAACGCCCCCGATTCGGCCAGGTCGCCGAGGTCGGACTCGATTTCGCCCTGGTTGGTCAGGTCGGTGTCGACCCGCGAGAGCAGGTCGTACTGGTTCGGCGCCCAGACGACGAACATCAGGGCGACGATCGCGGCGAAGGCCTGCCAGGGGGTGCGCCAGGGGTGGCCGCGCTCGAGCAGGCGCCAGCCGAGCAGGCCGAGGGCGACGAAGATCGCGAGCACCGCCGCGGCGAGCATCGTGTAGCGGGCGATGATCGCGAGACCGGCGCAGGCGAGCAGGGCGAAAGCTCCGAGCGCCAGCACCGCGGCCACGAGCCCGATTGCAATTCTTTCCGGGCTATGGGCCGGAAAAAGCCGCAATCTCCGCCGGGAGAGCATCGCGACTGCGAGGACGACGCCGCCCAGGGCGCCGACCATCCCCGGCCACTGCATCACTTCGCCGAGCGCGCGGGGGCCGTACAGGACCAGGTCTACGGGGCCGGTCTTGCGGGCCAGCGTTTCCACCGTTTCCTGGGTGCCGGTGAACGAGTGGGCGGGGCTGCCGGCGGTCACCCAGTCGAACGCCGCCCAGAGGATCGGAGCGGCGAGGGCGAGGGCGAGGGCAACCAGCGCGGTGGCGGAGGGGACGGGGATGTCCCTCGCCCCGACAAAACGCGGTCTAATTAGACCGCGTTTTTGAGTATCCGCCGGTTCGAGGGACATCCCCGTCCCCCACTCAGCAGGTGGGTCGCCCTCGCCACCGCGATCCTTGAAGAGCTTGGGGAAGTCGATGAGTAGGTAGGCCAGGTATGCGAAAGAGAAGAGCCAGGCCTCTGGCCGCAGCAGGCCGGCTAGGGCGAGAAGGGCCAGGACGGGCCAGCCTGCCCGGGGGCGCTTCGTCTCGATGAGGAGCGCGCCCAGGACGAGGGCGATGTAGGGAAGGTCCACGTAGGCCCGGAGGCCGTTGGACAGGTAGGGGGCTCGGGTGAGGATGAAGATCGCGGCTACGGCGCCGATCGGGCGGTCGAACCAGAGGGCGCCGAGTCGGTAGACGAGGTAGGCGACGAGGCCCAGCGAGAGGTAGGCGATGACCATCGTCACGCCGATCGCCCCGCCGCCGAGCGGCGTCGCAACGAGTCCGAGCAGGTCGGCGAGTGGGTGCGGGGTGGGGGGCAGGGCGGCGCCGTAGTCGGGGCTCATCCCGTGCGCCAGTTCGCGTCCCCAGACCAGCGCGTAGATCGTGTCGTAGTTGGGGAACCCGAGCGGGAAGATCAGCAGCAGGGTCGCGACGACGGCGACGACCCAGGCGGCGGGCACGAACCATTTGCGGGCCTCCTGCGGCATCCGGGCAACCTACCGGCCGTTGTGTCGCCTTTTGCGTCACATAGACCTAAAAGGCGACACGGGGGCGGTGGATACACTGGCCGCAGTGCCCCCGTCCAGTCCCTCCACCTCTCTGTACAGGCGCCACCGGCCCGGCTCCTTCGACGAGGTGGTCGGCCAGCAGCACGTCGTCCGCACCCTGCGCAACGCGGTCGAGCAGGGCAAGGTCCACCACGCCTACCTCTTCGTCGGCTCGCGCGGCACCGGCAAGACCTCGATGGCGAAGATCCTCGCCCGCTCGCTCAACTGCGAGCGCGGCGGGCCGACCGTCACCCCGTGCGGCGAATGCGAGTCCTGCGTGACGATCGCCGCCGGCAGCTCGGTCGACGTGATCGAGATGGACGCCGCCTCCAACCGCTCGGTCGACGACGTCCGCGACCTGCGCGAGCGCGTCGCCTACGCGCCCGCCGGCGGCCGCTGGAAGGTCTACATCCTCGACGAGGCGCACATGCTGACCAAGGAGGCCTGGAACGCCTTCCTGAAGACGCTCGAGGAGCCGCCGCCGAACACGGTCTTCGTCCTCGCGACGACCGAGGCGCACAAGGTGATGGCGACGATCGCCGACCGCTGCCAGCGCTTCGACTTCCAGCGGCCCTCGCTGGAGCAGATCTCCGAGGTGGTGCAGCGGGTCTCGGCGGCGGAGGGAATCGAGGTCGAGGAGGGCGCGGTGGCGACGATCGCCCGCTCCGCCCAGGGCAGCTTTCGCGACGCGCTCGGGACGCTCGACCAGCTCGTCGCCTACGGCGGCGACAGGGTGGGCCTCGACGACGTCCTGCAGCTGCTCGGCGCCGCCGACGCCGAGCTGCTCTTCGGCGCCGTCGACGCGGTGATCGCCGAGGATCCCAAGGGGGTATTGCTCGGGGTCGAGGAGATGGCGCGCTCGGGCCGCGACCCCTCGCAGTTCGCCCGCGACCTGCTCGCCCACCTGCGGCACCTGCTCGTCACCCAGACGGTCGGCGAGGTGCCCAACACGTTCGTCGTCACGGCGACGGATCAGGGGCGGATGCAGGCCCAGGCCGAAGCGATCGGCGCCGCGACGCTCGTCCGAACGATCGACGAGCTCTCGCAGGCCCTCACCGCCGTCCGCGAGGGCGACGACGCCCGGATGGCGGTCGAGATAGCGCTCCTGAAAGCTGCAAGGCCGGACCTCGACCCTTCCACGGAGGGGTTGCTCAGGCGGATCGAGCGACTGGAGCAAAAGGATGGGAGCTCTCAGGCCGCGGGTCCTGTCGGCGCAGGGGACCCACCGGCCCCTGCGGTCGCTAAAGCGTCCTCAGGGCCGGTCCCCCCTACGCCGCCACCCGCGGCAGATCCCTCGCCGTCCGACTCCGACGACCCTCCCGCGGGTGACAGGGCCCGCGGGCCGGAGACCTCTGACCTGAGCTTGGAGCAGATCGTTCGGGTTTGGCCTTCGGTACTCGATCAGCTGCTGCAGACGGCGCCGGCGCTCGCGGCGACCTTCGAGGGGGCCAGGCCGGTGGGGTTCGAGGACGGGTCGGTGACGATCGGGTTTCCGGCGGATCACACCTTCAACAAGCGCAAGGCCGAGGCGCCGGACAAGCGGGACCTGCTCGCGGCGGCGCTGGAGACCGTCATCGGAGAGAAGCTGCGGCCTGTGTACGCCGTGCTCGACGAGGAGGCCGCATCGGCGCCCGAGGGCGAGGGCGAGAGCGGCGGGATGGACCACGCGGCGCTGGTCGAGAAGATCAAGAGCGAATTCGACGCTGAGGAGGTCGGTTGATGGCACGGGGCGGCCCGGGGGGCTTCGACGTGAACGCGCTGATGAAACAGGCGCAGCAGATGCAGCAGCAGATGGAGCAGGCGCAGGAGCAGCTCAAGGACGAGACGGTCGAGGCGAGCGCCGGCGGCGGCATGGTCAAGGTGACTATGGGCGGCGACCTGACGCTGCGCTCGATCGCGATCGACCCCGAGGCGGTCGACCCCGAGGAGGCTGAGATGCTCGCCGACATGGTCCAGGCCGCGGTCAACGAGGCGCTGCGCGCCGCCCAGGACCTGGCCGGCTCGAAGATGGGCGGGATCACCGGCGGCATGGGAGGCCTCGGCGGCCTCCCCGGAATGTGACTGGCGAGGGCCCGGCGCCGCTCGCCCGCCTGGTCGCCGAGCTCTCACGCCTGCCGGGGATCGGCCAGCGCACCGCGCAAAGGCTCGCCTTCCACATCCTCCGTGCCCCAGACGAGGAGGCCGCGGCGCTCGCCGCGGCGATCCGCGAGGTCAAGGAGAAGGTCGGCCTCTGCGAGCGCTGCTTCAACCTCTCCGAGGGCCCCGTCTGCCGGATCTGCCAGGACGGCGGCCGCGACCAGGCGACGATCTGCGTGGTCGAGGAGCCCGCCGACGTGATCCCGATCGAGCGCACCCATGAGTACCGCGGCCTCTACCACGTGCTCGG
>DASSBJ010000020.1:0-4900 GCA_035698885.1 Solirubrobacterales bacterium
TCGGGCGGTAGTGGGGGAGGGCGGGAGTCGCCTCGACGATGCCTCGCGAAGCGGCTCCTGGCGGGTGTCCCTGGGCCGCGAAGCGGCACAAGATCAATCCGCCGAAGGCGGATTTAGGCACTCGGCGAGGCGACTCCCGCCGTCCCTTACCAACGGCTCGTAATGACCTTCTTCCTCGTGTAGAAGTCCACCGCGTCGGTGCCGTTGGCGTGAAGATCGCCGTCGATCGAGTCCTTCCAGCCGGAGAAGGGGAACCAAGCGACGGGGGCGGGGACGCCGACGTTGACGCCGAGCATGCCCGCCTGAGCTTCATAGCGATACTTGCGGGCTGCGGCGCCGGAGCGGGTGAAGATCGCGCCGGCGTTGCCGTAGCGGGAACTGTTGACGAAAGCAAGGGCTTGGTCGAGGTCGTCGACCTCAACCAGGGTGAGCAGGGGACCGAACAGCTCCTCGCGGGCCAGCTCGCACTCGTGGTCCTGAACGGCCACGATGGTGGGGCCGAGAAGGGTTCCGGCCGGGCCCGCATCGCCCCGGCCGTCGAGTAGCAGCTCGGCGGGACCGCCGACAATGCGGCCGCCTCCAGGATTGCCGGCACCCGGCTCCTGTCGCTCGCCACCCACGACTCGCTCAATAGCTTCGACGAGCTTGTCCCGCGCGGCCGGCGAGACCATCGGGCAGACGTCGGTCCCCTCGTCTCCTCCTGCCCCTACCCGTAGGTCCGAAGCCGCCGCGACCAGCGCGTCCCGCACCTGCGCCCGCCGCGCCGCATCCCCGACGACGACGCACACCGACCCAGCCAGGCAGCGCTGCCCCGCGGCGCCGAACGCCGAGCCCATGATCGCCGGCGTCGCCCGGGCGAGGTCGGCGTCGGGCATGACGACGAGCGAGTTCTTGGCGCCGCCGAGCGCCTGCACGCGCTTGCCGGTCCGCACCGCGCCTTCGGCGACGATCCGCGCGGTCTCGGCGCGGCCGACGAAGGAGACGGCGTCGATGCCGGGGTCGGCGAGGATCGCCTCGACCGCGTCGCGGCCGCCGTGCACGAGATTGACGACGCCGGGTGGGATCTCCTCGATCGAGTCGACGATCTCCATGATCAGCGCCGCCGGGCGCGGGTCCTGCTCGGAGGGCTTGAGCAGGAAGGCGTTGCCGCAGGCGATCGCGTAGGGGAGGAACCAGAGCGGGATCATCGCCGGGAAGTTGAACGGCGTGATCGCGGCGACGACGCCGACCGGCTGGCGCACCATCTCCACGTCGACCCCCGCGGCGACGCCCTCCAGGTTCTCGCCCTTGAGCAGGTGGGGGACCGCCGCCGCCGACTCGACCGACTCGATCCCGCGCCCGACCTCGCCCTCGGCGTCGGCCAGCGTCTTGCCCATGTCGGCGGTGACCAGCGCGGCCAGCTCCGCCCGCCGCGCCCCCAGCCCCGCGCGCAGCGCCAGCACAGCCCGCGCCCGCCGCTGAGGCCCAACCGCCCGCCACCCCGCCTGCGCCTCCCGCGCCGCTTCCACAGCATCCCGCACCTGCGTCGCCCCACACAACGGCACCCGCGCCGCAACCTCCCCGCTCGCCGGATCCAGATCCTCGAGCTCCTCCACCCCCTCCGGCTCGCGCCAGCTTCCGCCGACGTAGTTCCGCAGCGTCAAGTCACCCATCCGTTCGCTCCTTGTATCGCATGGCGGAACAAACGACGAACGGGTCCCGTGGAGGGCGGGAGTCACTTCGACGATGCCTCGCGAAGCGGCGCCCCGGCGGGCTATCCTGGGCCGCGAAGCGGCACAAGATTAATCCGGCGAAGCCGGATTTAGGCATTCGGCGAAGTGACTCCCGCCCTCCCGAACCTTTGCCCATCACGCCGCCTCCGCCGCACCGACCGCGACCGGCACCGTCTCCTGCTCGGGCCGGACCGAAGCCGCCTTCTCGGCCCGCCGCTGCTGCCACACGGTCGTCCCCATCGCCAGCACGGTGACCCCGAAGAGGATCATCGCGACGACGTTCACCTCGACCGGGATGCCGCGCTGCGCCGCCCCGTATATGTAGAGCGGGAAGGTCACCGTCGTCCCCGAGTTGAAGTTGGAGATCACGAAGTCGTCGATCGAGAGGGCGAAGGCGAGCAGGGCGCCGCCGAAGATCCCCGGCGCGATCAGCGGCAGCGTCACCAGCCGGAAGGTCTCGATCGGCGTCGCGCCCAGGTCCTGCGCCGCCTCCTCGAGGTTGCGGTCGAAGCCGATCAGCCGCGAGCGCACGACGACGACGACGAAGCTGATGCAGAACATCACGTGGGCGATCAGCAGCGTCTGGAAGCCGAGGCCCGGCGCGCCGAGGATGATGAAGAAGGAGAGCAGCGAGGCGCCCATGACGATCTCCGGCGTCGCCATCGGGACGACGATCAGCAGGTTCGCCGCACGCCGCCCGTGGAACTGGTGGCGCACCAGGGCGATCGCCATCAGCGTTCCGATCGCGGTCGAGATCAGCGTCGCCAGCAGCGCCAGCTTGAGGCTTTCCAGCAGCGCGCTGTTCAGTTCGGGGATGCCGAACGCGTTGCCCCAGTGCGAGAGCGTTAAGCCGACCCAGGTGAAGTTGTACTTGCCCGCCGGGTCGTTGAACGAGAAGACGAGGATCACCGCGATCGGGATCAGCATGTAGACGACGACCAGCGCGGCGACGATGTTCACCGCGTGCTCGCGCAGCCAGCGCCAGCCGCCCCTCACAGCGTGTCCTCGCCCATCAGCGCCTCCGAGCCGGCGAAGCGGATGTAGATCAGGACGACGGCCATGATCAGCGCCATCAGCACGAAGGAGAGCGCCGCCGCCGCCGGGTAGTCGAGCTGCGTCTTGTAGAGCGACTGGATCACGTTGCCGATCATCTGGTTGCCGGCGCTGCCGAGGAACTGGGCGTTGACGTAGTCGCCGGTCGCCGGGATGAAGGTGAGCAGCGTGCCGGCGACGATCCCCGGCGCCGAGAGCGGCAGCGTCACCCGCGCGAAGGCCGCCCGCGAGGACGCGTAGAGGTCCTTCGCCGCCTCGATCAGCCGCTCGTCGATCTGCTCGAGGCTGGCGTAGATCGGCAGGATCATGAAGGGCAGGAAGTTGTAGACGAGGCCGGCGATCACGGCGCCCCCGGTCGCCAGCACGTGCCCGTTCTCGGGCACCAGGCCGAGGAAGCGCAGCGCGTCGACCACCGGGCTCTGGTCGGAGAGGATCGTCTCCCAGGCGAGGGTGCGGATCAGGTAGGTGGTGAAGAACGGCGCCACGACGGCGAAGAGCAGCGCGTTGCGCCAGCGCCCGGCGCGAAAGGCGATCGTGTAGGCGAGCGGATAGGCGACCAGCAGGCAGATCAGCGTCGCCAGCCCCGAGTAGAGGAACGAGCGGGCGAACTGCGTGTCGTACAGCGAGAGCGCGTCGGAGTAGTTGCCCCAGTTCCAGCTGAAGCCGAGGCTGCCGACGACGCCCGACTCGAGCGAGAGGTACCCCATGTAGAAGAGGGGCACGACGAAGAAGAGCAGCAGCCAGATCGTCCCCGGCCCGAGCAGGAAGTAGGGGACGATCCGGCGGCGCTCTGCCATCTCAGCCGTTCAGCACGGCGTTCCAGGCCCGCGTCACGGGCTCTTCTTCTTGCTCGCTGAGCTGCGCCTGGGTGAAGCACTTCTTGGTGAACTCGGCGCTGGGGAAGATCAGGTCGCTTTCCGCCAGTTCCGGTTCGCTCTTTTCGAAGATCTGCTTCACGCCTTCGACCGGCGTCACGTAGTTGACGTATTCGGCGATCTGCGCCTGGTGCTGCGGCACGTAGACGTAGTTCATCCAGGCCTCGGCGGCGGTCGGGTTCGGCGCCCCTACCGGGATCACCATGTTGTCCGACCACAGCGAGCAGCCCTGTTCGGGATTGCGGAATTCGATGTTCGGGTTGTCCGCCTGCAGCTGCACCGCGTCGCCGGACCAGCCGATCGCCGCGACCGCGTCGCCGCTGGTCAGGTCACGCGCGTAGTCGTTGCCGGTGAAGCGGCGGATCTGGCCCGATTCGACCGCGCCCTTGACTTTTTCGATCGCCTTCATCCAGTCGTCTTCGCTCGCTTCTTCGGGGTCGATCCCGAGGCAGGTCATCACCAGCGGCACCGTTTCGCGCAATTCGCTGAGGAAGTCGACCTTGCCCTTGTACTTGGGGTCGAAGAGGTCGCAGATCGAGCGCACTTCGGGCGCCAGGTCGGTGCGCACGATCAACCCGCCCATGCCGCTCTGCCAGGGCACGCTGAAGTCGCGGCTCGGGTCGAAGCCCGGGTGCTGCAGCGAGGGCACCAGGTTCTTCTCCACGTTGGGGATCGCCGACTTGTCGAGGCTCTGCAGGTACCCCAGGTCATGCATCTTCTTCGCCATCCAGTCGGTGACGACGAACATGCTGCGGCCGCCCGATTCGCCCTGTTCGAGCAGCGGCTGCATCTTGCCGAAGAATTCGGCGTTGTCGTTGACGTCTTCGATGTACTTGACGTCGATCCCGGTCGCCTTTTCGAAATCCTTCACCGTCCCGTTCTTGCCGGGGTCGATGTAGAGCGGCCAGTTGGAGATCGTCACGCTGCCGGACGGCTTGCCTTCCAGCTTCACCGTCCCGGCTTCGCCACCGCCGCCGCTGCCGCAGGCGGCGAGGCCCACGGCCAGCACCAGCACCGCCACTGCCGCCAACACACCTCTACCCATCCGACTCACCCTCTCGCGATTGAACCTCTTTCCCTTCCAAGCTCTCGCCCTGCCGCGCCGCCGCCGACTCGCGAACGACGTGCATGTGCTCCGGCTCCCAGCTCAGCGCCACCCGGGCGCCGCCGCCGGGAAGCGCCTGGCGCGCCGCCTCGTCGGCGTTGGGGACGAGCACCGTCATCCGCACCCCGTCGCCGAGGTCGACCCCGATCTGGGTC
>DASSBJ010000021.1:0-7413 GCA_035698885.1 Solirubrobacterales bacterium
CGCCGCTGCGCCGCCGGCGGGTTCTCGTAGGGGGACACCCGCTACCCGCTCTCCCCGCAACCTCCGTAGAAATCCCCATTGCCTAAAACCGGGTAGGGGCGTAGCATCGGTTCAGACCCAACAGAGGAGGCAGATATGCGGATCGAGGTGCGCGGGCGCAACGTCGAGGTCGACGATGAGCTGAGAGAGCACGTGGTCAAGCGATTTCGCCGCGTCGGGCGGCAGGTCTCCGAATTCGCGACGCTCGACGTGACCCTGTGGGAAGAGCGCAACCCGGCGATCGCCGACAGCCAGGTCGCCGAGGCGACCCTGCGGCTGAAGGGCGTGACGCTGCACGCCAAGGAGTGCTCGCCCGAGATGGGCCACAGCGTCCACGAACTCTCCGAGGACATCCGCCGCCAGGTCAAGAAGCATCGGGAGAAGCGGCGCAAGCGGGCGCGGACGCGCCGGCTGGTCAACCAGCTGCGGGGCCGCACCGCCGAAGCCTGAGCAACGCGTCTCGGCCAGACAGCTACCCTTGAGCCATGGCTAACGCCAGGGACATGGTCACGCGCGCTTTGCGCGTCGGCGAGGGGAGGAAATTCAAGGCCTACGAGAAGCGGGCCAGGCAGATCGGCGCGATCGAGCCGGAGATGGAGCTGCTCGGCGACGAGGAGCTGCGCGAGGAGGCCGACAAGCTGCGCGAGCGGGCGCGCGGCGGCGAGTCGCTCGACGAGCTGCTGCCGGAGGCCTTCGCGCTGACCCGCGAGGCGGCGCGACGGGCGCTCGGCCAGCGCCACTTCGACGTGCAGCTGGTCGGCGGCATGGCGATGCACGACGGGGCGATCGCCGAGATGAAGACCGGCGAGGGCAAGACGCTGACCGCGACCCTGGCGGTCTTCCTCAACACGCTCGGCGGCGAAAGCGTCCACGTCGTCACCGTCAACGACTACCTCGCGCGCCGCGACGCCGAATGGATGAAGCCGATCTACGACGCGCTCGGGGTGACGGTTGCCGCGATCCAGGACTCCGACGACCACGACGCGCGCCGGGTCAAATACGCCTGCGACGTCGTCTACGGCACCAACTCGGAGTTCGGCTTCGACTACCTGCGCGACAACATGGCCGAAGCGATCGAGCACTGCGTGCAGCGCGATCACCACTTCGCGATCGTCGACGAGGTCGACAACATCCTGATCGACGAGGCGCGGACGCCGCTGATCATCTCCGGCGCCCCCGAACAGGCGGCCCAGATCTACTACCAGTTCGCCCGCCTGGCGCGCCAGATGGAGGGCCGGCCGGCGAAAGACCGGCTCAAATCGCTGGGCGAATCGAAGGACACCTCCGAGGCCGACTACGACTACGAATACGACGAGAAGCACAAGACGGTCTCGCCGACCGAGCGCGGGGTCAAGCGGGCGGAGGAATTCCTCGGCGTCGACAACCTCTACCTGGGCGAGCACGGGACGCTGGTCAACCACCTCGGACAGGCGCTGAAGGCGGAGTCGCTCTACAGCAAGGACAAGGACTACGCCGTGGTCGACGGCCAGGTGATGATCATCGACGAGTTCACCGGCCGCATCCTCGAGGGCCGGCGCTGGTCGGAGGGCCTGCACCAGGCGGTCGAGGCGAAGGAGGGGGTGGCGATCGGCGAGGAGAACCAGACCCTGGCGACGATCACCCTGCAGAACTACTTCCGCCTCTACGACAAGCTCGCCGGGATGACCGGAACGGCGCTCACCGAGGCGACCGAGTTCATGAAAATCTACAAAGTGCCGGTGGTCGAGGTCCCGACCAACCGGCCGATGGTCCGCCAGGACCTGAACGACCAGATCTTCAAAACCAAGGACGGCAAGTGGAAGGCCGTGCTGGCGGAGATCGTCGCCAGGCACGAAAAGGGTCAGCCGATTCTCGTCGGCACCGTCTCGGTCGAGGTCTCGGAGATGATCTCGGCGGAGCTGAAGCGCAACGGGATCGAGCACGCGGTGCTCAACGCCAAGCCCGAGCACGCCGAGAAAGAGGGCGAGCGGATCGCCGAAGCGGGGCGCAGGGGCGCGGTGATGATCGCCACCAACATGGCCGGTCGCGGCGTCGACATCAAGCTCGGCGGCGACCCCGAGCACATGGCGCACAAAGAGCTCAAGCAGCAGGGCCTGAGCCCCGGCGACGAGGGCTACGAGGAGGCGCTGCGGGCGAAGATCGAGCAGCTCGAGCCGCAGTGCAGGGCCGAGGCCGACGAGGTGCGCGAGCTCGGCGGCCTCTACATCTGCGGCACCGAGCGGCACGAATCGCGCCGCATCGACAATCAGCTGCGCGGCCGCTCCGGCCGCCAGGGCGACCCGGGGGAGACGCGCTTCTTCCTCTCCGCCGAAGACGACGTGATCCGCCTCTTCTCCGGCGACCGCATCTACAAAATCCTCGACCGCCTGGGCCCGGTCGACGAGGAGGGCGAGGAGATGCCGCTGGAGGCGAAGATGCTGACGAAAACGGTCGAGGGGGCGCAGAAGAAGGTCGAGGAGCAGAACTTCCTGATCCGCAAGCGGGTGCTCGAGTACGACGACGTGATGAACGAGCAGCGCCGCGTCGTCTACCGGTACCGCCGCGAGATCCTCGAGGGCCGCGACATGTCCGACATCGTCCGCGACGAGCTCGAGGGCGTGATCGAGCGGATCGTCGACGAGTACACGCCCGGCGACGACCTCGACGAGTGGGACATGCCGGGGATGGAGCGGCAGCTGCGGCAGATCTGGCCGACCGGGGTCGAGGTCGGCACGCTCACGCCGGAGAGCGTCGACCGCGAAAAGCTCAAAGACGAGCTCGACGAAGACGCGATGAGCGCCTACGACGACCGCGAGGGGCAGCTCGGCGAGGAGCTGATGCGCCACCTGGAGCGCTCGATCCTGCTGCAGGTGATCGACAACCGCTGGCGCGAGCACCTCTACGACATGGACTACCTGCGCGAGGGCATCCACCTGCGCGGCTTCGCCCAGATCGACCCGCTCGTCGCCTACAAAAACGAAGGCTTCGCGATGTTCGAGGAGCTGATGCACTCGATCTGGGAGGAATTCAGCAAACTCGTCTTCAACGCCGAGATCGAAATCGACCCCGGCCAGCAGATCGAAGGGGTGTTCGGCAACGGCGGCCGCAGGCCGACCGCGCTCGACTACTCGGGCGGCACGCCGGACGCGCAGCCCTCGGCCCTGCAGGAGGTCGCGGCGGGCGGCGGCGTCAGCGTCACCGAAGGCACCGCGCGCCCCAACGGCGGCGGCAACGGCGCGCCGCCGCAGGAGGTCGTCGAGACGGTGGTGAAGGACGAGCGCGAAAAAGAAATCGGCAGGAACGACCCGTGTTGGTGCGGGTCAGGGAAAAAGTTTAAGAAGTGCCATGGGGCGTAGGGGCCTCGGGTGCCCCTTTGAGCCACGATCCGGTCCGAGAGTTCATTCGCGCTTTCAACGAGCGGGATCTGGATGCGTTCGTCGCCGTGCTCGATCCGGAGGTGGAGCTGCATTCGATGAAGGGGTTGCGGAAAGGGAGGGAGGCGGCGCGGTTGTGGGCTACTCGCAAGCCAGGCGGGGTGCAGCAGACGATCGAGCTGGAGGAGCTGTACGAGGACGGGACGGAGTCGGGCGCCGGGACGGCCGTCGCCCTGATCCGGCGGGTCTGGCGCTGGGACGAGGACGGGTCGCACGCGTCGACCGACGAGCTGGCCTGGATGTTCGAGCTGCACGACCACAAGGTGCGCAGCTGGCGACCGTTCGAGGACCGGGTTGCCGCGCTGCACGCCGGGGGCTTCGACCACGGCATCGCCGCCGAGTAACCTCTCCGGCATGGCCGACGTCGCCCAGACCGAATCGGTACCGGCGCGGCTCGCCGAGATCCGCGGCCAGTTGAAGCTGCTCGCGGACTACCTTTGACCCGGCCACGCTGCGGGACGAAGCAGAGCGGCTGGAGGAGGAGATGGGCCGGCCCGGCTTCTGGGACGACCAGGAGGCGGCCGCGCGCACCTCTTCCGCGCACGCACGCGCCCAGCGCCGGCTGAAGACCTTCGAGCAGCTCGAGGCCGAGGCCGGCGACCTCGACGAGCTGGCCGAGATGGCGGCCGAGGACGAGGAGATGGCGGCCGAGCTGGAGACCCAGCTGGGCTCGGTCGAGTCGCGCCTCGCCGAGCTGGAAGAGGCGCGCCTGTTCAGCGGCCGCTACGACGCCGGCGACGCGGTCGTCTCCGTGCACGCCGGCGCCGGGGGGACCGACTCGCAGGACTGGGCGGAGATCCTGCTGCGGATGTACCTGCGCTGGGCGGAGCGCCGCGGCTTCGAGGTCGAGATGAAGGAGGCCTCGCCGGGGGAGGAGGCCGGCCTCAAGTCGGCGACCTTCATCGCCCGCGGCGAGAACGCGTACGGGCTGTTCGCGGCGGAGCGCGGCGTGCACCGGCTGGTGCGGATCTCGCCGTTCGACTCCTCGGCCCGCCGCCACACGAGCTTCGCCCAGGTCGACGTCGGTCCGCTGGTCGACGAGGGCGTCGAGGTCGAGATCGACGACACCGATCTGCGCGTCGACACCTACCGCGCCTCCGGCGCCGGAGGCCAGCACGTCAACAAGACCGACTCGGCGGTGCGGATCACGCACGTGCCGACCGGCGTCGTCGTGCAGTGCCAGAACGAGCGCTCGCAGACGCAGAACAAGGCCGTGGCGATGCAGCTGCTGCGCTCGAAGCTGATCGAGCTGGAGGAGCGCAAACGGGCTGAGGCGCTGGCGCAGGAGCGGGGCGAGGTCAAGGAAGTCGCCTGGGGCTCGCAGATCCGCAGCTACTTCCTGCACCCCGACCAGCGGGTGAAGGACCACCGGACGGGGCACGAGGCGGGGGACGCCCAGCGAGTCTTGGACGGCGACTTGGATGACTTCATTCGGGATTACCTCAACAAGACGGCGGCATCGTCTGCTCGATGAGTGGTGGGAGGGACGGGCGCCCCCCTGCCGGAACCCGCCGCCGGTTGCGCGGTGAAGGGTCAGACCGTCGGCAGGCTCACAAGTTCCGTCAGAGGGGCACCCGTCCCTCCTCGCCGATCCCGTTCGCTCTTTGTCGCGGCTGGCGCAACAACGAGCGAACGCAGCGCCGGGCGGTTAGCGGACCTTGGTCGATTTCGCTTGGAGGGTTCCGCAGGTTGGGGTCTTGAAGCTCACCGTGACCCGCTTCATTCGCTTGCTTCCGACCGTCTTCGTGATGCGTAGGACGCCGCTCCTGCCTAGCCTGCGATGGACGGTGGCGATGCGCCGTGCGCCTGAGCGGACTTCGATGGTCGCCGGGGTTGGCGAGGAGCTGGTGTAGCCGATTGTCAGCTTGAGCCGGTTGTGGCGGAGGACGGCGTGGGCGTGGGCGCTGCGCAGGGCACACCGGGCGGGGGTGGTTGAGCTTGGTCCGGCCTTGGCTTCCGCGACCGCTTCTTCTGCTTCCTTGCAGATCGCCTTCGCTTCAGCCGGGGTGATTTCGCCTTCCGCCGCTTCTTCTTCGGCGATTTCGCATTCGGCTTCGGCGAATTCGGCTTCGTCTTCGGAGCCGAATTCTTCTTCGCCTTCGAATTCTTCTTCGAGGGCGGACGGCGTCGGTTCGGAGGCAGGTGAGGCGGCCTGGGCCGATTTCACGCCGAGCAGCAGGACGGCGAGCGTCAGCGGCAGGACGAAGGCGCAGAACCAGGCCGTGCGGGCTATGCGGTCGCTGTGGTCGTGCGCGGTCGTGTCGGTGCTCCGATCCACGCCTCCCGTATCGGCCCTGCTGCCGATCCGCTTTAGAGCCGCTGTGGAAACAGTGACTCCGGGGGATTTTACCCCCGTGGGTCAAGGACGCCCTCCATCTCGAGCAGCGCTTCCTTCATCGCCAGGCCGCCGCCGTAGCCGCCGAGCGCGCCGCCGCTGCGCAGGACGCGGTGACAGGGGACGACGATCGGGATCGGGTTGGCCCCGCAGGCGGTGCCGGCGGCGCGCACGGCGCGCTCGTTGCCGGCGCTGCGCGCGATCTCGGTGTAGCTCAGGGTGCGGCCGTAGGGGATGCGGCCGATCGCGCGCAGGGCGCGGCGGCGGAATCCCGTGCTGAGCTGCCAGTCGAGCGGCAGGTCGAACTCGCGCAGCCGGCCCTCGAAGTACTCGTCGAGCTGGCGGCGCGCGTCGTCGAGCCGCGACGGCGCCTCCAGCACGCGCGGCGAGATGCGCGCCGCGAGGTCCGCCAGCGCCTCCTCGGCGTCGTAGTTGGGCAGGCTGAGCTTGACCAGGCCGCGCGGCGTCGTGGCGACCAGCAGCGGGCCGAAGGGGGAGTCGACCGTGGCGTATGCGATGTCGAGCAGGCCCTCCTCGGCGGCGCGCTCGCTGAGCGTTTCGAGGCTTGCTTTCATGCCAGCTCCTTTCGCAGGCGTTTGATTCCCTCGTGCAGGCTGCGCCGCGCGGCGTCGGGCGAGCAGCCGAGCGCGGCGGCGATCTCGGCGTGCGGCAGGTCGCAGGCGTAGCGCAGCGCCACCGCCGCCCGCTGCTTCGGCGGCAGCGCCCCGACGAGCGCCCAGAGCCCGTCGTCGAGCTCGGGCTCGGCCGTCCCGCCGCCCAGCTCCTCGGGCTCGGCAACCGGCAGCGGCCGCCGCCCGTTCGCCCGGTGCTGATCGATCGCCTTGCGGTGCGCGATCGTCAGCAGCCAGCCGCGCAGGTTGCGATCGTCGTCCAGCTGCGGATAAGCCCGCAGCGCCGCGAGGAACGTCTCCTGGAAGCAGTCCTCCGCATCGGCCCGCCCGACGGCTCCCCGCAGCACCGCCATCACGTCGGCGGCGTGGTCGTCCAGCAGGGCTTGAAACGGCGGCAGCGCGGTCACTTACGGGATTAAACGCGTCTGAGGATCCGAACGTGAGAGGGACGGGTGCCCCTCCGACGGAACCCGCCGCCGGCTACGCGGCGAGGGACGGTCGGGCGGATTGGCTCACAGGTTCCGCTGGAGGGGCACCCGTCCCTCTAGGGTGCCGCCATGGACGACTTGACCCGAGACGTGGTTGCCCGCGCTCTCGCCGAGGATCTTGGAGCTGGGGATGTGACTTCGGCCGCCACGGTGCCGGAGGGGGCGCGGGCAAGGGCGCGGATCGTGCAGAAGGAGCCTGGTGTCGTCTTCGGCTTGGAGGTGGTTGTCGAGGCGATGCGGCAGTGCGGGGTCGAGGACGTCGACAGGCTGGTGGTCGAGGGGCAGTGGCGCGACGGGGTGCCGGCGGAGGTTGCGCTGGCGAGCGGGCCGGCGGCGGGGCTGCTGGCCGCGGAGCGGGTCGCGCTCAACTTCCTCGGCCGTCTCTCCGGGGTGGCGACGCTGACCGCGCGCTTCGTCGAGGCGGTCGCGGGGACCGGCGCGCGGATCCTCGACACGCGCAAGACGACGCCGGGCCTGCGGGCGCTGGAGAAGGCCGCGGTCGCGGC
>DASSBJ010000022.1:0-28058 GCA_035698885.1 Solirubrobacterales bacterium
CGGCCAGGGTGACGTGCTCGAGCACGGCGCGCAGGTTGGCGCGGACGGCGATCCAGACCTCCTGCAGGTGCTCGGCGTTGCCGCGGTACTCGATCGACTCCGGCGGCGCCGACTGCACGTGCGCGATCGGCCCCTCGACCGCGCGCACCACGTCGGCGATCGTCACCGCGTCGGGCGGCTTGGCCAGCCAGTAGCCGCCCTTGGCGCCGCGGCGGGCGCGGACGATGCCGTGGTGCTTGAGCTCGAGCAGGATGTGCTCGAGGAACTGCAGCGGGATCTCCTGCGACTCGGCGAGCTGCTCGCCCTTGATCGGCCCGTCCTTCGCCGCCGCCAGCTCGGCAGCCGCGCGGACGGCGTAATCGGCCTTGGCGGAGACGCGCATGCCCGAAACCTACCCGCTGTACTCGGGAGCGACCTGCCCGGCGCGCTCGAGGCGCTGCTGCTCCTCCCGCTCGCGGCGGCGCTGCAGCCAGTGCGGCGCGGCGAGGATCGCGCCCAGGCCGATCGCGGCGACGACCGCGGCGATCGGCCAGACGACCGGGTCGCCCTTCTGGATCGTGACGATGCCCGAGCCGACCAGGACGACGCCGAGCGCCGTGCGCAGGAAGCGCTGCGGGGCTCTGTCGGACATGGCGGCGCCGATCACCACGCCGGGCACCGAGCCGAGCAGGATGTTGCCGGCGAGCGCGAAGTCGACGTTGCCGCCGACCCAGTGGGCGATGCCCGCCGCCCAGAGCAGCACGGCGGCGTGGAAGACGTCGGTGCCGACGACCTTCTTCGGCGCCAGCCGGTAGACGGCGATCAGCAGGATCGCGATCACCGTGCCCGAGCCGGCCGAGGTGATGCCGATGACGAAGCCGGTGGTCGCGCCGATCGTCACGGCGGCGACTTTGTGCCGCCGCTCGACCTCGAAGCGGTCGCGCTCGTTGACCAGGTTGCGCAGGATCAGCGCCCGGGTCAGGGTGATGATGCCGACCATCAGCAGGGTTCCGCCGAGCACCGCGTAGACGAGCGAGTCGAGCCGGTCGGGATTGACGTGCTTCTCCAGCACCGAGACCAGCGCCACGCCCGCCACCGCGGCCGGCACGCTGCCCAGCGACAGCCACTTGACCAGGTCCATGTTGACCGTCTTCATCCGCAGGTGGCGCCAGCCGCCGACGGTCTTGGTCACGGCGGAGTAGAAGATGTCGGTGCCGATCGCCGTCGTCGGCTGGATGCCGAAGATCAGGATCAGCAGCGGCGTCATCAGCGAGCCGCCGCCCATCCCGGTCATGCCGACGAGGATGCCGATTCCGAGCCCGAAGACGATGATCGCTGGATCCATGATTGGCGCCGCGCAGACTGGTTATCGACTTTCTTGACCTTCTAAGTCAGAAGCGCGGAGTGCGCCAGGATAGCAGCGTGAACGCGGAATCTGGGGAATTCGCCGTGAAGACCGCATCGCCTGCCGTGGGCGCGGCGCTGGCGATCCACGGGCTGACCCACCGCTACGGCGAGCTGACCGCGATCGAGGGCCTCGACCTGGCGGCGCCGGCGGGCGGCGTGCTCGGCCTGGTCGGCCCCTCCGGCTGCGGCAAGTCGACCCTGCTCGAGCTGGTCGCCGGCCTGCGCGAGCCGAGCGAGGGGGCGATCGAGGTCGGCGGCGCGAGCGGCGCGGAGGCGCGGCTCGCCCACTGCGCCTTCATGCCGCAGCGCGACATGCTGCTGCCCTGGCTGAGCGCCGTCGACAACGCGGCGCTCGCCTTGCGCAACCGCGGCGCGCGGCGCGGCACGGCGCGAAAGCAGGCGGGGCGGCTGTTCGAGCGCTTCGGCCTCGCCGGCTTCGAGCGCACGCGCCCCGCCGAGCTCTCCGGCGGGATGCGCCAGCGGGTCGCCTTCCTGCGCACCCTCGTCGCCGGCAAGCCGCTGCTGGCGCTCGACGAGCCCTTCGCCTCGCTCGACGCGATCACCCGCGCCGAGATGCAGGCCTGGCTCGCGACGGCGCTGGCGGCCGACCCGCGCACCGTGGTGCTGGTCAGCCACGACGTCGAGGAGGCCCTCTACCTCGCCGACCGGGTCGCCGTCCTCTCCGCCCGCCCGGCGCGCGTGGTGGCGCGGCTGAGCGCCCCCGCTCCGCGCGCCCCCGACCGCGACGCCGCCGTCACCAACCCCGCCTTCGTCGCCGCCCGCGAGCGCGCTATGTCTGCCCTGCACAGGGGGTCGAGGTGAGCTTCCAGTGCGAGTTTCGTACCCCACAGGTACAAAAGTCGCACCGGAACGAAGGGAGCTGGCGGTGAGGCGTTGGGTGCTGCCCGTGCTTGTGCTCGTGGCGCTGGTCGCGGCGTGGCAAGTCGCTGCCTCGACCGGCGCTCTCGCCGATCTGATGGGACTTGAACCGTTCCTCGTCCCCTCGCCGGCGGAAATCGCCTCGGCGCTCTGGGACAACCGCTCGCTGCTCGCCGAAAACGCCTGGGTGACGCTGAAGGAGATCCTGCTCGGCTTCGCGATCGGGCTCGCCGCGGGGCTCGGCTTCGCCGTCCTGCTGCGCCTCTCCACGACGCTGCGCTACGCCTTCTACCCGCTGCTGATCGCCTCCCAGGCGGTCCCGATCGTGGTCTTCGCCCCGATCCTCGTGATCTGGCTCGGCTTTGGCATCGGGCCGAAGCTCGCGATCGTCGCCCTGATCTGCTTCTTCCCCGTCGCCGTGGCGACGCTCGACGGGTTGCGCGCGGTCGATCCGGAAGCGACGAAGATGATGCGCACGCTCGATGCCGGCCGCGGGCAGCTGCTCTGGCGGGTCGAAATGCCGTCGGCGCTTCCCTCGCTGTTCAGCGGCGCGCGGATCGCCGCCGTGTTCGCGCCGATCGGCACCGTGTTCGGCGAGTGGGCCGGCGCCGACTCCGGCCTCGGCCACATGATCCTGCTCGACAACGGGCAGCTGGAGACCGCGCGTGAGTTCGCCGCGGCCTCGCTGCTGGTCGCGATGGCGCTCGCGCTCTTCGCCCTGATCGCCCTCGCCGAGCGTCGCGTCGTCACCTGGCGATAGAACTCCGGACATGCAACGCCTCCGCCTGCCGGCGATCGCCGCCGCCCTCGCCCTGCTCGCCCTCGCCCTCGGGCTCGCCGCCTGCGGCGAGAAGAGCGACACGACGACCGGCGGCGCGAGCGAACCGCTCAGCCTGACGCTCGACTTCTACCCCAACCCCGACCACGCCGGCATCTACATGGCGCAGAAGCTCGGCTACTTCGAAGACGCCGGGCTCGACGTCTCGATCCACACGCCCTCCGACCCGGCGGCGCCGATCAAGCAGGTCGCCGCCGGCCAGACCGACCTGGCGATCTCCTATGAGCCCGAGGTCCTGCTCGCGCACGAACAGGGGCTGAACGTGCTCGCCGTCGGCGCGCTGGTCAACCGGCCGCTGACCTCGCTGATCTGGCTGAAGAAGTCCGGCATCGGCGGCGTCGCGGGGCTGCGCGGCAAGACGATCGCCACGGCGGGCATCCCCTATCAGGACGCCTACCTGGAGACGATCCTCGCCCGCGCCAAGCTGACGCCGTCGGACGTGAACGCGGTCAACGTCGGCTACGGCCTGCTGCCGGCGCTGGTCGGCGGGCGGGCGCAGGCGATGCTCGGCGGCTTCAGCAACGTCGAGGGGGTCGACCTGAAGCTGCGCGGCAAGGACCCGGTCGTCACCCCGGTCGACCGGCTCGGCGTGCCGACCTACGACGAGCTCGTCCTCGTCGCCAACCGCAAGCGGCTGGAGGAAGACCCGCAGCCGGTGCGGCTCTTCCTCGGCGCCCTGGCGCGCGGCACCGCGGCGGCGGCCGAACGGCCCGGCGCGAGCACCGAGGCGCTGCTCGCCGCCAACTCCGACCTCGACCCGAAGCTGACCCGTGCCGAGGTCGAAGCGACTCTGCCGCTGCTCTCCAGGAGCGGCGCGATGGATTCAGGCGAGTGGAAGGCCTTCATCGCCTGGATGAGCGAGAACGGGCTGATCGAGGGCCGGCCGGCGACCGCCGAAGTGCTCAGCGACGAATACCTCGCCGGCAACGTGCAGGGCTAGCCGGCGACCTTCCGCGCCACCTCGCCGATCAGCTCGAAGCCGTCTTCGCGCAGCAGCGTCGTCACCTTGTCCGGCGCCAGCGGGCGCGAGAAGAGGTGCCCCTGGGCGAAGTCGCAGCCGAGCCGGCGCAGCTCGGAGAGCTGCTCCTCGCTCTCGACGCCCTCGGCGATCGCGTCGAGCGAGAGCGCCCGGGCCATCCCGATCACGGCCTCGACGATCGCCGTGCGCTCCTGCTCGAGCCCGAGCCCGTCGACGAAGGAGCGGTCGATCTTCAGCGCGTCGAAGGGAAAGCGGTTGAGGTAGGCGAGCGACGAGTAGCCGGTGCCGAAGTCGTCCAGCACCAGGCGCACGCCGAGCTCGCTCAGCGCCTCCAGCGTCGCCATCGCGCTAGCCGACTCCTCGACCAGCACGCTCTCGGTCACCTCGAGCCGCAGGTTTACCGGGTCGAGCCCGGTGCGGGCGAGCACCTCGCGCACCTGGCCGGCGAGGTCGGGGTGCGCCACCTGCCGCGTCGAGAGGTTGACGGCGACGTCGAGCGGCCGCTGGTCGGGGCGCAGCTCGTGCCAGCCCAGCGCCTGGCGGCAGGCTGTTTCCTGCACCCAACGCCCGATCGGCTCGATCAGGCCGCTGTCCTCGGCGATCGAGACGAACTCGCCGGGGTCGAGCAGGCCGCGCTCGGGATGGTTCCAGCGCACCAGCGCCTCGAGCCCGACGATCTCGCCGCTGCCCAGGGCGACGACGGGCTGGTAGTGAAGGTGGAGCTCGTCGCGGTCGAGCGCATGGCGCAGCTCACGCTCGGTCTCCAGCCGGCGCACGGCGCCCGCCCGCATCGCCGCGTCGAAGACCTCGCAGCGCCCGCGCCCCCTTTCCTTGGCCCTGTACATGGCGGCGTCGGCGTCGCGGATCAGCAGCTCGGGCTCGAGCGGCTCGCGACCCGTCGAGCGGGCGACGGCGATGCCGATGCTGGCGGTGACGAAATGGTCGGCGCCGCCCATCGAGTACGGCTCCGAGAAGGCTCCGGCGACGCGATCGGCGATCGTCAGCGCCTCGTCCTCGTCGGTCAGGCGGTCGACGAGGATGCCGAACTCGTCGCCGCCGAAGCGGGCGACGATGTCGCCGGGACGCAGGTGGGCGCGCAGCCGCGGCGCCACCTCGCGCAGCAGCTCGTCGCCGGCGTGGTGGCCGATGCTGTCGTTGATCAGCTTGAAGTGGTCGAGGTCGAGGAAGAGGACGCCGACCGGCGAACCGGAGGCGAGGCCGCGGCGCAGCGCGTCGCGCAGCGAGTCGACGAAGCTGGGCCGGTTGGGCAGGCCGGTGAGCGAGTCGTGCAGGACGCGGTGGCGCAGCGCCTCGTCGGCGCTGTGGCGCTCCAGCGCGTCGGCGAGGACGTTGGCCGAGGCCTGGACGAAGTGGACGTCCTGCGGGGTAAAGCGGGTCGCCTCGGTGGAGTGGATGTCGAGCACGCCGTAGGGCCGCTCCTTGCCGGCGATCGGCACGGCGAGGCTGCTGCGCACGCCGAGCACCCGCAGCGCCGGCGGCATCGTGTAGCGGCGCTCGCTCGACCAGTCGTCGACGATCACGTGCAGCCCCGACTCCAGCGCGGCGCCGGCGTGGGAGTCGCGCGCCGCCGAGGCGCGGCGCTCGGCGCCGTCGCGCTCGTCGAGGCCGGCGCGCAGGTGCAGGCGCCGTCCCTCGCGGCCGGCCTCCCAGACGCAGGCCGCCTCGACCCCCTCGATCTCGGCCATCAGCGGCACCGCCTGCTTGGCGAGCCGCGCCGGGTCGCCGTCCTGCAGCGCGTAGCGGCCGAGCCGGGCGACGGCGGCCTGCTGGGCGGCGGCGCGCCTCAGCTCCTGCTCGGCCAGCTTGCGCTCGGTGATGTCGTAGAGCACCCCGTGCCAGATCGGCATGCCGCGGCCGTCCGGCTCGAGCACCGCCTCGTCGAGGATCCAGACGACGTCGCCGTCGCGGGTGATCATCCGGTAGTCGATCGGCGGCGCGCCGTTGCCCTCGCCGTGCGCCGTGCGCGCCTCCTGTTGCAGGGCCCGCTCGCGGTCCTCGGGGTGCAGGCGCTCCGCCCAGAGCCCGGCGTCGGCCATCCACTCCTCGGGCGAGTAGCCGAGGATCTCCTGGATCTGCGGGCTGACGTAGCGCCAGCGTCCGCGCTCGCCGAGCTCGCAGGAGTAGACGATCGCCGGCAGGCGCTCGACGAGGCGGCGGTAGTCGTCGCCGGCCGAGGAGATCTCGTCGATGAACTCGCTCACGCGCTCCTCGGACCAGCCCTCGGGACGGCCCTCGCCGCCGGGACGCTCGCGCGCGACATCCATGCGTGCCTAATCGGCAGCGTGCCGCGTTCCTTGAAGCCTGCCCCTACCTATACAGGCCGATGGTCCAGAGGCCGGCGAGGCCGCGGAAGGGCTCATATGGGGCGTAGAACTCCTCCACCTCCTCGACCGTGGCGCGACGGCCGAGCCGCGCGAGGCGCCCGACCAGCTTCAGGTAGATCAGGTCGCCGGCCGGCAGCGAGTCGGGATCGCCGCGGCCGAACAGGCCCAGGCACTGCACGGTCCAGGGGCCGATTTCGGGGATCGCCAGCAGCCGGGCGTCGCCGGCGGCCTCGCCCGGACGCACCCGCCCGGCGGCGATCTCGCGGGCGACCGCGCGCAGGGCGACGGCGCGGGCCGGCGAGAGGTCCAGCGCCGCCAGTTCGGCCGGCGCGCGGCCGGCGATCGTCGCCGCGTCCGGCACGTCCTTCAGCGCCCGGTCGAGCCGCGGCCCCCAGCGGCCGACGATGCGGCGCTGGATCGCCGCCGCGCGCTCGGTCTCGATCAGCTGCTTGACGACGGCCCAGGCAAGCGCCTCCCAGGCCCACGGCGGGCGGCGTGGGCGCAGCCAGGGCCGGCGCCGCAGCGCCGGCCCGAGCAGCGGGTCGCGGCGGAAGCGCCGGTAGAAGCCGGCCAGGTCGTCGTCGACGCCGAGCGCGAAACGCATCCGCTCGAGCGCGACGCGCAGCTCGGCCTCGCCGGCGGGGCGGCTCTCGCGCGCCGGCAGCGAGCGCGGCGCGCTCAGCGCCGCCGGGGCGACCGGCTCGGCGCGCAGGCGGACGCGGCCGCGGCCCGGCTCCCAGGCGCGGACGAGGACCGGGCTCTCGTCCACCCGCAGCAGCCGCGAGAGCACCCCGTCGCGCACCGACATCGTCCGGTCCTCGCTGCTGTGGGAGGGAAGGCGGAAGGGCGAGGGCGGCGCCAGCTCGAGCTCGAGGCCGGCGCTCACTTACCGAGCAGGTGAACGTCCACGAGGAACGAGCGGCTGGCGACGATCTTGGGCTGGCGCTTGCGCCCCGGCAACAGCCGTCCCTGCGAGCTCTTCGCGGCCGCGCCGACCGCGCGGACCGCGGCCACGGTCGCGGCCCCGAGCACGATCCCGCCGACCGCGGCGATCGCGGCGGTGCGCGCCTCGCCGCGCAGGGCGAGCGGGCCGGGGGCCTGTTGCTCCACGACCCGCACGCGAACCGGCTCGAGCTCGAACTCGCTCACCGTTCCGACTGTAGCGATGCGATCGGCTTCTCGTAGACCCGGTACCGCTTGACGATCTCGGCGCTCATCGCTTCCAGGCCGCGGTTCATCGCCTCGTTGGTCTCGAGGATCCAGCCCGCCTCGCCGCGTTTCTGCCGCATCCGGGCGGCGGTGTCGAAGTGCTCGACGTAGAGCGAGGCGGCGACGCCGGTGTGCTGGTGCTCGGGCTTGACGCCGAGGAAGCCGACCCGAACCCGGTCCGCGATCCGGTTGCGGTTGAGGAAGCGCCACCAGCCGAGCGGCAGCAGCCTGCCCTTCATCTTCTTCAGCACCTGGTTGACGTCGGGCAGCGTGATCGCCACGGCGATCGTCTCGCCGTCCTTTTCGGCGACCATGAACCATTCGCGCGAGAAGATCAGGTGCATGTCGAGCGTGTAGGCGTCGAGGTCCGCCTTCGAATAGGGGACGAAGCCCCAGTTCTGCGCCCAGGCGGCGTTGTAGATCTCGGCGAAGCGGTCCATCTCCTTGCGCAGGTGGCGGCGCGACATCTTGCGGATCCGCACGCCGTGCTCCTCGCGGGCCTTCTGGTCGAGCTCGAAGAGGACCGGCAGCATGTCCTCGCGGTCGGAGATGTCGAGCGCCCAGGAGTAGAGGTCCATCGCCTTCTCCAGCCCGGCGCCCTCGCAGAGCCGCTGGTAGTAGGGCGGCTGCCAGGGCTGGCGGACCAGCGGCTCGAGCTCGAAGCCCTCGATCAGCACGCCGCTCTCCTCGTTCATCGAGAAGTCCATCGGGCCGACCATGCGCTCGCAGCCGCGCTCGCGCAGCCAGGCCTCCGCAGCCGCCAGCAGGGCCGCCATCGCCTCCTCGTCGTCCTCCAGCTCGAGGAAGCCGAACATCCCCCAGCGGCTGCCGTGGAACCGGTTGAAGGCGTGGTCGACCTGGGCGCTGGCGCGGCCGACGACGCGCTCGCCGCGCCGAGCGAGGAAGTACTCCGCCTCGCCGTGCTTGAAGTACGGGTTGAGCCGGCGGCTGAGGAACATCCGCCGCTCGAGTTTCAGCGGCGGCACCCACGGCGTGCCCGCGTGCAGCCGGTAGGGCAGGTCGACGAACTGCTTCAGCTCGCGCCGCGAGCTGACGGGGCGTATCTCGACGGCCGGCACGGGAACCTGAACCTACACTTTCGGCATGAGCGAAACCGCGAGGACCCCCGTCGACGTGTTCGAGAAGGCGCGCAGCCACGACCGGCTGGAGCAGCTCGAAGCGGCCAAGCAGCACGACCTCCTGCCCTACTTCCGCCTGCTCACCTCCGAGGCCGGTCCGGTGGTCGAGATGGAGGGCCGCGAGACGATCATGCTCGGCTCCAACAACTACCTCGGCCTGACCGGAGACGAGCGGGTCAAGCAGGGGGCGCGCGACGCGCTCGAGACCTACGGCACCGGGGTGACCGGCTCGCGCCTGCTCAACGGGACGACGCCGCTGCACCTCGATCTGGAGCGCGAGCTGGCGGAATGGATGGGGACCGACGAGGCGATCGTCTTCACCACCGGCTACCAGGCCAACGTCGGCTGCATCGGCACGATCCTCGCGCCCGGCGACACGGTGATCTGCGACTCCGGCGACCACGCCTCGATCCTCGACGGCTGCAAGCTCTCGGGGGCGAAGCTGCGGCCCTTCCGCCACAACCGGATGGACAAGCTGGAGAAGATGCTGCAGCGGGCGGGCGAAGACGGCGGCGGCGTGCTGGTCGTCGTCGACGGCGTCTTCTCGATGGAGGGCGACGTCTGCGACCTGCCGCGGATCGTCGAGCTCTGCCGCGGCTACGGCGCCCGGCTGATGGTCGACGAGGCGCACGGCGCCGGGGTGCTCGGGGCGCGCGGCGCCGGGGCGAGCGAGCTGTTCGGGCTCGAGCACGAGGTCGACCTGCGGATGGGGACCTTCTCCAAGAGCCTCGCCTCCTGCGGCGGCTTCATCGTCGGCCCGGCGGACGTGGTCGAGTACCTGCGGATCTCCTCGCGCTCCTTCGTCTTCAGCGCCTCGGCGGTGCCGGCGGCGGTCGGCGCGGCGCTGGCGGCGCTGCGGGTGATTCGGGCCGACGGCCCGCGGCTGTTCGAGCGGCTGCTCGGCAACGCCGAGTACCTGCGCGAGGGCCTGCGCGGGCTCGGGCTGCAGGTGGTCGAGCCCGGCAGGCTCGCGGACGGCTCGGTCGCCACCACGCCGGTCGTCCCGGTGGTCGTCGGCGACGACTGGCAGGCGGTGCTGCTGTGGAAGGCGCTGTTCGACGCCGGCGTCTACACGAACGTCGCGATCCATCCGGCGGTGCCACCGGGCGGCGCGCTGTTGCGCACGAGCCTGATGGCCACGCACGAGCGCGACCAGCTCGATCGGGCACTGGCCACGATCGGGCAAACCATTGAGGACTTTCCTGAGCTTCCGCGTACGTGAGCGTTTGTGCATCCCCCTTCGGGGGTAGTTTCCGGCTTGTCCATTTCGGGACAAGCGCCCCCCGGGCGAGAAAAAGATGCTCTTAGCGACCGGGGCGTGGACGCATCCACGATTCCGGGTTGACGGTCGCCGCCCCCAGCGCGTAGCTTGGCCCCCTGCCGCGCGTCCGGGAGAGGGCGGCGGCGGCACTTCAACTCAGCCGGGCCGCGTCAGCCAGCGGCCGGCACAGAGCACCAGTCAACGAACCCGATAGGGAGGAGTCCCAGTGGAAGCTGCTGCAACGATCGCACCTGCCCCGACGAGCCCGGCCGCTGCCCAGACACCGCAGCACATGCAGGCCCTGGCCCGTGCCAACCGGGTCCGGCTCGCGCGGGCGGAGCTGAAGCGGTCGATCGGCCGGGGCGAGGTCGACGTGGCAGAGGTGATCGAGGACGTCCCCTGGGAGACCGAGAGCATGACCCTGGCCGAGCTGCTGACCAGCCAGCGCCGCTGGGGCCGCACCCGCGCCCGCAAACTGCTGCAGACGCTGGCGCTGAGCGAGAACAAGCGGATCGGCACGCTGACGCCGCGGCAGCGGGCGCTGCTGCGGAGGGCGCTGAGCCCGCGCTCGCGGGACGCGCTGCTCGTCTGAGGGGTTGCGAGGGAGCGGGATCGCTCTTAACGAAACCGATGCGAGTGGGTCGTGGCCTTGGACTACACTTGGTCGGGGCTTATGCCGGAGCTACTTGACCGACAGCATGCGGTTCGCATCGGTGGCGACGAGCGGCTGGCGCGAGTGGAGTTGCGGCGGCAGGTCGGGCGGCTGGAAGCTCAGCTCGGCTCGCTCTTCGCCGAGGCGTTTCCGCGGGTCGAGGTCGATGCCGGGATAGCACCGCTGTGCGGTGAGCCGCGGCTGCTGGGGCTGGGTGAGCTGGAGACGATTCGGGATTCGCTTGCCGATCGGGTCGCAGAGGCGCGGATCGCGCTGCGCGAACAGGCTGAGCTGGAGACCCGCAACCGTGAGCTGCTCGAGCGAATGCTCGACGCGCCGGCCGAGCACAGGTGGCTGCGGATCAGCCGCGCCGATGTCGGCGAACCCGGCTGCGGCCACTGGCACTCCCGCCCTCGCCTTGGCCCGCTCGGCATGCTGATGGGCTGGTGGCGGGTCAAGGTCTCCTCTGGATGCCCGTTAGCCGGGCGGCTTGCGGCCGTTGAGCAGCGCTAAGCGCAAGGGGCAGAAGGGGCAGCGGACGGAGCGGCGACGCACCGCCGACGAGCGCCCGCCGGCCCCCTGGGGCTCGTTTCCGCTCGCAGAGCTGACCGTGCTCGGCGGAATCGTCTCGCTCGTCGTCGGTGTCGTCAGCCAGAGCCCGACGGCGATCGGCATCGGTGTCGTGCTCGCGGCGCTCGGCGGCCTTGAGGTCTCGGCCCGCGAGCACTTCGCCGGCTACCGCTCGCACACGACTCTGCTTGCCGGCGTCGTCTTCGTGCTCGTCACCGGCGGCCTCTTCTACATCGCGGGGCTGATCCTCGCGGTCTGCCTCGTCGCCGGCGCCGTCGCCTTCGCGGCCGCCTTCTATGGACTGCGCCGCGCCTTCCAGCGCGCCTCCGGCGGCCTTGCATTCAGGGCGGGCGGCCTCAGAGGGTAGAAACGAGCAGACCGGACTGGGAGATGCGCCGTGTCACGCGGCTTCCAGGGTGGCGGCGACCATCCAGAGGGCCTCGTCGACCGCGATCTGGGGGACGCCGTCGACCTGGATCGCGGCGACCGCGATGCGGCGGGTGTCGCGGCCGACCTCGCGGCCGCCGGCCGTGGCGCCGAAGAGCAGGCCCGCGGGGGCGCGCTCGTCGGCGATCACCAGGGTCCCGTGGGAGAGCTCGCCCGGGCGACCCTCCAGCGACTCCCCCGGAGCGGAGTCGCGGATGCAGAGCGGGCCGTCAAGTCTCGCGGCGTCGAAGGCGCGCAGCGCGATCCCGGTCTCGATCGTGGCGATCGTCAGCGCGTCGACGGGCAGGCCGCGGCTCTTGAAGCCGCCGTCCTGGAGGCGGTCGAGCGCGAGCTGCTCGACCGGCGTGCGGGTGCGGTCGGGGTCGAGGCCGATCTGGCGGAAGAAGACCCGGTAGGCCCAGGGGATCGGCCGTTCGCGCATGTGGATCGCGTGGGCGCCGTAGAAGCGGTCGGACGCCTTGCGCAGGCGGCGGTCGACCGGGTCGGGGCTGCGACCGGGGCGGCCGTCGAGTTCGACCCACGAGATGCCGAGTCCGGGAAACTCCGCGGCCACGTGCGGCGCCACCCAGCCGAGCGCCGGCGAGGGCTCCCAGGCCGGCCTCGGCTGCGGCCCGGGCGCGGCCATCACCGAGCCACCGCCGCCAGGCGACTGGCCTTCAGCAGGCCCCCTACCCGGGCGCCGAGCTGCGTCGCGGTCAACTCGCCGACGCTCGCCGACTCCAGGGTGCCGCCCGGGTAGACGTAGGCGTAGGTCGGGCAGCCTCCGACGCGATAGAGGCTGGCGACCGCGCCGTCGCGGTCGTAGCCGACCGGCATCTTCCACCCCCGCTGCCGGATCAGATCGCGCACGGTGCCACGGTCGTCGCGGATATCGAGCGAGAGAAACCGCACCCGCCCACGGTAGCGCGAGAAGAGCCGGCTGACCGCGTCCTGCTGTTCGACGCAGTCGCCGCCCTTGCTGAACCAGAACGAGATCACGAGCGGCCGGTCGAAGAGGTCGCAGACGCGGATCGCCCCCGGGGTTTCGATCCGGCAGGCGGGCTGCCGTCGGGAATCCGCCGGGCAGGGCAGCTCGCCGACCGAGCAGTCGTCCTGAGCGACGTTGGCGTCGCCTTCCAGCCCCCCCGCCGCGTTCGGCACCGCGAACTCCGGCAACGGCCAGCGCGCCTCCTGCCTGTCGAGCCCCAGCGTCTCCCCCCCGCCCGGCACCCCGTGGATCAGCGCCACGACGACGATCGCCGCGAAGATCAGGCCTACGAAGATCGAGTAGCGATCCTTCATCTCTCAGACCAGGCGAGGACTGCGGGCAGAGCGATCACCACGCCGAGCAGGGCTACCGTCAGGTCTACGACCGTGACGAGGCCGAACTCGCGCAGCATGCCTACGTCGCTGGCGATCAGGACGGCGAAGCCGGCGATCGCGGTGGCGCCGGAGGCCAGCACGGCAGCTCCCGTACGCGAGTAGGTAGCTTCGAGGGCAGCGTCCAGGTCGCGACCGGCTGCCCGCTCCTGGCGGAAGCGCGCCGCGAGGATCACGCTGAACTCGGTCGCGATCGCGATCGTCAAAGCTCCCAGCGCAGCGGACATCGGGTTGAGCGGCACCCGGGTGATCCAGAGGACCAGCGCGGACCAGCCGGTGGCCATGACGATCGGGACGAGCGGGATCAGGGCGCGCCTCCAGGAGCGATAGACGAGCAGCAGGACGAGCGCCACCGCAAGCAGCCCGGCGGCGGTGAGCAGGTAGCGGCTGCTGTCCAGATCAGACGCCGCCTGCGCCGCGATGACCGGGAGCCCCGCGAGCTCTACTTGGACTCCCGGCGGCGGGCCGCCTTTCGTCCCGGGCTCACCGACAGCCCCTCTGATCCGTTCGATCAGCTCCTGTTGCGAGTCCAATGACTGCGCGCGGATGCCGAACCCCATAAGCGCCGTCCCAGTCGGCAGCCCCGTCTTCGGATCGACGGTCGCCACCTGCCTAAGGTCATAGGCCGGTATCTGCTTGAGGGCCGCGCGAATGCTCTTGCGCGTCAGCCCCTGTTCGGAGCCGGTGAGTAACCCGCCCCCGGTGACGAAATCCGACAGCGCCGGCCCCGGGCAGACTTCCGCCTCCTGACAGCTCGCGTTGGCCCCTTTGAACCCTCCTGCCGCCAGCGCCCGCCGCTTGAACGCCGCCATCCACCGAATCGTCGCCGGATCCGTCAGATCGGGCGCGGTGATCCGGGCGTCGAGCTCTCCCGACACCCCGGTGGCATCCTGCAGCTCGTTCAGTTCTTCGACGGCTTCCACGTTCTGAGGCGCCAGCTTGCGGATATCGGTCTGCGTTTCGATCTGCGTGCCCAGCGCCCATCCGATGACGGCCAGGACGACACCAACGGCCAGAACCGCCTGCGGCCGTGTTCCAGCTAACGCCAAGACCCTCCGCATCGACGGCGGGAGTGCCGGGTGTCCCGGAGCGACGCGGCGTCCTCTTTTTCGCCCCAGCCACCTCCTCGGACGGCCAAACAACTCAGAGGCGAAAAACCCAGCGTCCGGAGGGACACCCGGCGCTCCCGCCCCCTGAGGTTGGCCGCCCGGCGATCCCGCCCCCCGCCTGAGCCCCAGCGCCGCAAAACCGGCGAGGAACGCGACGGCAAAGGCGATCGCCACACCGCCGACGAGCAACAGCCCGAACCCACGCACCATCGGGATCGGCGAGAGCTGCAAAGCCAGGAACCCGGCCGCGGTGGCCAGGCAGGCGGTTGCGATCGACGGGCCACCCCCCGACGCGGCGAGGCGAGCGGCGTCGACCCCTGGGGAAGCTCCCAAGGCAACCGCCTCGTCGTAGCGGGCTTGCAGCTGGATCGCGTAGTCGACGGCGAGGCCGATCAGGATCGGCAGCACCGCGATCGAGGCCATCGTCAGCGAGCCGCCGAGCAAGCCGAAAAGGCCGAAGGTCAGCGCCGCAGCGGCAAGCGCGACGCCGAGCGGCAGCAGACGCCAGCGGCTGCGGAAGACGAGCAGCAGGGTGAGCGCCATGACCGCCAGGGCGACGCCGAGCAGGACCAGCAGGGCGTCCTTCAGGGCCCGGGTCACCGCATCGACGACCACCGGCACGCCGGAGATCACGTACCTCGCGCCGTGCAGCTGGAAGCAGCGCTCCGGCTTGCCCTTGAACCTGCACTGCCTGCGGGCGACCGGGTCGCGGACGACGGCCCCGATCGTCTCGATCGCCCGGTGGCGCTCGCCTTGGCTCAGGTCGGAGCGCAGCCGCAGGATTATCTGCGCCGAATGGCCGTTCGGGAAGAGGTAGGCGAGCTTCGCCTTCGGCGTCCCCCGCGACCTGTGGAGGTCGAAGACGACCGCCGCGAGGAAGTTCGGATTGGAGAGGCTCGGCGCGCTGGTGATTCCGTACTGGGCGGCGAGCTGGAGCAGCAGTTCGCGCAGCTTGGCGGGCGGCACGCCGGCGGCGAGCCGTTCGAGCTGGCGCTGGATCTGGATCGTCGCCTCGTTGAGGAAGGTCGCCGGCCCGACCAGCGAGCGCACCGGGTCCTGCTCGGCGAGTTCCCGACACGGCCCCTGGATCGCCCTGGCGCCCTTCGGCACCTTCCCCGAGAGGCACCCCTCGAGCCGCAGCAACCGCCCCAGGTTCGCCGTCAGCAGGATCCGCTGCAGATCGCCCTCGGCAAGCACCACCACCGGTTCTTCCCCAAAGTCCCGCCTGACCTCCTGCGTCGCCCGGTAGCTGGCCGTATCGGAGTCGACCAGCGTGCTCGTGGCGGCATCGGTAGGCAGCTGAGTAGCCACCACCCCAGCTCCCACCGCGAGGAAGATGCAGGCGAGCACCACCCACCGCGCATGCCTGACCGCCCAAGCGGCGACTGGGCTCAATCCATCGACAGCGGACCGGTCACGTCCGCATTGAGGAACTGGTGCACGAACTGGTTTTCGGAGTCGAACAGTTCCTCTTTCGGCCCCGACTCGACGATCTGGCCGTTCCAAAGGACGGCGATGAAGTCGGCGATCCGCCGCGCCGTGTTGAGATCGTGGCTGATCACCAGGTAGCAGCCGCCGTTCTCGGCGTGGACCTCGCGGATCAGCTCGCAGAGCAGCGCCGTGCGCACCGGGTCGAGGCCCGAGTCGGGCTCGTCGAACATCACGATCGCCGGTTCCAGCACCAGCGCCCGGGCGAAGCCGGCGCGCTTGCGCATGCCGCCGGAGAGCTCGTTCGGCATCTTGTAGATCGCCTCGGCGAGGCCGACCTCCTTGAGCCGCCGGTTGACGATCTCGCCGATCTCCTCCTCGCCTTTGTCGGTGTGCTGGCGCAGCGGGAAGGCCGTGTTGTCGTAGATGTTCATCGAGCCGAACAGCGCCCCGTCCTGGAACAGCAGGCCGAACTTTTTGCGCACCTCGAACAGTTCGTCGTCGGTCATCGCCGGGATCGATTCGCCGTGCACGAGCACGTCGCCGGAGTCCGGGTAGAGCAGGCCGACGATGTGCTTGATCAGCACGCTCTTGCCGGTGCCCGAGGGGCCGAGGACCATCGAGACCTGGTCTTCGGGCAGGCCGAGGTTGAGGCCGTTGAGGATGCGGGCGCGGCCGAACTGCTTGACCAGGTTGATGATCTCGATCGCATCGGTGCTGCCGTGGTCGCGCTTGCGGCCGGTGTGGAAGCGGTAGGGGTCGCTGTCGGCCGGGTCGACCCCGGGGATCACGAAGTCGCGGCCCATCTGCGCTCCGTCTTCGCTGATGTAGGGGCCGGAGGGGCTCGGTTCTGCGGCAGCCTCGGCGGCCAAGCGCTCCTCCTGCTCCTCGTCCCGAATCTGGCTCGGCTCGTCCATTGCCATAAGCGTACTCAGCCTCCTATCGGCGCTCGCGGGTTGGCGCCCCAGAAGACGAGGGTGCCGAGCATCCCGATGATGTGCACTAGAACGATGTTTAGGACCATCGACTTGGCGGTCGCGGTGCCCACTCCGACCGGCCCGCCGCTGGCGGTGTAGCCGTAATAGCAGCCGACCATCACGATCGCCGTCGCCATGAACATGCCCTTGGTCAGGCTGAAGATCAGGTCGGGGGGGTTCTGGAACATCCAGAAGATCAGCAGGTAGCCGCCGGAGGAGACGTCGCCGATCTGTTCGACCACGGCGATGTAGCTGGCGAAGTACATGATCCCGATCCCGACCAGGTACATGAAGGGAAAGGCGATCCAGGCGGCGAGCAGGCGGGTCGCGGCGAGGAAGGTGACCGGGGGCACGCCCATCACCTCGAGCGCGTCGATCTCGTCGGAGATCCGCATCGCGCCGAGCTCGGCGACGATCCCGGTCCCGACCTTCGCCGCCAGCATGTAGCCGAAGGCGTAGGGCATGATCTCGCGCAGGTCGCACCAGGCGGAGAAGACGCCCGCGTAGGCGGGGGCGCCGTTGGCGCGCAGCAGGTAGGCGCCCTCGATCCCGCACTGCAGGCCGAGGATGAAGACGAGGCCCCAGATGATCACCGCCGAGCCGAGGATCAGGATGCCGGCCTGGCGCAGGCTCTCGCCGAAGAAGCGCAGGACGCGGCCGCTGTAGACGAGGCCGGCGACGCGCGAGCCGAAGCGGGCGATCTCACCGAAGGAGTCGAGCCAGCCCCGCGGGACGTCGAGCCAGGCGCTCATCGGATCGTCTGCAGGTCGGGGTTGGTCGCCAGCAGGGTCTGGGTGAAGACGTAGTTGAAGGCGAAGACGCCCATGAAGGAGATGACGACGGCCTGGTTGACGGCGCGGCCGACGCCGGCGGCGCCGCCGGAGGCGGTCATCCCCTTGTAGCAGCAGACGACCGAGATGATCGCGCCGAACAGCGTGCACTTGATCACCGAGCCCCAGAGGTCGGTGATCGAGGCGTTGGTGAAGAGCGTGGCGAAGAAGCCGCCGAGCGGCTGGTTGTAGAGCATCTCGGTGAGGATGCCGCCGCTGATGCCGAAGATCAGCGCGTAGATGTCGAGCAGGCCGGTGATCACCATCAGCGCCAGGAAGCGCGGCACGACGAGGTTCTTGATCGGGTCGACGCCGAGCACCTGCAGGGCGTCGAGCTCCTCGCGGATCTTGCGCGCGCCGAGATCGGCGGTGATCGCCGTGCCGGCGACGCCGGCGACCACGACCGCGGTGACGAAGGGGGCGAACTCGCGGATCGAGGCGAGCACGAAGAAGCCGCCGAGCCGGTCCAGCGAGCCGAACAGCGTGAGGAAGTTGGCCGCCTGCAGGCCGGGCGCGCCGAAGCCGAAGGCCACGGTCGAGACGAGCAGCGGGAACCAGCAGAGCTGCAGGGCGAAGAGGAACTGGCCGATGAACTCCTCGCCGTAGGGGTAGGGCGGGCGCACCGCGGAGACCATCGTGCGCGCGGTCAGGATCATCATGTCCCCGACCTGTTCGAAGAACGACTTGGCGGGGGCGAACCTCCTGCCTATCGATGCGGCTGCTTCCATCTCTCCTCCGGACGGCGGGACCGCATCGGGCGGGCCCTGCTCCGAGCCCTGAGTCTATGGGATGCGCCGGTGGCGTCCGTTAGCCCAGTGTTGAGATCCGGCTAATCCCGCGCGCGCCCCGCCGCGACCCTCCGATGCAGGGAAATACCCGTGGTATGTTCGGGCCGCTTTGGAGCTCGGGAGCTCATCCTCGGGGGGGTATCGCGGACCGCGGCGGCGTTCTCGCGGCGGCGCGCTCGCGGCGAGCCTGCTCGCGCTCGCCGCGACGGCCTCGCTCGCCGCCTGCGGGGGCGAATCGTCCTCCAACTCCAACGAGCGGGCCGGCACCTACCACGTGAAGGTCGTCAAGGCCGAGTTCCCGCCCAAGCAGCGGCTCGGCGAGACGACGCTGCTGCGGCTCGGCGTGCGCAACACGGGCCGCAGGGCGCTGCCCGCGCTGACCGTCTCGATCAGCGGCGGCGACAAGCGGTCGCGCAACTCCTGGCTGCCCTTCGGCTACCGCGACCCGGCTCCCGGCATCGCCCAGCCCGACCGGCCGATCTGGGCGCTCGCCGAGGGGTACCCGAAACTCGACGGCTCGAAGAAGCCCGGCGGAGCCGAAACCGCCGAACCGAAGACCTTCGTCTTCGGTCCGCTGAAGCCCGGGGCGACGACCGAAGCGGTCTGGAAGCTGAGCGCCGTGAAAGCGGGTAGCTACAGGCTCTTCTATGAAGTCGGCGCCGGCCTCAGCGACGAAACCCGGGCGAAGACCGCCAACGGAGCCGATGCGGGCGGGTCGTTTACCGTGCAGATCAGCGATGTCCCGCCCGAAGTCGAAGTAAGGGACAATGGGGAAGTCGTGGAAATCGGCAAGAAGAGCGCGAACAGCGGCCGCTAGCGTCGTTGCGGCGGCGCTGGCGCTGACCCTGCCGGCCTGCGGCTCCGCCGACCAGTCCTCCGACCGCCAGCAGCCTCGCGGCAAGCATGGCATTGGCCTGAAGCGCATCGGCAGCTTCTCCAGCCCGGTCTACGTGACCGGCGCACCCGGCTTTCCGAAGCTGTTGTTCGTCGTCGAGCAGGGCGGCACGGTCAGGGTCCTTCGCCACGGCCACAAGCTCCGCCGGCCGTTCCTCGACATCCGCGGCCTGGTCTCCTCGGGCGGCGAGCGGGGGCTGCTCTCGATCGCCTTCCCGCCCGACTACGGGCGCGACCGTCGCTTCTACGTCTACTACACGGATCGCCAGGGAGACATCCGGGTCGACCGGTTCGAGCGCAGAAGCGCGACGCGAGCCGCGCGGGGCTCCCGTCGCGCAATCGTTCACATACCCCACCCGGTCAACGCCAACCACAACGGCGGCCAGCTGCAGTTCCTCGGCCACTGGCTCTACTTCGGCACGGGCGACGGCGGCTCGGCCGGCGACCCGCCGAACAACGCGCAGAACCCGCACAGCCGGCTCGGCAAGCTGCTGCGGGTCGATCCGCGCGAAGTCCGCCCCCATGCCCGGGTCTTCAGCATCGGGCTGCGCAACCCGTTCCGCTTCTCCTTCGACCGGGTGACCAGGCCCGGCCATCCACGGCTCGCGATCGGCGACGTCGGCCAGGACCGTTACGAGGAGGTCGACTACCTGCCGCTCGGGGCGGCGCGCGGCGCCAACTTCGGCTGGGACGCGCGCGAGGGCTTCGCGCCATACAGCGGCGCCAACAGCGGCACGCAGGACCCCGGCGGCACGGTGAAGCCGATCTTCGCCTACCCGCACAGCCGCGGCGGCAGCTGCTCGATCATCGGCGGCTACGTGGTCGCCGACCGGAGCCTGCCCTCGCTCCACGGGCGCTACGTCTACGCCGACCTCTGCGAGGGCGAGCTGCGCAGCCTCGTCCCCCACCTGCGCGGGGCGAGCGGCGAGCGCAGGCTCGGCCTGCACGTCGACACCCCCAGCTCCTTCGGCGAAGACGATCAGCAGCGGCTCTACGTCTGCTCGCTGGAAGGGCCGGTCTACCGACTCGTCGCGCGGTAAGGTTGGCTGACCAGCCAAACTTCGAAGGGAGCGGTCAGGTGGAGAGCGGAACGGCACCGAAAGCCAGCGAGGCGGTGGACGGCGCCGCCTCCAACGGCGCGGGCGCGGAGCGGATAGAGGTCCTCAACCCGGCGACCGGCGCGACGGTAGGGAGCGTCGCTGTCGACTCGCCCGGGCGGGTGGCCGAGGTCGTCGCCCGCGTGCGCGCCAACCAGGCCGAGTGGGAGGCGCTCGGCAACGAGGGGCGATACCGCTGGCTCGGGCGGCTGCGCGACTGGCTGCTCGACAACCAGGAGAGAGTGCTCGACACGATGCAGGCCGAGACCGGCAAGGTGCGCGGCGATACCTCGGCCGAGACGGTCTACCTGACCGACCTGATCAACTTCTACGGGACCAAGGCGGCCAAGTTCATCGGCGACGAAACGGTGCGGCCGCACTCGCCCCTCGCCGCCTCGAAAAAGCTGATGGTCCAGTACCGGCCCTATCCCGTGGTCGGCGTGATCAGCCCGTGGAACTTCCCCCTGGCGCTGGCGCTCGGAGACGCGATCCCCGCCCTCCAGGCGGGTGCGGCGGTGGTCGTCAAGCCCTCCGAGTTCACGCCCCTGGGCCTGTCCGAGATCGTCGAGGCCTGGAAGCGGGAGATCGGCGGCCCCGACGTGTTCGACTGCGTGCACGGCACCGGCGAGACGGGCGGCGCCCTGATCGACAACGCCGACTTCATCCAGTTCACCGGCTCGGACCGCACCGGCCGCAGGGTGATGGCACGCGCCGCCGAGACCCTCACCCCGGTCAGCCTCGAGCTCGGCGGCAAGGACCCGATGATCGTGCTCGACGACGCCGACGTCGACCGCGCCGCCAACGCCGCGACCTGGGGCGGGATGTTCAACTCCGGCCAGGTCTGCCTCTCGGTCGAGCGGATCTACGTCGAGGAGCCGGTGTACGACGAGTTCGTCTCCAAGCTGACCCGGGAAGTCGGGGCGCTGCGCCAGGGCGCCGACGGCAAGACGCCCGAAAAGGACGTCGGGGCGATGACCTCGCCCAATCAGCGGGCGGTCGTCGAAGCCCAGGTCGAGGACGCCGTGGCCAAGGGCGCGAAGGCGCTCACCGGCGGCAGGCCGGTCGAGGGGCCGGGCGATTACTACGAGCCGACCGTGCTCGTCGACGTCGACCACTCGATGACGGTGATGCGGGACGAGACCTTCGGCCCGGTCGTCGCCGTGATGAAGGTGCGCGACCAGGAGGAGGCGCTGCGCTTCGCCAACGACACGCGGTACGGCCTCGCGGCGTCGGTCTTCGGAGAGAAGGAGCGGGCCGAGAAGGTCGGCCGACGGATCGAAGCCGGCGCGGTCAACATCAACGACGTGATCGTCAACTACGTGCTGATGGACGTGCCGATGGGCGGCTGGAAGGAGTCGGGCATCGGCTTCCGCCATGGCGAGTACGGGATCAAGAAGTACTGCCGCCCCGAGTCGGTGATCGTCGCCCGCCTCGGCGGCAAGCGCGAGCCGACCTGGTACCCGTACACGAAGTCCCGCCTCGGTCTGATCGCGCGCGCCGCCCGCCTTTTCAACGCGCGCGACTGGCGCCGGAGACTCGGCCTGCGCGCCCGCTAGGCGGGCGCCTCGATCTTCGGGAACAGCGGCGGGACGCGCTCGACGGGCTGGCCGCCGGGGCGATCTCCCAGGTCGCTCAGCTCGCGCGAGTCCTCGCCGAGGGCGCCGAGCAGCTGCTCCGCGGTCCGCGGCAGGTAGGGCACGAGCAGCAGGGTCGTCACCCGCAGGCCCTCGCAGAGGTTGTAGAGGACTTCGTCGAGGCGCTCGGGGTCGGCCTCGTCCTTGGCCAGCTCCCAGGGGCGGGTCTCCTCGACATAGCGGTTGAGCCGGCGAACGAGCTTCCAGGACTCCTCCAGCGCCTGCGTCAGCTCAGCCCGGTCGAGCAGCTCGCTGAAGCGACCGACGGCGCCTTCGAAGTCCTCGGCCAGCACGGCGTCGACCTGGGCCGGCGGCACGGTGCCGTCGCGGTAGCGGTCGACCATCGCCAGCACGCGGCTCGCCAGGTTGCCGAAGTCGTTGGCCAGCTCGGTCTCGTAGCGCGACTCGAAGCCCGCCGTGGAGATCGATCCGTCCTGGCCGAAGCTGACCTCGCGGAAGCAGTAGAAGCGCAGCGCGTCGGCGCCGAAGCGCTCGATCGCCTCGAACGGGTCGAGCACGTTGCCGAGCGACTTCGACATCTTTTTCTCGCCCATCATCAGGTAGCCGTGGATCGCCATCCGCCGCGGCGGTTCGAGGTCGGCCGCCCAGAGCAGCGCCGGCCAGATCACGGCGTGGAACTTGAGGATGTCCTTCGCCATCACGTGCAGGTCGGCGGGCCAGAAGCGCGCGGTCAGGTCCTCGCCCTCGCGGGCGAAGCCGAGCGCGGTGACGTAGTTGAGCAGCGCGTCGAACCACACGTACATGCGCTGCCCCGGGTCCCAGGGAAGCCGCATCCCCCACTTCAGCTTCGGCCGCGAGAGCGAGACGTCCTCGAGCCCGCCCTTGATGAACGAGACCGCCTCGTTGCGGCGGAACTCGGGCACGACGAAGTCCGGGCGCTCCTCGTAGAGGCCTTCGAGCTGCGCCTGGAAGGCGGAGAGGCGGAAGAACCAGTTCTCCTCGCGCTCCTGCTCCAGCCCGATCTCGTGGATCGGACAGGTCTGGCCGGGGCCGAGCTCGCGCTCCGTTTTGAAGTCGGCGCAGCGCGGGCAGTACCAGCCCTCGTAGGTGCCCTTGCTCACCCAGCCGTTGTCGTAGACGCGCTGCATGATCTCGGCGACCCGCTCGCCGTGGCGGGGGTCGGAGGTGCGGATGAAGAAGTCGTTGCTGGCGTCGATGATCGGCATCAGCGCTTCGAACTTGGCCGCGTTGCGGTCAGCCAGCTCCTGCGGGGTCACCCCCTCGCGCTCCGCCGCCGTCTCGATCGGCTCGCCGTGCTCGTCGGTGCCGGTGAGGAAGAAGACGTCCTCGCCGCGCTGGCGCATGTGCCGCGCCAGCACATCGGCCGCCATCGTCGAGTAGGCGTGGCCCAGGTGCGGCTCGGCGTTGACGTAGTAGATCGGCGTGGTGACGTAGTAGCTCATCTTCTCGGCTCTCTTCCGGTCAGCGCACGGTATAGGTCGTTGGCGCGGGTGCCGGTGAGGGCGGCGACGACGCTGGCGGCGGCGCGCGGACGGGCGCCGGACTGGACGAGGTGGCGCAGCGCGTCGACGGCGAAGGCGACGTCCTGGTCGTGGTCGTCGGAGGACGCGGGGGCGATCGCCAGCACGATCTCGCCCTTCACGTCGCCGCGGAAGCGGCGCGCCAGCTCGGCCAGCGTGCCGCGCGCGACCTCCTCGTGCATCTTGGTCAGCTCGCGGACGACGGCGGCCGGACGGTCGGGGGCGATCGCCGCCAGCGCCGCCAGCGAGTCGCCGATCCGGCGCGGCGACTCGAAGGCGACGACGGTCTCGGTCGAGCGCAGCACCCGCTCCATCTCACCGGAGCGCTTCGGCAGGAAACCCTCGAAGCGCCAGCGGTCGGTCGGCAGGCCGGAGGCGACGAGCGCCGCGGGCACCACCGACGGGCCAGGCAGCACGGTGACCTCGAGGCTGCGCTCGATGCAGCGGCGGATCAGGCGGAAGCCGGGATCGGAGATCGCCGGCATGCCGGCGTCGGAGACCAGCGCGACGACGTCGCCGCGTTCGATCCGCTGCGCCAGCTCGACCGCGCGCGGCGCTTCGTTGCCCTCGTGGATCGAGATCAGCGGCGGCGCCGGTCGGATGCCGAGCTTGTCGAGCAGGCCGCCGGTGCGCCGGGTGTCCTCGCAGGCGACGTAGTCGGCGGCGACGAGGGCGTCGCGGACGCGAATCGTGATGTCGTCGAGGTTGCCGATCGGGGTCGGGCAGACGATCAGCGACCCCGGCATCAGCTCGCCTTCTCGAGTTCGATCCGGGCGAGGGCGGCGGCGCCGATCATGCCCGCGTCCGCGCCCAGCTCGGCGGCGACGACCGGCGTGCGGTTCATCGGCCGCAGCGCCCGCGCCTCGAGCTCGCGCCGCGCCGGGTCGAGCAGCAGGTCGCCCGCGGCGATCACGCCGCCGCCGATGACGATGACTTCCGGCTCGAAGATGTTGGCGAAGCTGGCGAGGGCGACGCCGAGCCGGGTGCCGATCAGCTCGAAGACGCCGACCGCGACCTCGTCGCCGCTCTGGGCGGCGAGCGTCACCGCCCTGCCGTCGATCGACTCGCCTTCGCCGTGCAGCAGGCCGAGCGCCGACTCGGGGCTTCTTTCGGCTGCCGCCAGGCCTTCGCGCCCCAGCGCGGTGCCCGAGGCCAGCGCCTCGACGCAGCCGTGGTTGGGGCAGTTGCCCTGGCAGGGCGGCCCGTCCATCTGGATCACCACGTGGCCGAGCTCGGCGCCGGCGCCGGTCGACCCGCGGTAGATCTCACCACCGAGGATCAGGCCGCCGCCGATCCCCGTGCCGATCGTCAGCATGATCGCGTTCCGCGTGCCGCGGGCGGCGCCGAACTGGTGCTCGGCGAGCGCCGCGACGTTGGCGTCGTTGTCGACGAAGGCCGGCAGGCCGGTCCGTTCGAACACCAGGTCGCGGATCGGCAGGTCGACGATCGGCAGGTTGACGGCGGCGAGGGCGAGGCCCTTCTCATGGTCGATCGTCGCCGGGATGCCCATGCCGACCGCCTTCACCCCCGGGCGCTCGGCGCGCGCCGCCTCGACCTCGCGCACCAGCAGCTCGACCAGCTCCTCCTCGCTCTCCCCGGCGGAGCGCTCGCGGCTCTCCCAGACGGTCTTCGAGTCGCCGTCGAGCACCCCGAGCAGCAGCTTCGTGCCGCCGAGGTCTACACCTATCGCTTCCGGCGGAATCGCCATGATGCCGGAGTCTTTCATGGGCAACGACGAGGAGCAGCGGCCGCAGGGTCCGCCCGATTACAAGGTCTACCGCGCCCGGCGGGGGCTGTGGTCGCGCCTGCGCAAGCCCGACCTCTCGGGCCTGCGCGAACGCGATTGGAGGGCGCCGAAGCTGCCCGGCCGCCCCGGCGGGCCCAAGCGCGAGCGCGGCCCACGCGCCCCGCGCCCGGCGCTGCGCCGGGCGCTCAAATGGATCGGCATCGCGGCGCTCGGCTGGATCCTGCTCAGCTTCCTCGCCTTCGCGATCTCCGCCCAGATCCAGTCCTTCAAGCTCTCCGGCGAAGCGAAGTCGAAGCTGCACGGCAACCCCTTCCTGCTGCCCAGCGCGCAGACGATCCTCGTGCTCGGCACCGACGCGCGGCCGCCAGACACCAAGGAGCCGGGCGCCCCCCATAGGCAGAAGTGCTTCGATCAGCAGTCGCACGGCGACGCCCCGCACGACGGCTGCGAAGCCGGTGAATACCGCGCCGACACGCTGATGCTGATCCGCGCCGGCGGCGGCGCCTTCCGCAAACTCTCGATCCCGCGCGACAGCTACGCGGAAATCCCCGGCCAGAGCCCGCAGAAGATCAACGCCGCCTACGCCTTCGGCGGCGCCGCGGCGCAGATCGAAGCGGTCGAAGACTTCCTCGGCGTCGAAGTCGACCACGTCGCGATCGTCGACTTCACCGGCTTCGAAGACCTGATCGACGCGGTCGGCGGGGTCAAGGTCGACGTCCCGCACAAGATCTGCGCCGACATCTCGGGCGGCGCCGGCGGCGGCCAGGGCGGTTTCACGCTGCGGCTCGGCAAGGGCGAGAACACGCTCGACGGCGAAGAGGCGCTGATCTACTCGCGGATCCGCGAGCCGAGCGAATGCCCGGGGCCCGGCAGGAGCGCCTACACGCTCGGCTACAGCGACTTCGATCGCGAGGCCGCCCAGCAGGCGGTGATCGCCGGCATCAAGGACCGCCTCACCGACCCGCTGCGCCTCCCCTACAACTTCGTCCACGGCCCGATCATCGGCTGGGACGCGCCCAAGGCCTTCGTCAGCGACATGGGCTTCTTCACGATGCCGCAGCTGATCCTGTCGGCGGCGATCGGCGGCGAAGGCAAGGAGGACGTGCTCTGCTCGGGGTCGAACTCCGGCTGCTCGCCGGGCCCCGGCGGGTCGGTCGAAGTGCCGGACAGCGAGCGACGCCGGGCCGTGAAGAAGTTGATCGGGTGAGGCGACCCATCCGCCCCTCCCGGCCGTCTAGTCGGCCTTGGCGGCTGGCTTCGGGGCGTCGGAGGTTGAGCTCGAAGACTTCGAGTCGGACGAGGGCTTGGAGTCTGACGAGTCCTTGGAGGTCCCCGACGATTCGCTGTCTGAAGAGCTTCCGTTGGCGCCGGTCTTCTTCTTCGCGTAGTCGGTGTTGTGGAAGCCGGAGCCCTTGAAGTGGATCGCCACGGGGTGCAGGACGCGCTCGGCCGCGGCGCCGCACTCCTGGCACTCGGTCAGCGCCTCGTCGCTCATCCGCTGGATCACGTCGAAGACGTGGCCGTTGGCGCACTTGTACTCGTAGATGGGCATGAGGCCGGGCGATTATCGCAGCCGCTACGGTTCCGCAATGGCTGACGCGGCGCAGGCGAGCGGGACCGAGACGACGATGGAGGAGATCGTCGCGCTGTGCAAGCGGCGCGGCTTTGTCTTCCCGTCGTCTGAGATCTACGGCGGTCTCGGCTCGACCTACGACTACGGCCACTACGGCGTGCTGCTGAAGAACAACGTAAAGGCCGAGTGGTGGCGGGCGATGCTGCAGGACCGCGACGACATCGTCGCGCTCGACTCGGCGATCCTCCAGCACCCGCGGGTCTGGGAGGCCTCGGGCCACCTCGAGGGCTTCACCGACCCGCTCGTCCAGTGCCTCGGCAAGTGCAAGAAGCGCTGGCGCGAGGATCACCTGCGCGAGGCGGTCGAGGCCGAGGGCGGCGACCCGGATTCGGAGCTGCGCTGCCCGGAGTGCGGCGGCGAGCTGAGCGAGCCGCGCCAGTTCAACCTGATGTTCGAGACCCACGTCGGCCCGGTCGCCGGCGAGGGCTCGGAGGTCTACCTGCGGCCGGAGACCGCGCAGGGCATCTTCATCAACTTCAAGAACGTGCTCGGCTTCGCCCGCAAGAAGCCGCCGTTCGGCATCGCCCAGATCGGCAAGTCGTTCCGCAACGAGATCACGCCGGGCAACTTCATCTTCCGCACGCGCGAGTTCGAGCAGATGGAGATGGAGTTCTTCGTGCCGCCGGCCGAAGCCGAGAAGTGGCACCGGGCCTGGATGGAGGAGCGCGAGCGCTGGTACACCGAGCTCGGCATCAGGCCGGCGATGCTGCGCGTCCGGGCCCACGGCGCCGACGAGCTCTCCCACTACTCGTCGGCGACCAGCGACATCGAGTACCTGTTCCCGATCGGCTGGTCGGAGCTCGAGGGGGTCGCCAACCGCGGCGACTTCGACCTCAGCCAGCACGCCGAGTTCAGCGGCGAGAAGCTCGAGTACTTCGACCAGCAGACGAAAGAGCGCTACGTGCCGCACGTGATCGAGCCGGCCGCCGGCGCCGACCGGGCGACGCTCGCCTTTCTCGTCGACTCCTACGAGGTCGAGGAGGTCGAGGGCCGCGAGCGCACGGTGCTGCGACTCCACCCGCGGCTGGCCCCGGTCAAGGCGGCCGTACTGCCGCTCGTCTCCAAGGACGGCCTGGCGGAGAAGGCGCGCGAAGTGTTCGAGCAGGTCAAAAGCCGCCGGGTCCCCGCCGAGTTCGACGAGGGCGGCTCGATCGGCAAGCGCTACCGCCGCCAGGACGAGATCGGCACCCCCTGGGGAATCACCGTCGACCACCAGACGATGGAGGACGACACCGTGACCCTGCGCGACCGCGACTCCCTCGAGCAGACCAGGGTCCCGATCGAGGGCCTCGCCGACGACCTGGCGACCCGCCTCTCCCAGCCCTGGCAGAGCCCGAAGCCGGGCTAGAGTAACC
>DASSBJ010000023.1:0-12988 GCA_035698885.1 Solirubrobacterales bacterium
CTCACCGTGGAGGAGAACCTCTTGCTGTTCGCGCGGCTGGAGAAGCGGGAGGATCCGGACGGGGCCGTCGAGGAGATGCTCGAGCTGACCGGGCTTCGGGAGCGACGGCGCGAGGTCGTGGCCAGGCTGTCGGGCGGCAACCAGCAGCGGATCAACATCGCGATCGGTCTGCTCGCGCGCCCGGCGGTGCTGCTGCTGGACGAGCCGAGCGTCGGCTTGGACCCGCGGCAACGGGCGCGGCTGTGGGAGTTCATCGCCGGGCTGGCCGGGCGGGGGACGAGCGTCGTCTTCTCCACCCACGACATCCAGGAGGCCGAGCGCTACGGGCAACGGCTGCTCGTGCTGGCCGACGGCGAGGGCCTGTTCGACGGCTCGGCGCGGCAGCTGCGCGAGACCGTGCGCGGCGAGGCGCCCGCGGCGGCCGAAGGCGACTTCGAGACGGCGTTCGTCAGCTACCTCCAGCATCGGGGGCACTGATGCGCTGGCTGTTGCTCAAGGACCTGACGATCCTGCGGCGCTCGCCGTTGCAGGCGGCGCTCCTGGTCGCCTACCCGATCCTGATCGCGCTCCTGATCGGCTTCGCGATCTCGCGCGAACCGGGCAAGCCGCGTGTCGCCCTGCTGGACCAGATCCCGCCCGGCGCCCGGGTCGCCGGCGGCAACGGCAAGCTGCCCGCGGTCGGGGTCGACCGGCGGATCTGCCGCGAGGTCGAGTGCGTCGACGTCGGCAGCCGCGCCGAAGCGGCGGCGAAGGTGCGCGAAGGCGAGGCGCTCGCCGCCCTGATCCTCCCCGCCGACCTGATCGACCGGCTCAACTCGCTCTCCACGCTGAACCCGGAAACGCCCGAAGTCGAGGTTCTGGTCAACGAGGAGAACCCGCTCAAGGCGCAGGCGGTCGACGACCGGATCACGGCGCTGCTGGCCCGCGCGAACCTGTTCATCGCCCGCCAGATCGCCAAGGAAGGCGGCCGCTACCTGAACCTGGTCGTCGACGGGGGCAGCTTCGACGTGCTCGGCCAGTCGGTCGAGATCCTCGGACTGCGCGAGACCGCCTCGATCCTCGAATCGCTGCGTCCCGACGTGCCCGTGTCGCAGCGCCCCGAGCTCGACCGGGTGATCCGCTTCGCCACCCTGGCCCGCGACAACCTCGACGTCGCCTCGCCGTTGATCGACCGGCTGGCGCAGCCGATCGCCGTCGACAAGCAGTCGGTCAGCGCCCCGACGCCGCCGCTGGAAGTCTTCGCGATCGCCGTCGCGGCGACGCTGACCCTGACCTTCGTCACCCTGCTGCTGGTCGCCGGGTCGCTCGCCCTGGAGCGCGAGGAGCACACCTTCGCGCGGCTCACCGGCGGGCTTGTCTCGCGCTCGGCCCTGCTCGCCGAGAAGGTCGGCCTGGGGGTCGCGGTCGGCCTGCTCGTCACCCTGCTGATGCTCGCGGGCGTGCAGATCTTCGTCAGCCTCGACTGGAGCCGCTTCGGCCTCTGGCTGGCGGCGGTGCTGCTCGGCGCGGCGGGCTTCGGCGCCGCGGGGGCCGCGCTCGGGGCGGCGGCGCGCGACGTGCGCGCCGTCTCCCTGCTCGCCTTCATGGTCTCGCTGCCGATCGCGCTGCTCTCGCTCGTCCCCTCCGGCGCCGTCGGCGCCGGGCTCTACGACGTGATCCGCGTCGTCACCGCGCTCTTCCCCTTCAAGCCGGCGCTGGAAGCGATGACGAGCGCGCTCGACTCCGCCGGCCCCGGCATCGGCGGGCCGCTGCTCCACCTCGCGATCCTCACCGCCGCTTACGCGGCGCTCGCGCGCGTCGCCCTGCGTCGCTTCGCCACCATCTGAACGGCCCCGGCGAGGATAGGGTGCCCGCATGAAGGTTCTCTTCATCGGCGATGTCGTGGGCGGCCCGGGCAGACGCGGGCTCGCCGCCGCGATGCCGGCGCTGCGCGAGCGGCATTCGCCGGATCTGGTCGTCGTCAACGGCGAGAACTCGGCCGGCGGCATGGGGATCACCGAGAAGACCGCGAAGGCGCTCTTCGACGCCGGCTGCGACGTGATCACCACCGGCAACCACGTCTACCGCCACCGCGAGGCCTACGACTTCCTCGACCGCGCCGAGCGGGTGATCCGGCCCGCCAACTACCCCCACGCCAATCCCGGCAAGGGGTTCGTCGTGGTCGAGGCGGCCGGCACGCGGGTCGGCGTGATCAACCTCAGCGGCGCCGTCGGCCTGCGGGTCGCGCGGCTGCCGTTTCAGGAGGTCGACGCGATCCTCGAGCGGATCGAGGCCGACTGCGTCATCGTCGACTTCCACGCCGAAGTGAGCAGCGAGAAGGTCGCCATCGGCTGGCACCTCGACGGCCGCGTCGCCGCCGTCTTCGGCACCCACACCCATGTGCCGACGGCCGACGCACGGGTGCTTCCCGGCGGCACCGCCTTCATCTCCGACGTCGGGATGACGGGGTCGCGGACGAGCGTCCTCGGCGTCAAGCCGGAGCAGGTGCTCGAGGGGATGAAGACTCAGATGCCGGTCAAGTTCGAGACGGCCAGCGACGACGTGTGGGTGATGGGGGCGGTGGTCGAGGTCAACGGCGCGGGCCTGGCCGACTCCATTGAGCAGGTGATGGTGCCCGCTCCCATTGACTCGTAGCGGGGTCGGCCGTCCGAGTCACCCTCAGCCGGGAGGCATCGGGGTCAGCCCCGTGAGTGCCTAACTTCGCTCGCTGCGCTCGCTCGTGAATCTGCTGCCCGCTTCGCGGGCCCCGCATAGCCCGCCGGGGCGCCGCTTCGCGAGGCACTCCCGGGGCTGACCCCGATGCCTTGCCCCGCACTGCGGTCGGAAGCGAGAGCTACCAGGATCAAGGGGAAGAACCACACTATGTAGAGGTAGAACCAGTGGTGGGCCGTCAGCTGGAGCATGATGAGGAGGGCCGCCCCCAGGGCTGCTATTTGCTCCAGGGACTTCTGGCGGGGCCATACTGCAAATGCCAGCGCCATCAGTGCCGTGGAAGCTAGGAGAGCTATGCGGAGGGGTTCCAGCCCACTCACCTGGCCCCAGATGCTGAAGGGGGAGCTTCGGTCGGACTGGTAGGCGATCGTGCGGTCGTAGAAGCTGTGCAGGCCGGGGTCTATCGCCGGCCAGGCCAGGAGCAGGGCGCTCGTCACCAGCAACGCCGCGGCAAACGCCACACCCGTGGGTGGCGTGGGGAGGGGTGCCCGGCCGGGCGCGGCGTTAGTTTTTCGCTTGCCGACTCGACGAGTGACGAAAGCTCGTGCGCGAAAAACCCAGCGGCCGGACGGGTACCCCTCCCCACGACAGGACCCGCGGTCGGGACGGTACGTAGCAAGCATCGGGACCAGGACAACCGGCGCAAACTTGGTGAGAGCCGCCAGCGCGGCGAACGCCCCTCGGGCGACTGGGCGTGCAAGCGCGAGGAGGACGGCGATCAAGAGGACCGCTACGAGCGTGTCGTTGGAGTTCGACTCGAGGGCGTAGGCGGTGTACGGGTAGGCCGCCCAGCCGAAGGCCAGGGTCGCCGCCAGCTTGCGGCCCGCCGGTCCGGGACGGATGCGGAGGCCGAGCCAGCACAGCAGTGCGAAGGCGAGCAGGTCGAAGGTCACGGCGGCGGCGTGGGCCGCGGGCAGGTCGTCCCAGCTGCCGCTCCAGGGCCAGATCCGCTCGAAGGGGACGTAGGCGAGGTAGTTGACCGGGCCGTAGGTGTCGCCCTGGGAGACGTCGTCGGGGAAGTTGCCGTAGAGCGGTTCGCCGTGGGCGATCCGGTCGGCGCCGACCACGCCGGCGTAGCCGACGTCGATCGCGCCCGAGTCGGCCATGTTGAGCCCGACCCGGAAGCCCATCAGGAAGAGCGCCGCGACCAGCAGCCAGGCGGCCGGCCAGACCGGGCGCAGTCCCTCGCCGCGACCCCGCAGGCCGATCCACAGAGCTCGCGCCAACAGGTAGAGCAATGCCGGATAGACGAGTGGAACCGAAACGCCGATGTCCGCGCGGTTGAAGAAGTAGTTGGAGACGCCGAAGCTCAGCAACACCAGCAGGTCCAGCGTCGCCACCCGCCAAGGCCTGCGCCAGTCGAGCAGGCCGACAACGAACAGCACACATAGCGGCAGGAACACATAGGGAGCGTTGAGCTTGTGGCCGAAGGCGCCGCTGTATCCCCGCGCCATCTTCCACAGCACCTGGTACCCCGTCCATGACTCGGTCACCTGACCGCTCTTCGGGTCGACCAGGACCAGCGCCACCTCCTTCCCGCCCGCGAAGTACGCGACCTCCCAGTGCCCTTCGACCTTGCTGACGCTGTGAGTGAGCTCGCCGTTCCGCTCACGCTGGTCGACGACCTTGTGGTCACGATCGGCAATCTCAGCCGCCTGGCGCTTGCTCGCCTGCGCCGCCTGCGCGGTACCCCCGATGAGCAGGAACAGTGCGGCGAAGAGAAGGAGCCAGGTGGCGCCCTGTCTCCTCACACCAAGCCGAAGTGTTCGAGCACCACTGGCGCCACGTCGCGCAGCGCCCAGCGGCCGCGATCGCCCGCGTCATCGGGGCCGCAGCCGACGAAGAGCAGCGGGCCCAGCGAATCGCCGGCGTGCAGGGAGCCGTGGCTGCCGCCCCCTGCGTGGCTGACGCCGCCCCAGTCGACGGCCTCGTAGCCGGGCGTCAGCGAGAGGATGAAGTCGCCGGCGTGCGGGGCGGTGACGGCGGAGAAGACCCGCAGGAGGGCGTCGGGGTACTCGTCGCTGCGAATGACCCGACCGTCGACCGAGGCCTCCAGCAGCCCGAGATCGCCGTTGACATCCCAGCGCTCGCCGCGCAGGTCGGACAGCTCGTTGCCGGGACGGAAGCGAACAGCCTCCCCCTCCCGTTCGATCACCGCGTCGTCGCCGTCGCGGCGGCACACCAGCTCGACTCCCTCGATCTCCCCCAGGCGCTGCCTGACCTCGTCGGGATCCGCCCGCTGCCCCTCCCCGGGCAGCAGATAGACGTGGGCCGCTCGTCCCGTCGGGCTGACGGCGAGCTGCGCCAGCTCCGGCCTGTCCTCCGAGGGCGCCAGCACGGACCACTCGCGGGCGAGCACGTCGGCGAGCGGCAGGCCTCGCTCGACCGGCGTCTGCGCGTGGTCGGACAGCAGGATCAGCGCATGGCCGGCGAGGAACTCGTCGAGGCCACCGCCGGCCTCGACCAGCTTGGCGAAGCAGTGGTCGGCCTTGGCGATCGACTCGACGCTCGCCTCGGGACCGAAGCGGTGCGAGTAGTTGTCGTTGTCGGGCAGCGAGAGCAGCAGGAAGTCGTAGGCGTCGAGCCGCTCGAGCTCGGCCGAGCAGCAGGCCGAGTAGCCGTCGCGCGAGCCGGGGATCGAGGTCGACTTGCAGGGCACCTCGCGGCTCGCGTAGAGGTCGCCGTAGAAGAGCTCGGCCGGCCCCCAGGTGTGGTGGCGGAACTTCAGCCGCGTCGTCTCCACCGCCCGCCGCATCAGGCCGTCGAGCGAGACTTCGTGGCGGTGGCGGCCGCGGTAGATCAGGAACGGCGTGCAGGCCGTCCGCACCCCGGCGTCGTCGAGCCGCTCGAACAGGGTGTCGACCGCGGGGTTGAGATGGGCGAGGTTCATGTTGTAGACGAGGTCGTAGAGGGCGCGGAAGACGCCGACGGTCCGCGTCGCCTCCAGCGAGGACCCGTACTCGACGTAGCGCTGCTCGAGCTTGTGGAACCAGTTCATGCCGCTGATCCAGTGCTCGTCGGCGGCGACCCCCGTCACCATCTCGGCGCAGGCGACCGGCGTCACGGAGGGGAAGCTGGAAACGCAGTCGGGGATCAGCAGCCCGCGCTCGAGCAGAGCGCCGAAGGTCGGCGCGCGGTCCTCCGCCACCGCCCGTTCGAGCATGTCGGTGCGCAGCGAGTCGACGTAGGCGAGGACGAGCTTCACTAACGCAGCACGCGCAGGCCGGCGTGCTTGCGCTGGGCGCGGCGATGGCGGGAGACGCCGAGCCAGACGAGGGCGACGATCGCCAGCAGGGTGAGGACCGGCAGCAGCAGCGCCGCGGCGACCACGACCAGCGCGGCGAGCGAGACGAAGAAGCCGAGCGCCCCTCCCCCGCTTCCCTCGCGGCGGCTGGCGCCGCTGACCACGTCGCTGACCACCAGGCAGCCGAGCACCGCGCCGAGGGCGCCGAAGATCGCGCCGACCAGGCCGCCGAGGTCGGCCGCGCCGGCGAGCAGGAAGCCGACGACCAGGCCGATCACGGCGGCGAGCAGGGTCATCCGTCCGCGGGCCGAGCCGCGCGTGCCGGTGGTGCCGGCGAGCATGCCGATCGCGATGCCGATGCCCAGCTCGAGCCCGGTGCCTTCGAGGAAGCTCACGAGGAAAACCTACACTCCAGGGATGGAAGAGACGCCGCACCGGCGCCGCGCCCACGCCCGCAGCCGCGACCTCGAGCGCTACGCCGGGCTCTTCGCCGCCCGCACCGGCGTGATGCGGTCCTCGGCGATGCGCGACCTGATGGCGGTCACCGCGCGACCCGAGGTGATCTCGCTGGCCGGCGGCCTCCCCGACACCTCGACCTTCCCGGCCGGGACCTTCGCCGCGCAGATGACCAGGATCGCCCAGGAGTCGACGGCGGAGGCGCTGCAGTACGGGCCGACCGAGGGCTTCGCCGAGACCGTCGACTGCATCCTCGAGGTGATGGGCGCCGAGGGCATGCTGCCCGACCCCGACGACGTGATCGTCACCACCGGCGGCCAGCAGGCGATCGACCTGGTCTGCAAGACGCTGCTCGACCCCGGCGACGTGGTGATCTGCGAGGCGCCGACCTACCCCGGAGCGGTGCCGGTCTTCTGCAGCTACCAGGCGGAGACGATCCAGGTCGAGTGCGACGGCGAGGGGATGAAGATCGACGAGCTCGAAGCGGTGCTGGAGCGGCTCGGCGCCGAAGGGCGGCGGCCGAAATTCGTCTACTCGGTGCCGAGCTTCCAGAACCCGGCCGGGGTGACGATGTCGCTGCAGCGGCGCCGACGCCTGGTCGAGCTGGCGCGCCTGCACGAGCTGCTCGTCGTCGAGGACAACCCGTACGGGTTGCTGCGCTTCGGCGGCGAGCCGCTGCCGCCGCTCTACCAGCTCGACGGCGGCGACTTCGTGATCTACATCGGCACGCTCTCCAAGATCCTCTCGCCCGGCATCCGCCTCGGCTGGGCCGTCGCGCCGCCGCCGGTGATGGAGAAGATCGTGCTCGGCAAGCAGGCCTCCGACCTCTGCACCTCGACCCTGACCCAGCACTTCGTCCACCAGTACTTCGGCGAAGGCCGCTGGCGCGAGTACATCGCCGACCTGGTCGAGCTCTACCGCGGCCGGCGCGACGTCATGATCGAGGCGCTGCGCCAGCACTTCCCGGCGCAGACGAGCTGGACCGAGCCGCAGGGCGGCCTGTTCATCTGGGCGACCCTGCCCGAGTACATCGACACCAGCGACCTGCTGGCCAAGGCGCTGCGCGAGGACGTCGCCTTCGTCCCCGGGCAGGCCGCCTTCGTCGACGAAAGCCGCGGGCGCAACTCGATGCGGCTCAACTTCTCCGGGGTCGGCGACGAGGAGATCCGGGAGGGAGTGCGCCGGATCGGCAAGGCGATCGCCGAGCAGGTGGAGCTCTACGGAGCCTTGACAGGCAAGGAGGTGGCGGAGCCGGCGCCCAAGGCGGGATCGAAACCCTCCGAGTCGGATGAGGGCGCCGTATTGCCCTTCCGGAGAAAGGAGGGCACGGCGTGAGGGTCGCGGTGCTGAAGGGCGGGCGGTCGCTGGAGCGCGGCGTCTCGCTGCGCTCGGGGGCGCGGGTCGAGGACGCGCTGGAGCGGCTCGGCCACGAGCCGCTCCCGGTCGACGCGGGGGGCGATCTGGTCAAGCGGCTCGGGGCGGAGCGGCCCGACGTCGTCTTCGTCGCGATGCACGGCCAGGGCGGCGAGGACGGGACGGTGCAGGAGCTGCTCGAGATCCTCGGCCTGCCCTTCACCGGGCCAGGCGTCGCCGCCTGCGTGCGCTGCATCGACAAGGTCCTCGCCAAGCACGAGCTGCGCGGCGCCGGCGTGCCGACGCCGGACTGGTTCGCCTTCAACGAGACGGCGTTCCGCGAGCTCGGCGCGGCCGACGCGCTCGGCGAGCTCGAGCAGCGGCTCGGCTTCCCGCTCGTCGTCAAGCCGAGCCGCGGCGGGTCGGCGCTCGGGATCAGGTTCGCCGCCAGCTGGTTCGAGGTGCCCGAGGCCCTGGTATCCGCCTTCAGCTACGACGAGCGGGTGCTGCTGGAGCGCTTCGTCGAGGGGCGCGAGCTGGCGGTCAGCGTGCTCGGCGGGGAGCCGCTGCCGATCGTCGAGGCGATCCCGGGCGACGGAGATCGCTACGACTTCGAGGCCCGCTACGAGATCGGCCGCACCGTTTTCGCCTGTCCGGCCGAGCTCGGCGAGGCCGACGCGGCGGCGGTGCGAGAGGCGGCGCTGGGCGCCTACGAGGCGCTCGGCTGCTCGGGCTTCTCGCGCGTCGACCTGATCCTCGGGCAGGACGGCCCGCAGGTGCTCGAGGTCAACGCGATCCCCGGTCTCACCGACACCAGCCTCCTCCCCCAGGCCGCCGAGGCGGCCGGGATGTCGTTCGAGCAGCTCGTGGAGAGGATTCTCGAGCTGGCGCTGGAGCCGGCTGCCGCCTAGGCGTTAGGAGGTTCCCTCCGCAAAGTCGTCCGGGGTCACCTCGTCGAGGAACTCTTTGAACTTGTCGACGACCTCCTCGGTGTCCTCGACCTCGTGCTCGAACTCGATCGCCGACTCCTCGATCACCTCCTCGGCCGCGAAGATCGGGGCCGAGACGCGGACCGCGAGGGCGAGGGCATCGGAGGGCCGCGAGTCGATCTCGACCTCGGTGCCGTTGACCGAGACCGTGATCGAGGCGTAGAAGGTGTTGTCGCGCAGCTCGGTCACCGAGACCCGCTCGCATTTCGCGTCGAGGTTCTCCAGCACGTCGGAGAGCAGGTCGTGGGTCATCGGCCGCGGCGTCGAGGCGCCCTGCAGCTTCATCAGGATCGCCGCCGCCTCCGGGTGCCCGATCCAGATCGGAAGAAAGCGATTGCCGTCGGTGGTCTTCAGCAATACGATCGGCTGCTTGCCGACCATGTCGAAGCTGACGCCATAGATCTGCATCTGCTGCACGAGGGGCTCCCGACCGTGGTTGGAACGGCCAAGTATAGGTCGGGCCGAAATGGGCGATCCTGGATTCGAACCAGGGACCTCGTCCTTATCAGAGACGCGCTCTAACCAACTGAGCTAATCGCCCGGGGACGGCGATGATAGCGGCGGCGGGCGAGGCGCTCAGGCGCGGCGGGCGGAGGCGTTGCCGCTCACTTCGAGCCGCGGCGGAGGCGGCGGGCGAGAGCGTGGGCCTCCCCCACGTCCTCGAAGCGGAGCTCGACGACGATCCCGTCTCCCTTGGCGCGGGCGTTGGCCTCGTAGCCGAGCGCCTCCTCCATCGCGTCGGCAACGTCGCGGAGCGCCGCTTGGGCGTCGGGGTCGACCGGCGCACGCCTGGGTTTCGCCTTTGGCTGGCCAGCCAGCCGAACCCTCTCCTCGGTCTCGCGGACCGACCAGCCGCCACGCACCGCCTCACGGGCAAGACGGCGACGGACATCGTTGCCGGCGGCTCCCAGCAGCGCCTTGCCATGGCCCTCGCTGAGCTCGCCGGACTCGAGCAGCTCCAGCGTCTCGTCGGGCAGCTCCAACAACCGGATCAGGTTGGAGACGGCAGGGCGGCTGCGGCCGACCCGTTTGGCCAGCTGCTCTTTGGTCAGGCCCAGCTCCTCGACCAGGGCGGAGCAGGCGCGCGCCTCCTCGACCGGGTTGAGGTCCTCGCGAACCATGTTCTCGATCAGCGCCGCCTGCAGCCGCTCGGCTTCGGCCTGGTCGCGGACGACGGCCGGCACCTTCTCCAGACCCGCCTGCTGCGCGGCGCGCCAGCGACGCTCGCCGGCAACCAGCTCGTAGCTGCCGTCGGGGAGGGGGCGGACCAGCAGCGGCTGGACGACGCCGCTGGCCTCGATCGACTCGGCCAGCGCGGCCAGCGCCTCGGGGTCGAAGCTGGTGCGGGGCTGGTCCGGGTTGGGCTTGATCAGGCCAACGGGCAGCTCGCGCAGCTCGCCGGCGTCGCCGGCCTCCGCTTCCGGCAGGATCGCCGCCAGGCCGCGGCCGATCCCGCGTTTCCTTGTGCCGCTGGTGCTAGCCACGCGCCGCCAGCTCCTTCGCCAGTGCCCGGTAGGCGACGGCGCCCTGAGAGGCGGGGGCGTGCTCGGTCACCGGCAGACCATAACTCGGCGACTCGGCGACTCGGACGCTGCGGGGGATGACCGTCTCGAACACCATCTCGCCGAAGTGCTCGCGAAGCTCGGACTCCACGTCCTGGGCCAGCCTGGTGCGCTCGTCGTGCATGGTGATCAGCAAACCCGAAACCTCAAGTTGAGGGTTGAGCTGGCGCCTGATCAGGCCCAGCGTTTCGAGGAATTGAACCAGCCCCTCCAGCGCCAGGTACTCGGCCTGGACTGGGACGATGACGCGGTCGGCGGCGGTCAGGGCGTTGACGCTGACCGGTCCCAGCGCCGGCGGGCAGTCGAGCAGCGTCACCGCAAAGCGCTCGCGCACCGGCCCCAGGCGCTCGCGCAGCCTGGTCTCCGAGCCCTCGATCCGCGGCAGCTCGACCGCGGCGCCGGCGAGGTCGCGGCTCGCCGGGACCAGCCAGAGGTTGTCGGGCCCCGCCGGCCGCGCCGCCTCCGCGACCGAGACGTCGCCGGTCAGGCAGTCGTAGGAGGAGGGGTGCATCTCCCTCCCCGCGCCGAGGGCGACGGTCGCGTTGCACTGCGGGTCGAGGTCGACCAGCAGCGTCTGCTCGCCTTGCTGGGCGGCGCAGGAAGCGAGATTGACGGCGGTGGTCGTCTTGCCGACCCCGCCCTTCTGATTCGCCACCGCGTAGACCAGGCCCATGACGGAGCACCCTAGTTATCCGGGCGCGGCGGCGGGAGGTCGGATAGCCTGCTGCGCGTGCCCGAGACGACCGACTGGCCCGATACCCCGGCGGAGCGCGCCCGCGAGCTCGTGGAGGGCGTTCTCGACGAGCTCGACCTCGACGGCGACGTCCGTGTCGAGGAGGACGACGACCGGATCGCGATCACCGTCGACGGCGGCGACGACTACGGGCTGCTGATCGGCAAACGGGGCCAGACGATCGACGCCCTGCAGCTGCTCTGCTACCAGGCCGCCTTCCGCGGCATGCGCGAGCGCAAGCGCGTCGTCGTCGACGCCGCCGGCTATCGCGAGCGCCGGCGCGAGACCCTCGAGGGGCGCGCCGACCGCGCCGCCGAGCAGGCGCTGAGCGCCAACCGGGTCGTCGAGATGGACCCGATGAGCGCGCAGGAGCGCCGGGTCGTGCACGAACGGCTCAAAGACCGCGCCGGCGTCGAGACCTACAGCGAGGGCGACGAGCCGCACCGCTGCGTGGTCGTCGCGCCGCTAGTCGCGGAGTGACCCCGGACCCAACGGCGGCGCTCGACCCGGCTGGCCGCGAGGCCCTGGGCAAGATCCTCGCGCTGCTGGCGACCGAGCGCGCCTCGGTCAGCTCCGTCGTCGACGAGCGCGCCTGGCAGGTGCACGTCGCCGACAGCCTCACCGGGCTCGAGGTGCCGGAGCTGCGCGCGGCTCGTCGCATCGCCGACGTCGGCGCCGGCGCCGGATTCCCCGGCCTCGCCCTGGCGGTCGCCGTGCCCGAGGCCCACGTCGACCTGATCGAGTCCGTGGGCCGCAAGTGCGAGTTCATGCGCCGCGCGATCGACGCGGCCGGGATCCTCAACGCAACCGTCCTCAACACCCGCTCCGAGGACTGGGCCGCCGCTGAGGGCCGCGAGGCCTACGACGCCGTCACCGCCCGCGCCGTCGGCCGCCTCTCGACCCTAGCCGAGCTCGCATCCCCGCTCCTGAAGCCAAACGGAGCCCTCATCGCCTGGAAGGGCAAGCGAGACCCCGACGAGGAGGCCCAACTCGAAAGAGCGGCAGAGTCCCTAGCAATGACCCCCACCCAAATCCTCGACGTAGGCGACAGAGCGGGCAGCGCCCACCGCCACCTCCACGTAATCCGCAAGACGGCACCAACCCCCGCCGACCTGCCCAGGCGCCCCGGAATCGCCAAGAAGCGCCCCAAGGGCTAACCAGCCCAAGACCAAGCCTCTGACGGCGACGCCCACAGCCCCGCGACGCTACGGGCCCGCCCACAGCCAGCCTCCCGTCCCTGAGCCGAAGCCTCACCGGTGGCCCGAGTGAGAGGGATCGGCACCCCTCGGAACGTCTTGTACTTCTCGGGCAGCAGGCCCGCGGACCGACAGCCCACGCCCCACCCGAGCAAGTTAAGTGGAGAGGGGTGCCGATCCCTCTCCCACCCCCGACCTACCGCCGGCGCTTCTTCTTTTTGGGCGGCGGAGGTGGCGGTTTGGACGCCTGAATCGCCGCAGCCGCCTCAGGAGTCGCCGCCACCGGCACCGGAATCACCTTTTTGACCACGAACTGCTGCCCGATCGTCCAGACGTTGGTCGTGATCCAGTAGAGGATCAGGCCGGCCGGGAAGCTGATGATGAAGGGGACGAAGATCAGCGGCAGCAGGAACATCATCGTGCGCTGGCTTTTGTCGGCGCTCAGCGCCATCACCATGCCGGAGATCAGCTGCGTGCCGACATAGAGGATCAGCAGCGCGATCAGTTCGCCGCCGGTTGCCTTCGCGGTGAGGTCTTCGATGAAGAGGAAGCCCTCGCCCCAACCGCCCGGCGGGACTTCGCTGCAGACCTTCGCGGTCTGCCCGCAGATGTCGAAGCGGAGGTCGTGCTGGAGGACGTAGAAGAGGGTGATGAAGACCGGCAACTGGGCCAGGAGCGGCACGCAGGAGGCGAACGGGTTGACTTTGTTCTCTTTGTAGAAGCGCATCATTTCCTGCTGCATG
>DASSBJ010000024.1:0-8329 GCA_035698885.1 Solirubrobacterales bacterium
CAGGAGGTGGCCGAGATCGCGGATGCCGCGTCACGCGAGCGTTGGAGCGCCGACGGGGACCCCTCCGACGGAAGCTCTGGGTATTCCCTTTCCAACGGCTCCGAGCCTGCACCAGACGTACGGTTTCCGGCGGAGGGGTCCCCGTCGGCGCCACCGGCCTGGGCCGGCGATATCTCCGTCGACGACATCAAGCGATTGATTCGGGAGTGCAAAAGGTTGATGCCCGACGTCGGCGTCCAGGTGCCGCCGAACCTGTCCGAGTTCTGGCCGGAGCTTGTCGAGGCCGGGGCGACCGATCTCGGGGGGCTATCTGCGAACGGGGATCACATCTCCCCGGAGGACCCGTTCCCGTCGCCGCACCAGGTGCGCAAGGAGCTCGCGCCGCGCGGCTATGCGCTGACCGAGCGCCTGTGTGTCTATCCGCAGTACATGGACCCGGAGTGGATGGAGCAGGGGGTCCTCGACGTCGTCAAGCTGAAGTACTGGAGCTTCATCCCGCGCAAGGGGTCCGGGCGGCGGAGCGAGGGGCGGATCGATTCGAAGCTGGCGCCACGGGCGATCGAGAAGGGGCGCGAGGGTGAAGGGCTGAGCGAGGACGAGCTCACCGCGCTCTTCGCCGAGACTCGCCCCGAGGTCGTGGAGGAGATGCGGGTCGCGGCGGATGAGCTGCGAGCGGAGCTCGCGGGCGAGACGGCGACGTTCGTCGTCAACCGCAACATCAACTTCACCAACGTCTGCGTCGTCGGCTGCGCCTTCTGCGGCTTCGGCCAGGGCAGGCGCTCGCCCGACGCCTACGAGGTCTCCGAAGAGGACTTCGCCGCGCGGATCCGCGACGCGGTCGAGTTCGGCGCGACCGAGCTATGCATGCAGGGCGGCATCCACCCGGACCTGACCCTGGAGGAGTACGGCGGGTGGCTGCGGCTGGCGAAGGAGGTCGCCCCGCAGCTGCACCTGCACGCCTACTCGCCGATGGAGGTCCACTACATGTGCGAGCGCTCGGGCAAGGCGCCCGAGGCGGTGTTCGAGTACCTGCTCGAATGCGGGCTCGGCTCGACGCCGGGCACCGCCGCCGAGGTGCTCGACGACGGGGTGCGGCAGCGGATCTCGCCGAACAAGCTGCCGGCCGAGCGCTGGGTGGAGATCGTCGAAGCCTCGCACCGCGCCGGCCTGCGCTCGACCTCGACCGTGATGTTCGGCCACATCGAGGAGCCGCGCGAGCTGGCCCGGCACATGCGCGTCGTCCGCGCGCTGCAGGAGCGCACCGGCGGGATCACCGAGTTCGTGCCGCTCAGCTTCATCCCCTTCAACACGATGCTCGGCCGCACGCACGGGATCGAGGAGATCTCGGCGAGCGAGAACCTCAAGCACACGGCGGCCTTCCGGCTCGCCCTCGGCCGCACGATTCCCAACCTGCAGGCGAGCTGGGTGAAGATGGGGCTGGAGGCGGCGACCGAGGCGCTGCGCTGGGGCGTCAACGACCTCGGCGGCACGCTGATGGAGGAGAACATCTCGCGCATGGCCGGCTCACGGCACGGGGTGCGGCTCGAGCCCGCGCAGCTGATCGAGGCGGCGCGGGCGGCCGGGCGCACGCCCGCCCAGCGCACCACGCTCTACGAGATCGTCGAGACGTATCCGCCGAGCGAGCCGGCGCTCGCGGGCTAGCGCCATGCGGGCGATGGTGCTGGAGCGCCAGGGCGAGCCGCTGCGGCTCGCCGAGCTGCCCGACCCCGGCCCCGGCCCCGGCCAGGTGCTGCTCTCGGTCGCCGCCTGCGGCGTCTGCCGCACCGACCTGCACATCGTCGACGGCGAGCTGAGCGAGCCGAAGCTGCCGCTGGTGCTCGGCCACCAGATCGTCGGCACGATCGCCGGCGCGGGCGAGGGTGCGGAGCGCTTCGCGCCGGGGCAGCGGGTCGGCGTCCCCTGGCTCGGCTGGACCTGCGGCGTCTGCCGCTACTGCACGAGCGGTCGCGAGAACCTCTGCGACCGCGCCCGCTTCACCGGCTACGACGTCGACGGCGGCTACGCCGAGCTGGCCGTCGCCGACGAGCGCTTCTGCTTGCCGATCCCGTCGAGCATGTCCGACGAGGGGGCCGCGCCGCTGCTCTGCGCCGGGCTGATCGGCTACCGGGCGCTGCGCCTGGCGGGCGACGCCGAGCGGCTCGGCTTCTACGGCTTCGGCGCCTCGGCCCACATTCTCTGCCAGCTCGCCGTGCACGAAGGGCGGCGCGTCTTCGTCTTCACCCGCGAGGGCGACGCGGAGGGGCAGGCGTTCGCGCGCGAGCTCGGCGCCGAGTGGGCCGGCGCCTCCGGCGAGACGCCGCCCGAGCAGCTCGACGGCGCGATCGTCTTCGCCCCGCTCGGGCCGCTGATGACCGAGGCGCTGCGGGTCAGCGCCAAGGGAGCGCGGATCGTCAGCGCCGGCATCCACATGAGCGACATCCCATCGTTTCCCTACGAGCAGCTGTGGGGCGAGCGCTCGCTCTCCTCGGTCGCCAACCTGACGCGCCGCGACGGCGAGGAGTTCCTCGCCCTCGCCCCGCGGGTGCCGATCGAGACCCGGATAGAGGCTCGCCCCCTTGAGGACGCCAACGCGGCGATCGACTCGATCCGCGACGGCAGCCTCGAGGGAGCGGCGGTGCTCCGCATCGGGTCAGCGGAATAGGTCCTCGGCGCGGGGGCGGCGCAGGGCCGCGGCGCCGGGTCCGTCCTCAGCGGTGACGTGGCGGGCGAGCCCGCGTACCACCACGGCGGGGACGCGGCTGGCCTTGTTGCGGACCAGGTCGGCGGCAGCCGCCGCCTCGTCGGCGATCGCGATCAGGGTTCCCTCCAGCGCGCGGCCGGAGGCGTCGGCGCGGCCGCGCCAGTCGTCCAGCGGGGCGATGCCGGCGCAGCCGATCGCGACCTCGGCCTGCCCGAGGCGCCAGGCGCGGCCGAAGCTGTCGGCGACGATCAGCGCGGGTGCGACGCCGGCCTCGGCGCGGATTTCCGCCCGGATGCGGCGCGCCGAGGCGTCGGGGTCCTCGGGCAGCAGGCAGACCGTTCCCTCCTCGGGCAGGTTGGAGCTGTCGATGCCGGCGTTGGCGCAGACGAAGCCGTGGCGCGTCTCGACGATCAGCACGCCGCGCTCGGCCCGCAGCACCTCGCGGCTCTCCGCGAGGATCAGCTCGACCAGCGCCGGCTCCTTGCCCAGCACGGCCGCCAGGCGCCGCGCCTCGCCGCCGGGGATCGCACTCGAAAGGCGCCGCACCCGCCCCTCGGCCTTGGAGACGATCTTCTGCGAGACGACGACCAGGTCGCCCTCGCGGAGCTCCGCGCGGCTGGCGATCTCTCCACCCAGCGCCGTTCCCTCGCTCACCTCGGGCATTCCCTCGACCGCGACCAGGCGTAGCTCGTCCATCAGATGCCCAGCGCCTTCGCCGTGCGGCGTGCGCGCCCGGGCCGCTCGGCGAGCTCGCGGGTCAGCGCGACGACGTCGCCCGGGGTGTCGAGGTCGAGCGCCAGCGAGGGCAGCTCCTCGACCGCGAAGGGAACGCCCGCCTCGCGCGCGGCGGCGACGTGGCGGGCGCAGCTGCCCTCGCCGAAGGCGGGGCGGATCGCCCCCGGCGGGCGGAGGACGAGCGCGTTGGTGCCGCTGCCGTGGCGGTCGGGGACGATCGCCACGTAGCTCGCGGGCAACCCGGTCAGCAGCCGGTCGAGCTCGCGCGGGTCGAGCAGCGGGCAGTCGCCGGGCAGCAGGGCGACGCACTCGGCGCCCTCGGCCTCGGCGCGGGCGATCCCCGCCAGCGCGGCCGTCACGTGGCCCCCGTCGGTGGGATCGGGAACCACCTCGCAGCCGGCCGCGCCCGCAAGCTCCTGCACCCGCGGCTCGCCGCTGACGACGATCGTGCGCTCGACCGAGCGCGCCTCGCCGATCGCCTCCAGCGAGTCCTCGAACATCGCCGCGACCAGCTCCCGGCGGCGCTCCTCGTCGAGGCCGATCGCCAGCCGCCGCTTCGCCGCGGCGAAGCGCTTCACCGGCAGGACGGCGGTCGCCCTCACGCGCCGGCGAGCTCGCTGGCGTAATCGAGCACGATTCGCGCCAGGCGGGCGCGCGCCGCCGGGCTGTCCATCAGCGTCGGCGCCGCCAGCGTCGGGATCTCCTCCGGCGGCGGGTCCGGGTCGTCCTCGTCGACCACCATCGCGCCGACCAGCCCCGCGTAGAGCGAGGCGACGCCGGCGGCGGTGGAGGGGCGGCCGACGGCGGCCATGAAGCGCTCGGTCGGGCCCTTGACCACCTCGCCGGCGACGTAGGGGCTGACCGCGAGCACCGGCGCGCCGGAGGCGGCGATCGCCTCGCGCATGCCGGGCACGGCGAGGATCGGCCCGATGCTGATCACCGGGTTGGACGGGCCGATCACGATCGCCTCGGCGTCGGCGAGCGCCGCCAGCACCTCGGGGCTGGGCTCGGCCTCGGCGATTCCCTCCAGCTCGACCCCGTGCACCTCGGCGGCGCCGCCGTCGAGGATCAGGTACTCCTGCAGGTCGCGCCGCCCGGCCGCCGTCGTCACCTTGGTCCGCACCGGCGCGTCGCTCATCGGCAGCACCCGCGCCTCGACCCCGAGCCCGCGGGCGATCTGCGCCTGCGCGTCGGTCGGCCGGCCGCCCTCGGCGAGGAACTGGCGCCGGTAGAGGCAGGCGGCGAGGTCGCGGTCGGAGAGGCTGAACCAGTCCGGCGCGCCGAGCCGCGCGAGGCGCTCGAAGACGGTGAAGCTGTCGTCGCGCAGCCCCCAGCCGCGCTCCGGGTCGATTTCGCCGCTCAGCCAGTAGGTGACCAGGTCGGGGTCGGGGGAGACGTGGACGCCGAGCACCTCGACGTCGTCGGCGGTGTTGGCGATCACCGCCAGCTCGGCGCCGATCTCCTCCTGCATCCCGGCGGCGAGTTTGGCGCCGCCGGTGCCGCCGGCGAGCAGCGCGACCCTCATCGCTTCTCCCTCACGCCCAGTGGTCGCCCTCGGGCAGCCCCGTCAGCCTGATCCCGGCGTGGGCCTTGTAGCGGACGTTGACCGAGATCAGCAGCGGCGTCAGCTGCTCGACGATCCGCGCCGTCTCCAGCGGCCCGGCGTTGACCGGGCGCAGGCCGGGAATCATCTCGATCAGCCGCGCGACGCGCGCCTTGTCGGCCTTGCGGTCGCCGCAGACCAGCACGTCCTCGTCGAGCGTCGCGTCGGGGTCGCCGAGGGTCGGGGCGCCGACCGAGTGCAGCGCGGCGACCACGGTGACGCCGTCGGGGACCATCTCCTGCGCCTGCTGCGCGGCCGAGCCCTGCCAGACGCCGAGCGTGCGGGTCGCCTTGCCGCTGACCGCGGCGGCGAGCGGCACCGTGCAGTCGACCAGGATCTGGCCCGGCCGCAGCGCCTCGCGCAGGTTGTTGAGGTTCTCCGACTGGGCGCGGAAGGGGACGGTGAGGAAGACGATCTCGGCCCGCCGCGCGGCCTCCTCGTTGAGCGCCCCCTCGACCGCCGCGCCGGGGACCGCTTCGCGCAGCTTCGCCGCCGCCCCCTCGGCCCGCTCGGCGGAGCGCGACCCGATGACGACGGGACGGCCCGCCTGCGCCCAGCGCAGCGCCAGGCCGGCGCCGAGGGCGCCGGTGCCGCCGACGATCGGGATCGGTTCAGGCTCGCTCACGGGTCGCGGAGTCTATGCTCAGCGGCCCATGAGGCTGGAGGGACGCAAAGCGCTGGTCACCGGCGGCGCCGGCGGCATCGGCGCGGCGATCGCCGCGCGGCTCGCCGCCGAGGGGGCAGAGGTCTGGGTCGGCGACGTCGACTCCGCGGGCGCGGCGCGTGTCGCCGGCGAGGTCAACGGCCACCCGCTGACGCTCGACGTGACCGAGCTCGACTCGGCGAAGGCCGCTGTCGAGGAGATCGGCGCGCTCGACGTGCTCGTGAACAACGCCGGCACCGACGAGTTCGGCTTCTTCACCTACACCGCGCCCGAGCAGTGGCAGCGCGTGCTCGCGGTCAACCTCGTCGGCGTGCTCAACTGCACCCACGCGGCGCTGCCCGCCATGCAGCAGGCTGGCTACGGCCGCATCGTCAGCATCTCCTCCGAGGCGGGGCGCGTCGGCTCCAAGGGCTCCGCCGTCTACTCGGCCGCGAAGGGCGGCGTGATCGCCTTCATGAAGGCGATCGCGCGCGAGAACGCCCGCTACGGGGTGACCGCCAACTCGATCGCCCCCGGGCCGATCGAGACGCCGCTGCTGATGGCCGCCGAGGAGTTCGGCGAGATCGGCGCCAAATTGATCGAGAACATGAAGGAGGGCACGCAGATGAAGCGCCTCGGCCAGCCCGACGAGGTCGCCGCCGCGGTCGCCTTCCTCGCCTCCGGCGACGCCTCCTACGTGACCGGCGAGACGCTCGGCGTCAGCGGCGGCCTCGGCATGGTCTGAGCGTCGATTTCGACTTTTTCCACACCATGGGGTGGAAGAAGTCGGATACGCCTAATCTCCTGACCATGGCGGCGCTGCCGAAGAGCGTGCGGATTCGCGAGGTGGGGCCCCGGGACGGGTTTCAGAACGAGCCGGAGACGATTCCCACGGCGGAGAAGGTGCGGCTGGTCGACCTGCTCTCGGCGAGCGGGCTGCGCCGGGTCGAGGTGACCTCGTTCGTGCGGCCCGACGCGATCCCGCAGCTGTCCGACGCCGAGCAGGTGCTGCGGGCGGTGCAGCGGCGCGACGGGGTCTCCTTCTCCGTGCTGATCCCCAACGAGCGCGGGCTCGAGCGGGCGCTGGGGCTGCGCGAGCGCTTCGACGAGGTCAACGTCTTCCTCTCGGCCTCGGAGACGCACAACCGCAGGAACGTCAACCGCTCGGTCGAGGACTCGCTTGCCGGGCTGGAGCGCACGCTGGCGAGCGCGGGCGAGGCGGGGCTGCGCCGCGAGGGCGTGATCTCGACCTCCTTCGGCTGTCCGTATGAGGGGGAGGTGGCGCCGGATCGGGTCTTCGCGATCGCCGAGCGGCTCGCCGCGGCGGGCTGCGAGGAGATCGGCTTCGGCGACACGACCGGGATGGCCAACCCGCGCCAGGTGGGCGAGTTCTTCGCCGCGGCGCGCGAGCGCCTCGCCGGGGTCGAGCTGACCGCGCACTTCCACAACACGCGTGGGCAGGGGCTGGCGAACGTGCTGGCGGCGCTCGAGCAGGGCGTCGAGTCCTTCGAGTCGAGCTTCGGCGAGCTCGGCGGCTGCCCGGTGCCGCCCGGGGCTACCGGCAACGTGGCGACCGAGGACGTGGTCTCGATGCTGGAGGAGATGGGCGTCGCGACCGGGGTCGACCTGGCGCGGCTGCTCGAGGCCTCGCGCGCCGCCCAGGCGGTCCTCGGGCGGCCGCTGGGGGCGCACCTGCTGACCGCCGGCCCCGTGGACTGGCTCGGCGGCCAGCCCGCCGAATAGGCTCTCCGCCGTGAGCGAGTTCGAGCAGGCTCTGGAGGCGGCGCTGGCCGGCGGCCCCGAGCGCCACCACGAGAAGACCGCCGAGCAGGGCAAGCTGCCGGTGCGCGAGCGCGTCGCCCGGCTGGTCGACGAGGGCTCCTTCGCCGAGGAGGCGCTGCTCGCCAACTGGAACGAGGAGGGGCTGGGCGCCGACGGCGTCGTCACCGGGCTCGCCACGATCGACGGCCGCCGCGTCGCCCTGATGGCCAACGACCCGACCGTCAAGGCGGGCTCCTGGGGGCCGAAGACGGTGGAGAAGATCCTCCGCATCCAGGAGCGGGCGCTCTCCCTGCAGATCCCGCTGGTCTACCTGGTCGACTCGGCCGGCGCGCGGATCACCGACCAGGTGCAGATGTTCCCCGGCCGGCGCGGCGCCGGGCGGATCTTCCACAACGAGGTGCGGCTGTCGGGCCAAGTGCCGCAGGTCTGCCTGCTGTTCGGCCCGAGCGCCGCCGGCGGCGCCTACATCCCCGCCTTCTGCGACGTCGTGATCATGCGCGAGGGCAACGCCTCGATGTACCTGGGGTCGCCGCGGATGGCCGAGATGGTGATCGGCGAGGAGGTGACGCTGGAGGAGATGGGCGGGGCGAAGATGCACACCGGCGTCTCCGGCTGCGGCCACTTCCTGGTCGAGAGCGACGAGGAGGCGATCGACCTCGCCAAGCGCTACCTCTCCTTCATGCCCGGCAGCTGGCGCGAGACGCCGCCCGCGGCCGAGCCCACCGCGCCCGCCTCGGACGCCGCGATCGGCGAGCTCGTCCCCGCCGACGAGAACCGGCCCTTCGACATGCGCGAGGTGCTCGACGCGCTGCTCGACGCGGACAGCCTGCTCGAGGTGCACAGGCGCTGGGCCAAGGAGCTGATC
>DASSBJ010000025.1:0-4299 GCA_035698885.1 Solirubrobacterales bacterium
CCAGCAGGGCCGCGGCTGGAACTACGTCGAGCTCTTCTACCGCAACCAGGGCCGCGAGGCGTCCGGCTACGTGACCGATGAGTTCCTCACCGAGCTCGCCAGGGGCGCCGGGGTCGCGGACCTCGACCGATGGAACAAGGACCGCAAGAGCGGCTCGACGATCGCCGAGGTGGAACGAACCGGCAAGGAAGCGCAGAGCCTGGGTCTGACCGGCACGCCCTCGTTCACCGTCGCCGGTCCGGGTTCGAACGGGATGGAGGTCCTGGGCACGCCAGGGGACGCGGGGATCCTGGAAAGGGCAATCGAGGATGCCGCCTGAGCCGCGGCCGCCCTTTTCCTCGACTGGGTTTACATAACATCTATTATCGAGCATTGGATTGGGAACCGGGGGTCGCCCGGCCCCAGACCAGCGGCTTGACCAGCGGCGGCGACTTGGGCAGCTCGCCGTGCTCGACCTCGGCCACTTCCAGCGGCGAGGCTTCGATCCTGGCGACCGTGTCGCGGTTGCAGCGGCAGCCGTCGGCGAAGAACTTCCAGGGCCGTTCGAGCCGGTCCTGCCAGCGCGCCAGGCCCGGGTCGTCCGCCCGCACGTGCTCGATGAACAGCATCTGGCCACCGGGCCTGAGGATGCGCGCCGCCTCGGCGAGCGCCGCGGCCGGATCCGGCACCGTGCAGAGCACGAGCGTGAAGACGACGGTGTCGAAGCTGTCGTCCTCGAACGGCAACCGCTCGGCGCCCGCCTCGACCAGCTCGACCTCCGATTCCGCCGCCGCCAGCTTGGGCCGCAGCTGCTTGATCATGTGCGGGTCGGGCTCGGCCATCACGACTTCGGTCAGGCCGTCCGGGAAGAGACCGAGGTTGGCGCCCGTGCCGGCGCCGACGTCGATCGTGCGGCCGCGCGCCTGAGCCAGCACCTCGCGGCGCCTGTCGCGCATCCCCGCGTCCTCGGTTCCCTTGAGGACACGGTCGTAGAGGGCAGAGAAGGCCCGTCCCCAGGTCGCGTCGTAGAGCCGGCTCATCGACCCGCTCAGGCGGCCTCGCGCTCGACCGGCGCCCCCTCGGCAGCGGGCTCGACCCCTGGGTCGTTATGGGAGATGCGCTCCTCGTAGGCCGCGCGCGCAACCGGGTCGACCTCGGTCATCACCTCGGTGACCCCCATGAAGCGCGCGACCGCCTCGCGCGCACGGCGCGGCAGCAGCGTCCCCAGGACCACCGAAGCGCGCAGCTCGCGGGGCACGTAGACGTCGACCTTGCCCAGCTCCAGCGCGTTGACGACCTGCGTGGCGACGTCGTCGGGCTCGACCCGCTTGACGCCGCGTTTGTCGGCGAGGCCTTCGATCAGCTGCGTGTTGACCGTGATCGGCATGACGTAGGAGAGCTCGACGCCGCTGCCGCGGCACTCGGCGCGCACCGCCTCGGTCAGGCCGACGACCGCGTGCTTGGTCGCGGCGTAGGTGGCGATGCCCGGAACGCCGGCTTTGCCGGCGGAGGAGGCGACGTTGACGATCTGGCCCTGCCCCCTTGCTTTCATCCGCCGCACCGCGAGCTGGGTGCCGACGATGACGCCGTAGACGTTGATGTCGAGCTGGCGGCGGATCGAGTCGTCGCTCTCCTGCTCGAACGGCGTCACCGGCATGATCCCGGCGTTGTTGACCAGCACGTCGACCGGGCCGAGTTGCCGCTCGGCCTCGTCGAGGAAGGCAGTGAACGAGTCGCGATCGGCGACGTTGAGCTGGATCGCGATCGTGCCGCCGCCCAGCTCCGCCGCCGTTCGCTCGGCCGGCGCGAGGTCGAGGTCGCCGATCGCGACCCGGCAGCCCTTGCGGATCAGCGCCGCCGCGGTCGCCCTGCCGATTCCCCGAGCGCCGCCGGTGATCGCCACGACCTTGCCGCGCAGCGAGCGTCTCTCCTTCGCCATCGTGCCCTCCTCCTCCGGCGGCTCCTAGGCCGCCGGCTTGTAGACGGTGACCACGGCGGCGCCGCCGAGGCCGATGTTGTGCTGCAGGGCGGTCTTCGCGCCCTCGACCTGTCGCTTGTCCGCTTCCCCGCGCAGCTGCCAGGTCAGCTCCGAGCACTGCGCCAGGCCGGTCGCGCCCAGCGGGTGCCCCTTCGAGATCAGTCCGCCCGAGGGGTTGACGACGACCTTGCCGCCGTAGGTGGTCGCCTCTTCCTCGACCAGCTCGTGCGCCGTCCCCTCCGCGGCGAAGCCGAGCGCTTCGTAGGTGATCAGCTCGTTGGCGCTGAAGCAGTCGTGCAGCTCGCAGACGTCGACTTCCTCGGCGCTCACCCCGGCCTCCGCATAGGCCTTCTCGGCCGCGGCCTTCGACATGTCGGAGCCGACGATCTTCATGCAGTCGGTGTCCTCCGCGAAGGTCGACGAGAGGTCGGTGATCATCGACTGGCCGGCGATCTCGATCGCCTGGTCGCCGAGACCGTGCTCTTCGACGTAGCGCTCGGAGGCGACGATCGCGCAGGCCGAGCCGTCGGAGGTCGGCGAGCACTGCAGCTTGGTCAGCGGCTCGTGGATCATCTTCGCCGCCTTGATGTCCTCGATCGTGTACTCGTCCTGGAACTGGGCGTAGGGGTTGTTGACCGAGTGCTTGTGGTTCTTCCAGCCGATCCAGGCGTAGTGGTCGGGGTTGGAGCCGTACTTCTCCATATGGTCGCGACCGGCGTTGCCGAACATCTGCGGCGCCGGCGGCGAGGACTCGGGATCGCGGATCTCGAACATCCGCATCGCGTGCTTGTCGAGCGCGTTGGTGCGGTCGGTGTACTTGACGCCGAGCGAGCCCGGCTCCATCTTCTCGAAGCCGATCGCCATCGCGCACTCGACCAGGCCGCCCTTGACCGCCTGGCGGGCGAGGAACAGCGCCGAGGAGCCGGTCGAGCAGTTGTTGTTGACGTTGACCACCGGGATTCCGGTCAGGCCGAGCTGGTACAGCGCCCGCTGGCCGTAGGTCGAGTCGCCGTAGCAGTAGCCGGCGTAGGCCTGCTCGACGTCCTCGTACGGGATGCCGGCGTCGGCGAGCGCCTTCTCCCCCGCCTCCTTGGCCCAGTCGGGGTAGTCGCCCTGCTTGGTGCCGGGCTTCTCGAACTTGGTCATGCCGACCCCGATCACGTACGTGCGGTTGCTCAAAGTGTCTGCTCCTGTGGTCGCGCCGCCTCCGCGCGGCGATTGGCTGGCTGGCCAAGAAATCTACCGCGCCTGGGGCCCCGCCGCACCACGAGTATCCTGGAGCGTCGTGATCATTGCCGACCTGAGCAGCGATCCGACCGCGGGGATCGGCGTCTTCGCCGCCCTCGCCGCGGGGGTCGTCTCCTTCCTCTCGCCCTGCGTGCTGCCGCTCGTTCCCGGCTATCTCTCGGCGGTCAGCGGCGTCTCCGCCGCCGAGCTCGACGGCGCCGGCTGGCGCCGCGTCCTCGGCCCCAGCCTGCTCTTCGTCGCCAGCTTCTCGGCGATCTTCATCGCCCTCGGCCTGACCGCGACCGGGCTCGGCTCCGCGCTGCAGGACCACAGGCAGCTGCTGACCAAGGTCTCCGCGGCGCTGATCGTCACGATGGGCGTGCTCTTCGTCGCCTCGCTCTTCGTCACCCGGCTGAACCGCGAGTGGCACGTCGACGCGCTGCTCGAGCGGGCGGGCAAGGGCGGCCCGATCGTCGCCGGCGCCGCCTTCGCGATCGCCTGGACCCCGTGCATCGGCCCCACCCTCGGCGCGATCCTCTCCGCCGCCTCGCTCTCCGGCTCCGCCGGCCGCGGCGCCTTCCTGCTCGCGGTCTACTCCGCCGGCCTGGCGATCCCCTTCCTGCTCACCGCGGTCGCCTTCTCCCGCATGACCACTGCCTTCGCCGCCGTCAAGCGCCACTACCAGGCGATAGTCGCCACCGGCGGGCTGATCCTCATAGCGATGGGCGTCCTCATCTGGACCGGCGAACTGACCCAGCTCAACAGCGAAGCCCAGCGCCTTCTCAGCGAAGTCGGCTTCGATTTCTGGAACGTCTGAGCCGCTTCGGCAAGCGGATCAGTTGTTCGCCGGGGCGACCGTCTCGAGCTCTCGCCCGATCGCCTCCGTCTCCTCGAGGCCGGCGTCGTCGAGCTCGCGCGAGCAGACGATGCGGAAGCGGCCGGTGCCGATCGCCGAGTCGGGAATGACCGGCAGCCCGCGGATCTCCTCCCAGCCGAGACGTTCGACCTCGAACGGGTTCATCCGCACCTCCGCCGCCGGAAACGGGCAGTTGCGGTTGTGCTGGTCGATCGCCTTGGAGATCGCCTCCAGGTTCTTCGCCTCGGGGGAAGCCACG
>DASSBJ010000026.1:0-3107 GCA_035698885.1 Solirubrobacterales bacterium
CGGCTTCCCCTACGACCTGACCAAGGAGCTGCTCGCCGAGCGGGGCCTCTCGGTCGACGACGGCGGCTTCGAGGAGCTGATGGAGGAGCAGCGCCAGCGTGCCCGCGTCGGCGCCGCCACCGCGCACGGCTCCGAGGACCGCCACGAGAAGGTGCTCGCCTTCGCCGCCGAGGCGCCGCCGACCCGCTTCGTCGGCTACGAGACGCTGCGCGCGACGACCGGCTTGGCGGCGGTCGCGGCCGACGACGGGCGGGCGCTGGTCAAGCTCGAGGAGAGCCCCTTCTACGCCGAGGGCGGCGGCCAGGTCGCCGACTCGGGCGTGCTGCGCTGGAACGGTGTTGAGGCGCGCGTGCTCGACGTCTACCGTGTGGGGGACGACCAGGCGCTCGAGGTCGAGGCGGCCGGCGGCGTGGAGGCCGGCGTCGCGGTGGAGGCCCTGGTCGACCACGAGACCCGCCACGCGACGATGCGCAACCACACGGCGACCCACCTCCTGCACGCGGCGCTGCGCGAGCGGCTCGGCGAGCACGTGCGCCAGGCGGGATCGGCGGTGCGCCCCGACAAGCTGCGCTTCGACTTCACCCACGGCCAGGCGCTCGCGGCCGAGGAGCTGAGCGCGATCGAGGACCGGGTCAACGAGTGGATCAAGGCGAGCCGGCCGGTTCGCTGGCTCGAGATGCAGCGCGACGAGGCCGAGGCGCTCGGCGCGATGGCCCTGTTCGGCGAGAAATACGGCGAGTGGGTTCGTGTGGTCGAGGTCGACGCGGTCTCGCGCGAGCTCTGCGGCGGCACGCACGTCGCCAACACCGCCGAGGTCGGCATCTTCAAGATCTCCTCCGAGGGCTCCTCGGCGGCCAACGTGCGGCGGATCGAGGCGCTGACCGGTCCGGCGGCGATCGACTGGTTCCGCGAGGAGGAGCGGCGCCTGCGCGAGGTCGGCGAGCTGCTCGGCTCGCCGCGGGACCCGCTGACCGGCGCCCGCCGCGCCGCCGAGCGGCTGCGCGAGGCGGGCGAGGGCGAGAAGCAGGCGGCGAAGCAGATGCTGGGCGAGCAGGCCGAGCGCCTGGTCGCGGCGTCCGAGCAGGTCGGCGGGATCGCGGTGGTCGCGGCGCGGGCGCCGACCGCCGACCAGAAGCAGCTGCTCGAGCTGGCCAACCGGGTGCAGTCGAAGCTCGGCGGCGAGTCGGCGATCGCGCTCGGCGGCGCCAGCGGCGACAGGGTCGGCCTGGTCGTGCTCGTCTCCAAGGGCGCCGTCGGCGGCGGCGTCTCGGCGGCGAGCGTGGTGCGCGCGGCGGCGAGCGTCGTCGGCGGAGGCGGCGGCGGACGGGACGAGATGGCACAGGCCGGGGGGAAGGACGCTTCGAAGCTCGACGAGGCGCTGGCGACGGCGCGGCGGGCGATCGAAGCCGGGGTGGCGTAGTGCGCGTGCTGGCGCTCGACCACGGCACCGCGCGGATCGGCTGTGCGATCTCCGATCCCAGCGGCACCCTGGCGACCCCGCTGCCGACGATCGAACCGCCCGAGGCGAGCGCCGTCGCCGACCTGGTCGCCGAGCGCGAGGTCGAGCGCGTGGTCGTCGGCCTGCCCCTGCACCTGAGCGGCGAGGAAGGCTCCCAGGCCGGTCTGGCGCGCAGCTTCTGCGGCGAACTGGAAGCGCTGCTGGAGATCCCGGTCGAGACCTACGACGAGCGGCTGACCACGCGCATGGCCGATGCCAGCAAGCGCGCCGGCGCGGCGGCCCCGTCCGACTCGCTGGCCGCCGCGCACCTGCTGCAGGCCTACCTCGCCGGCCAGGCGGCGATCGGAGGCACGGACGAGGATGAGTGAGGACGACACGGCCCTGCGACAGCGACGCAGGGCCTCCCAGCGCGTGCTGCGCCGGCGCCGCCGGCTGCTGCTCGGCGGGCTGGCGCTCGCCGTCCTGGCCGGCCTCGCCGCCGCGGCGCTTGCCTACCGCCACTTCCACAACCCGGCCCCGCCGCCGCCGGAACCCCGGCCGCGGACGATCACGCTGACGATCCCCGAGGGCTACAACCGCCAGCAGACCGCCGAGCTCGCGCGCGAAGCCGGGCTGAAGGGCAGCTACATGAAGGCGAGCAGGGGGCACGAGGGGTTCCTCTTCCCCGACACCTTCGAACTGGAGAAGGGCGCCCCCGCGTCCGATCTGGTCAAGCGCCAGCTCGAAGACTTCAAGCAGCGGATCGCCGGGGTGAGCATGGCCTACGCGCGCTCGAAGAACCTGACGACGCGCGACGTGGTCACGATCGCCTCGATGATCGAGCGCGAGGCCGGGCTGGCGGCCCAGCGAAGGCTGGTCGCCGCGGTGATCTACAACCGCCTGCACGAAGGCATCCCGCTCGGCATCGACGCGACCGTCCGCTTCGCCACCGGCAACTACGAGCGGCCGCTGACCGAATCCGAGCTGGCGGTCGACTCCCCCTACAACACGCGGGTCAACCCCGGCCTGCCGCCGGGGCCGATCGACAGCCCCGGGCTCGCCTCGATCGAAGCCGCCGCCCATCCCGCCCGGGTCGGATACCTCTACTACGTGACCGAGCCCGGCGCCTGCGGCAAGCTCTCCTTCTCCACGACGGCGGCCGAATTCGAAGCCGACGTAGCCCGCTACAACGAAGCCCGCGCGGCCGCCGGCGGCAACTCGCCCGACAGCTGCGAAGAATGAAGCGGCTCGCCGTCCTCGGCCACCCGGTCTCCCACTCGCGCTCGCCGGCGATGCAAAACGCGGCGCTCGCCGAGCTCGGCCTGGCGGAGGAGTGGAGCTACGAGGCGATCGACCTGGCGCCCGACGAGCTCGAGCCGCGGGTGAGGGCGATGGAGGAGGAGGGGTTCGTCGGCGCCAACGTGACGGTGCCGCACAAGGGCGCGGCGCTGTCGCTCGCCGACACCCTCTCGGAGACGGCGCGCGAGATCGGCGCCGCCAACACGCTGAGCTTCGCCGCGGGCGAGATCCGCGCCGACAACACCGACGCGCAGGGGCTGCTCGACGCGCTGCCGTCGTCGCCGGCCGGCAGGCGCGCGTTGGTGCTGGGCGCCGGCGGCGCCGCCCGCGCCGTCGTCTGGGCGCTGCTGCGCGAAGGGGCGGACGTCGC
>DASSBJ010000027.1:0-31664 GCA_035698885.1 Solirubrobacterales bacterium
GGCCTGCCAGCGATCCAGGTCTCGCCGCCGCAGGGAAAGCTGCTCTACCTGCTGGCCAGGTCGATCGGGGCGAAGACGATCCTCGAGTTCGGGACGCTCGGCGCCTACAGCACGATCTGGCTGGGGCGCTCGCTGCCCGAGGGCGGCCGTTTGGTGACCCTGGAGGCCGATCCCGTCTTCGCGGAAGTCGCTCGCGAGAACATCGCTCGGGCTGGTCTGGAAGGCGTGGTCGATCTTCGCGTCGGGCCGGCGCTCAACGTACTGCCTGAGCTGCACTCCGAGGGCGCCGGTCCGTTCGACTTCACCTTCATCGACGCCGACAAGGAGAACAGCCCGGCGTACTTCGCCTGGGCGCTGGAGCATTCCCGTCCCGGCGGCTTGATCGTTGCCGACAACGTCGTTCGCGACGGCTCCCTCGCGGACTCCGAAAGCGAGGATCTGAAGGTGCAGGCCCAGCGTCGTCTGCACGAGATGGTCGCCGCAGAGGTGCGAGTCGTCGCGACGACGATCCAGACGGTCGGCGGCAAGGGCTATGACGGATTCACCGTCGCCCTCGTCACGCAGTAGCGGCCGGCGCTTTCACAGCGACGATCAAGGTCAGCTCCAGCCACTTGAAGGTGGCAGTCCACCTCGGAGCTGTGGACGAATCAGTGGTCGGCTCGACCTCCTGCTGGGACTTCGATGCCCACAACGCCCACGTCGAGATCGGCTCAAGCGACCAGCGTGATGAATGACGTCGGGTTGGGTGATTCGAACAAGGAAACATAGACCTGCCAGCGGTATCCGATGTCCTGTTCCGGCAACCCTCGTTCTCAGTCCGGAAACCGGGGTTCAAATCCCCGTAGCGGTATTACCCGAGCGACGAGAGGTCGCTATTCGTGTCGGCGATCGTCTCCCGGGCGGTGGAGACGTCGACGCGGTCGGCGAGCAGGCGGCGGGCTTCGGCGAGGTCTTCGGAGCGGCCGACGCTGAGCGCGCCGGCCACCCGGCCGTCCTTCAGGTACCAGACCGAGAACTCGCCGGCGTCGCGCTCGCCGCGCCAGATCTCCTCGTCCCATTCCTGGGCCGGGCCGACGTACTCGAGGCTCGCCCAGTCGGCGAGGTCGCTGAAGAAATAGGGGACGACGTCGTAGTCGCGGTCCTCGCCGAGCATGTTGCCTGCGGCGTGCATGCCCTGCTGCATCGCCACGTCCCAGTGCTCGACCCGGATCCGCCGGCCGTGCACGACGCTGTCATAGGAGCAGCAGTCGCCGGCCGCGTAGACGCCCTCTGCCGAGGTCGCGAGCTTCGCGTCGCAGACGATCCCGTCCTCGACCTCGAGCCCCGCCCGCTGGGCGAGCATCGCGTCGGGACGCACGCCGGCGCCGACGATGACCGCGTCGCACTCGATCGAGCGGCCGCTCTTCGTCACCACCGCCTTCACCCTGCCGTCGCCCTCGAAGGCCTCGAGCTGCTCGCCGCCGAGCACCTCGACCCCGTGCTCTTCGAGCCGCTCCTGGAACCAGCGGCCGGCGTCGTCGCCGAAGGTCCGCGAGAGCGCCACGTCCTCGATCATCGCCATCGTGCATCTGACGCCTTTCGCGGTCAGCGAGGCGGCGACCTCGCTGGCGATGTAACTGCCGCCGACGAGGACGACGTGCTCCGCCGCCTCCGCGTCGGCGCGGATCGCCTCGGAGTTGCCGAAGGCGCGCAGGTAGTGGATGCCCTCGTTCTCGGCCCCCTCGACCCGCAGGATGTTGACCATCGCCCCGGTGGCGAGCAGCGCCCTGCCGAAGGACACCTCCTCCCCGCCCTGCAGCTTCGCCGTGCGGGCCGCCGGGTCGAGCGCCATCACGTTGGTCGCGGTCAGCAGCTCGACGCCGTTCTCCTCGTACCAATCGGGCGGGTTGACGTAGGCGTCGGCGCGCTCGGCTTCGCCGCGCAGGTACTCCTTGGAGAGCGGCGGCCGTTCGTAGGGCGGCTCGGGCTCGCGCCCGGCGAGCAGGATCGAGCCTTCGGCGCCGCGCTTGCGCAGCTCCGCCGCGCAGTGGGCGGATGCCATGCCGCCGCCGACAAGCAGGAAGTCGACCTCGCGGCCGGCCACGGCGCTCAGCCGGTCCCGTTGCCGCCGACCGCCGGCCCGAACAGCGCCTTGAGGTCGTCCTCGCGGCCGGGGTCGAGCACGGCGAGCACCTCGTCGCCTTCCTCCAGCACCGTGTCGGCGTTGGGCACGAAGCCCTTGCCTTCGCGCAGGACGGAGATCAAAAGGCTGCCTTCGGGCATCGAGAGGTCGCCGACACGCCTTCCCGTTACCCCGGAGTCCTTGCCGAGCAACATCTCGATGATCTCCAGCTGCTCCTCCTGCAGGTCGAGCAGGTGGACCAGCCCGTACTCGGGCACCTCGTGCTCGAGCAGGCGCAGGATCAGGTCGGTGGCCGAGACCGACGGCTTGACGCCGAGCAGGTCGAAGTGGGGCTTGTTGCGCGGGTTGTTGACCCGGGCGATGATCTGCTCGACTTCGTACTTCTCGCGCGCCACCTGGCAGATCAGCATGTTGTCCTCGTCGTCGCCGGTCACCGCGATCACCAGGTCGGCCCGTTCGATCCCGGCGCGCTCCAGCACCCAGAGCTCGGAGGCGTCGCCGTAGGTGACGTTGTGCTCGAGCTCCTGCTCGACCGTCAGGTAGCGCCGGCGGTTGCTCTCGATCACCGTCACCTCGTGGTTCTTTTCCAGCAGCTCGCGGGCCAGGTTCCAGCCCACCTTCCCCGCGCCGACGACGATGACGTACATCGCGCCTACGCCGCCTCGCGGGCGGCGCCCTCGCGCACCGCGCTCTCCAGCATGTCGATCGCGACCCGGGTCGGGCAGATCGTGTGCATGCCCTGCTGGCGGTACCACTCGGCCCGCAGCGGGTCGAGGATCCGCGCGATCACCGTCGGCACCTCGTAGCGCTTCTGGGCGATCTGGGCGATGACGATGTTCGTGTTGTCGCCGTTGGTCGCCGCGATGAAGGCGTCGGCGCTCTCGATCCCCGCGGCGAGCAGGGCGTCGGTCTCCAGCCCGGTGCCCACGGTGAAGCGCCCGCCCAGATCCTCCCAGCCCTTGTCGAGCCCGACCTCGAGCCGCGTGTGCGCCTCGGGGTCCTCGTCGAGGCAGGAGACCTCGTGGCCCTCGGCCAGCATCGTCCGCGCGACCGACGAGCCGACCCTTCCGCAACCGACGATCAGGATGAACACGATCCGGATACTAGATAGCGAGCGCGTCCTCGGGCGGCGCCGTCAGCAGGACCTGGCATGGAGCCTTCTTCAGCACGTACTCCGTCGCCGCGCCGATCTCGGCCGGCTTGGCGGCGCCGATGCCCCCCAGCGTCGCGCCGCCGCGGATCCGGCTCGGCGGCTCGCCGCCGATCACGATCGCCTCGGCTTCGCCGCGGCGCGCGGCCTCGACGATTCCGGCGCCGACCTTGCGCGCCCGGATCGTCTCGGTGCTGACCGCGACGTCCGCGTACTCCTCCGCCACTTCGCGCGCCCGCTCCAGCGCCCGCGCCGCTTCTTCCTGCAGGTGCGCCGGCAGCTCGGCGTCGATGGGCACCGCCAGCGGCACCTCGACCACATAGACGAGCGCCAGCCGCGACTGCTCGTCCTCCCCCGCTCCATCCTCGCTCTCGGCCGCGGCGAGCCGCCCCGCGGTGGCGACGATGTCGTCGTCCAGCCCGGAGCCGAAGACCGGCACCAGCAGGCTGCGGTAGGAGATCTCCGGCACCTGCTTGGTCAGCGCCCGCTCGGTGACCGAGACCCGGCGGGTCAGCGTGGTGCCCTCGAAGACCTTTCGGTAGACGACGTAGAAGAGCAGCCCGAAGGCCATCCAGGCGCCGCCGACGAGCCGCGCGGTGTCGTGCAGGACGAGCACGCTGATGAAGGCGAGGCAGCTGAGCAGGGCGGCGAAGATCGTCGGGATCGGCAGCTGGGCGCCGTGCCAGGAGACGCTCCAGGGGACGCGGAACGGCCGCCAGGCGTCCGGCTGGGTGACGCGCAGGCGCAGGATCGAGAAGTGGGCGATCGTGATCGCCAGCATCGCGCCGAAGGCGTAGAAGCTGGCGAGCAGCTTGACGTCGGTGGGGATGACGAGGCCGATCGCGATCAGGCCGGAGAGCACGATCGCGACGTGCGGGGTCGCGTAGCGGCCGTTCAGCTTGCCCAGCCAGCTGGGGATCTGGCGGTTGATCGCCATCGTGTAGATGTGGCGCGAGACCCCGAGCATCGCCGTCGTCGTCGCCCAGAAGAGCACCGGCGCGGCGACCAGCGCGACAACCCAGCGCATCGCGTCGGAGACCCACGCCGGGTGGTAGGCGGAGACGACCCCGAGCACCGGGGCGCGCACGAATTCGTCGCCCAGCGCCGTCTGCGGCCCGTCCGGCCCGGCGACCACCGGCACCGCCATCAGCGCGATCGCCGCCATCCCCGCGTAGACGAGCGGCACCGCGATCGCGCCCAGCGAGACGATCCGCTTCAGGTCGCGCGGGCGCACCTCGATGTCCGGCGCCAGGTCGGCGGCGGCCTCGATGCCGGCGTAGGCGAGCATCGCGATCACCGAGGCGTAGATCACGTCCTTCACCGTGGGACTGGCGAAGAGATGGACCTGGTCGGTGAGGCGCTCGGGGTGCAGCACGGCGAGCGCGCCGACGGCGATCACCGCCACCTGGAGGGCGATGTCGGCCAGGGCGAGGGCGCTGAGCGAGCGCTCGCGGGCGCGGCCGGTGACGTTGAGCACGTTGAGCGCGCAGGCCGCGACGATCACCCCGGCGGCGACGGGGATCTGCCAGTCGCTGGTCGAGAGGTCGGAGGAGATCGGTTTGAGGTAGTGCGGGACCGAGATCGCGGCCAGCGCGGCGACGATCAGGTAGTCGATCAGGATCGCCCAGCCGGCGATGAAGGCGATCAGCTCGTTGAACGCATGGCGGGCGAAGCTCGAGGAGCCGCCGCGCTCGCGGATCATCGCCCCGCCCTCGACGTAGCTGAGCGTCGTCAGCACGAACATCAGCCCGGCGGCGAGGAAGATCAGCGGCGTCAGCCCGAGGCCGCGGTCGGCGACGACGCCGAGCGCGAAGTAGATCGAGAAGCCGACGGCGGAGTAGACGGCGACGAACAGGCCGGGGACGCCGACGCCGCGCTGCAGCAGCGGCTCCAGGCGCGATTTCTGGGAACCGTCGACCGCGGGTCCTGTCGCGGGGGGAGGGGGGGTTCGCGGACTCACCCGTCCGAACCCCCCCTCCCCCCGCGCCACCCGCGGAAGGAGCGGCTGAGGTACAGCCGTGCCACGCCGACCGCGATGAAGGCCAGGCCGAGGAAGGTTCCCAGCGAGAACGCGCCGCCGCCGTGGGAAAAGGTGCTTATGAGGACCAGCAGGCCCAGGGCAAGGAAGACGAACGAGAGGATTTGGGTTGAACGCGCGTACACGCAGGCGATTCTAGGCGGGGACCGGGGCCGCTTCGGCGCCGTCGCGGGCGCCCTTCTCGGAGACGACGATCACCCGGCAGGGACGCTCGCCGAGCACCGTCTGCAGGGTCTTGTCGTACAGCGGCGTGCCGTTGCGGAAGCGCAGCCCGACGACCACGGCGGCGGCGTTGATCAGCTTCGCCTCGCCCGCGATCGAGTAGCCGGCCTGGCCGGGGCGCACCCGGTCGACGTGGCCGGTCACGCGCTGGCCGCCGATCAGCTTCGCCTGCTCGATCTTGCTCTGCGCCTCCGCTTCTGCCTCGCGCATCTCGGCGTCGAGCGGCAGGTTGGTCGGCACGGTCAGCATCGAGTGGATGTGGACGCCGCGGCGCCGCTTGGAGGCGAGTTTGACCGCGGTCGCGACCATCTCCTCCGAGAACGGCTCGCCGTCCGCGAAGCCGACGAGCACGCTGCGGTACTCGATCTCCTCGACCCCGAGCGGCTCCGGCAGCAGCACCTTGACCGTCTCCGTCAACGGCAGCCGCTGGTTGCGGCGATAGAGCACGTAGACGACGACGCCCAGCACCATCCAGCCGCTGCCGACGATGAGCGTGCTCGGGTTGAGCGCCATCACCACGATCCAGGCCGAGAACGTGCCGAGCCCGCCGAGCACCGCGGTCAGCGGCAGCTCGAAGCCGAAGGCGCGGAAGTTGAGCGGCGGTTTCCAGGGACGCTCGCGGTCCCCCTGATGGCGGCGCAGCCAGATCACCGAGACGTGGGCGATCGTGAACGAGAGCATCGCGCCGAACGAGTACATCGTCGCGAGGAATTCGGTCTTGCCCGGCAGGAGGGTCAGCATCGCCACCGCGGCGAAGACGAGAATCGAGATGTAGGGGGTGCGGTAGCGCGGGTGGACCTGGCGCAGGCCCTCCGGCAGCTGGCGGTGCTGGCCCATCGAGTAGGTGAGGCGGGAGACGCCGATCAGCCCCGCATTGGTCGCGATCAAGAGGATCACCGCGGCGAGGATGCCGACGTAGAAGCGCAGCGCTTCGGTCAGCCCGCCGCCGAGCCCGAGGTTCTCGACGATGCCGAGGATCGGGTCGTTGGCGAACTCCTTGCCCAGTTCGGTCGTGTAGTGGCCGGCGGCGTCGGCGGTGACCGGCATCGCCGAGAGGGCTACGACCGGGATCAGCAGGTAGAGGCCGAGCACCGCGGCGACCGTGAAGCCGACGCTGCGGGGGATGGTCCGGGCCGCGTCCTTGGCCTCCTCGGCCATGTTGGAGATCGTCTCGATCCCGGTGTAGGCGATCATCCCGACCGCGATGCCGAGCGCGAAGTCGCTCCAGCTCGGGGCGACGCCGAGGTGGATGTTGTCGATCAGCAGCTGCGGGCTGAGCACGAGGACGATGCCGATGCAGACGAGGACGACCTGCGTGCCGAGGTCGGCGATCGCGAGCACCAGGTTGAGCTTCGCCGACTCCTCGGTGCCGCGGATGTTGAGCAGCGCCAGGCCGGCGATCAGCGCCGCGCCGGCGATGATGTCGCCGGGGCCGTGGTGCAGCGGCTGCCAGAAGACGGCCAGGTAGTGGGGCACGAAGTAGGCCGAGATCGCGACCGTGATCACGTAGTTGAGCATCTGCCCCCAGGCGGCGACGAAGCTGACCAGCTCGTTGAAGGCGTGGCGGGCGAAGCTCGACGAGCCGCCCGCCTCCGGGTACATCACCGTCGCCTCGGCGTAGGTCGCGGCGGTGAACATGAAGATCACGCCGGTGATCGCGAAGGCGACCGGGGTGAGGCCGAGGGCGAAGGCCGCGGTGACGCCGAGCGCGTAGTAGATCGACGAGCCGACATTGCCGTAGGCGGCCGAGAACAGCGCGCCGACGCCGTGCACGCGGCTCAGCGATTCGTCTCTGGGGATCCGCTGGGCCATGGTTCAGTCGCTGGAACGGGTCACTCAGACCGAATATACGGAGGCGGCCGGTGCCCGTCGCAGGTGCGAGCGGTCGAGCTCGCCGGGCGAGGCGCAGCCGCAGAGCGCCAGCGTCAGCTCGAGCTCGGAGCGCAGCAGCTCGAGCACCTGGCGGGCACCGGCCTCGCCGCCGGCGGCGAGGCCCCACAGGGCGGGCCGGCCGACCATCACCGCGTCGGCGCCGAGCGCCAGCGCGATCGCCACGTCGACCCCGCGGCGGATGCCGCCGTCGACCAGCACGGCGCCGCGCCCTTCAACCGCGTCGACGACGTCGGGCAGCGCCTCGGCGCTCGCCAGACAGCGGTCGAGCTGCCGCCCGCCGTGGTTGGAGACGACGACGCCGGCGGCGCCGCGCTCGATCGCCCGCGCGCCGTCCTCGCCGCTCAACACGCCCTTGACCAGGACAGGCACGGGACACTCGGCGGCCAGCTCCTCCAGGTAGTCCCAGGTCAGCGCCGGCTGCATCAGCGCGAAGGTCTCCTCGATCGTCACCGCGCGCGAGGAGCCAAGCGCCTCTTCGACGCTCGGCACGCCGAGCTTCTCGGGGATCGCGAAGCCGCTGCGCCGGTCGCGCTCGCGGTTGCCGCCGCGCGGCGCGTCCACGGTCACGACGATCGCCTCGTAGCCGCAGTCGCAGGCCTCCTCGACCATCGCCCGCGTAACCGCCTCGTCGCGGAAGCAGTAGAGCTGGAACCAGCGGCTGCCCCCGGGGGCAGCCTCGGCCACCTGCCGCGGTCGCAGCGTCGCCAGGGTCGAGACGCACATCGCCGTCCCCACCGCCGCGGCCGCCCGCGCCATCGCCGCCTCCCCCTCCGGGTCGACCAGCCCCTGATAGGCGACCGGCGCGATCAGCACCGGCATCGAGACCTCGTCGCCGAGCAGCTCCACCGCGGTCCGCCACTCGTCCAGCCCGGCCAGCACCCGCGGCCGCAATCGCCATCCCCGCCAGGCCGCCACGTTCTCCCGCAGCGTCAGCTCATCTCCGGCTCCGCCGAAGAAGTACCCGGCGACCCCGCCATCGAGCTTCTCCGCCGCGACCCGCTCGAAGTCGGCGACAGTGATCGCGTCGTCAGGCACGCCAGCACCCTAGACAAATATCCAGGGGGAGATTCCGCCGCTGTGTCGCCTTATGTGTCCCATAGACGCAAAAGGCGACACAGCGGACTGGGCGATCGCGCGCTTGGCGGCGCGCCAATACGGCGTAGCTTCGGCTGCGCAGTTGCTGCGGGCCGGGTTGACCTGGGATTCGCTTCGGGGACGGGCGCGATCGGGGCGGTTCCACCGAGTACATCGGGGCGTCTACGCGATTGGGCATCCGGGCCTCGCCGTCGAGGGTCGCTGGATGGCGGCGATCCTCGCCTGCGGCAATGGTCGGGGCGACGACGAGGGCGTACCACCGCAGAAGTCGCTCGACCTTTGGGGGGCTGCGCTCAGCCATCGCAGCGCGGCGGAACTCTGGGGACTCCTACCCACAGCTGGCAAACGCATCCAAGTCTCTGCACCGGGCACTGGCGGGAAACGACGCCGGGAGGGTGTCCATGTGCATCGCTCTCGCACGCTGACCGCCGAGGCCGTGACTGACCAGCGCGGCATCCCTGTGACCGACCCCGCACGGACTATCGCCGACCTGCGCCTCGCCACCAAGACCAAGGGGTGCTCGGCGACAATCTCACCGCGGGAACTGCGGCGGGCGATCCGGCAGGCGTCGGTGCTCGGCCTTCAAATAGACGGGTCCAATGGCCCGGATCGGACTCGCAGCGAGTTGGAGGGCGATTTCTTGCGCCTCTGCAAGAGGCACGCCCTTCCGACACCCGAGGTCAATGTCCGCGTGGACTCCTTCCTAGTCGATTTCCTCTGGCGAGACCGAAACCTGGTCGTGGAAACCGATGGCTACCGCTATCACCGGGGTAAGGCGGCATTCGAGGATGACCGCCAACGTGACCTGCGTCTCAAGTCGCTGGGCTACGAGGTGCTCCGTCTCTCATTTAGGCAGGTGAAACACGAACCCCGCCAGACCGCCGAGGCGATGCGCACCCTGCTCTTCCCCGTCAGCGAGCCTGTGTCGCGTTTTGGGCCTGCATGACCTAAAACGCGACACAGCGGGACTTTTTGCTTGAGTCGCAGCTTCGCCGGCGCCAAAATCGAACGCCCCGTCGACGGCGATGCGATAGGTGACGCCGGCTTCAACGGCAAACGTCGCGTTCACAGGCGCGCCTGGACCTACGGGCACCGGTGTGAGCGCGTCCACTGCGCCGCCCGAATTGATGCCGAGCAGAGGCGCCCAGCCGCAGCACGCCGTGATGCGAGCCGTTCCCCACATCGGCGGAGTCCACGTGTACCAGACCGAGGCGCCACCCCGATCGCCGCCATGGTCGGGCTCCCCGGCCTGCTTGGTTGCGCCCCAGGTGTATCCGGGGGCCGAGGCCCGATAGACGTGATCTTCACCGGGCTGTCCCTGGACCCCGCCAAGGAGCGCTATTCAGGCGGGTGAGGACACCGCCGGACGCTGCTTTGCAGCCGTCACGGCGGTGCCACAGACTGACGAGGGGCCTCCCCGCCGGCTAGAAATGGACGATCGGGATGATCAGGATCGCGACGATGTTGGCGACCTTGATCATCGGGTTGATCGCCGGGCCGGCCGTGTCCTTGTAGGGGTCGCCGACGGTGTCGCCGGTGACCGAGGCGGCGTGGGCCTCGGAGCCCTTGCCGCCGTGAGCCCCGTCCTCGATCAGCTTCTTCGCGTTGTCCCAGGCGCCGCCGCCGGCCGTCATCGAGATCGCGGCGAAGAGGCCGACGACGATCACGCCGATCAAGAGGCCGCCGAGCGCGTCGACGCTGAGCAGACCGACGACCACCGGAACCGCGATCGGGATCAGCGCCGGCAGGATCATCTCCTTCTGCGCCGCCAGGGTGACGATGCTGACCGTCTTGCCGTAGTCGGGTTTTTCGGTCCCCTCCATGATTCCCGGGTGCTGGCGGAACTGCTCGCGCACCTGTTCGACCACCTGGCCGCCGGCGCGGCCGACCGCCTCGATCGCGAAGGCCGCAAACAGATAGACCATCATCCCGCCGACGATCAGGCCGATCAGCACGTCGGGCGACGAGAGGTTGAACAGGCCGTTGAGGTCGAAGCCGGCAGGCGCCTCGCCGGCGAGTTCGCTCTTGAAGGCCGCGAACAGGACCAGGGCGGCGAGAGCGGCGGAGCCGATCGCGTAGCCCTTGGTCACCGCCTTGGTCGTGTTGCCGACCGCGTCGAGCGGGTCGGTGACGTTGCGCACCTCCTCCGGCAGCTCCGCCATCTCGGCGATGCCGCCGGCGTTGTCGGTGATCGGCCCGAAGGCGTCGAGGGCGACGATCAGGCCGCAGAGCGAGAGCTGCGCCATCACGGCGATGCCGATGCCGTAGATGCCGGCGAGCTCGTTCGCCGCGAGGATCGCCAGCGCGATCACCAGCGCCGGCGCGGCGGTCGCCTGGAAGCCCTGGGCGAGGCCCTGGATGATGTTCGTCGCGTGACCCGTCTCCGAGGCGTCGGCGATCGTCTTCACCGGGCGGAAGCGGGTCGAGGTGTAGTAGTCGGTGATCACGAAGAGCAGCGCCGTGACGGCGACGCCGATCACCGCGCAGAGCCACAGATCGGTGCTGGTGATCGCCTGCGAGGCGGTGCTGAGGCCGAGCCGCACCGAATCGTCCATCAGCCACTTGGTGATCGGGTAGAAGGCGGCGATCGAGAGCACGCCGGAGACGACCATGCCGGTGTACAGGGCGCCCTCGACTCTGTCGGATTTGGTCCGCACGGAAAGCGCGCCGATGATCGAGGCGATGATCGCGACGGCGCCGATCACCAACGGGTAGATCGCCACGTTGGCGGCGAATTCGCCGCCCGAACCGGTGAAGGTGAGCACGCCGAGCAGCATCACGGCGACCGAGGTGACCGCGTAGGTCTCGAACAGGTCGGCGGCCATGCCGGCGCAGTCGCCGACGTTGTCGCCGACGTTGTCGGCGATCACCGCCGGGTTGCGCGGGTCGTCCTCGGGGATCCCGGCCTCGACCTTGCCGACCAGGTCGGCGCCGACGTCGGCGGCCTTGGTGAAGATGCCGCCGCCGAGCCGGGCGAAGACGGAGATCAGCGAGCCGCCGAAGCCGAGCCCGACGAGCGCGTCGACGGCCTCCTTGTCGCTGGAGCCGGTCAGCACCAGCAGGCCGTAGTAGCCGGCGACGCCGAACAGCGCCAGGCCGACGACGAGCAGGCCGGTGACCGAACCGCCCTTGAAGGCGACGTCGAGCGCCGGCGGCACGCCGCCGCGAGCGGCCTCGGCGACGCGGGCGTTGGCCCGAACCGAGAGGTTCATCCCGATGAAGCCGGCCGCGCCGGAGAGGGCGCCGCCGAGCACGAAGCCGAGCGCCGTCTTGTAGTCCTGCAGGATCCAGAGCAGGATCGCGACCGGCACCGCCACCGCGGCGATGATCGTGTACTGGCGGCGCAGGTAGGCGCTGGCGCCTTCCTGCACGGCGCCGGAAATCTCCTGCATCCGGTCGTTGCCGGGCGAGCGCGCGAGCAGGCGCTGGGTGATGACAAGTCCGTAGACAACTGCGGCGCCGGCGCAGACGAGCGCGACGACGACTCCGTATTCGGTCAAGAAGCTGGTCAAGTTCGATTCCTCCGTCGGTTTAAGCGGCGCGGGAGTCTATAAGGGCCTGCGGATAGCGCGTTTTCAGGTCTCAAGCGGCCTGTTTGGCGGCCGTGTACGTGCGGTGGGTCTCCTTCACCGCGTCGCGGTAGATGTCCTCTATCGCGATCCCCGCGTCCAGCGACTCGCGCGCCCGCTCGGCGCCATTGCGCTCGGGCAGCCGCGGCTCGATGCCGAGCGCCTCCCGCGCCGGCGCCGTCCACTCCAGCAACCGCTCCAGCGCCGCCCGCGCCTCGACCTCCTCGCCGCGGCGAAAGTCGATCATCCGGCCGCTCATCCCGTGGCGGACCGCCCGCCAGAGGTTCTCCTCGACCTCGCGGTCGCGCAGCGGCGCCCCTCCCGCCTCGTAGCCGCCGTCGTCGTAGTCGAGCGTCGCCTGCGCGATGCAGGCGGCGATCGTCGCCGCCAGCCCGAAGGACTCCTCGCCGCGCGTCTGCGCGTCGCAGATCCGCACCTCGACCGTGCCGAACTCATGGTGCGGGCGGACGCTCCACCACAGCTGCGTCGACTCGACCACGGTGCCGGTGCGCTGCAGCAGGGCGACGAACTCCGCGTAGCTGCGCCAGTCGACGAACGGGCTGGGGATGCCGCAGCGCGGGAAGACGCGGGTGAAGATCTCGGTGCGCACGGTGTGCAGCCCGGTGTCGCGGCGGTCGAGGAAGGGCGAGTTGGCCGAGGCGGCGAGCAGCAGCGGCAGCAGCTCGCGCAGCCGGTCGCAGACCGCGATCGCGCGGTCGGCTCCGCGCACCCCCATGTGCACGTGCAGGCTCCAGGTGTTGTTGCGCTGCGCGACATAGCCGAGTTCGGCGCGCAGGCGGTTGTAGTGGGGCGTGTCGATGATCCGCTGGTCGAGGTAGTCGGCCCACGGATGGGTGCCCATCGCCGCCAGCGCCAGCCCCATGCCGTCGACCAGCTCGAACAGCCGCCGGCGGCGCTCGTTCTGTGCCGCGACCGCGGCGGCGAAGTCGCTCGAGCGCCCCGAGCGGATCTCGATCTCCGAGGCGATCAGCTCGCCGGCCGCCGATCCGGCGAGCACCTCGTCCTTCTGGCACGCGGCATAGACCTCCTCGAAGCGGTGCTCCAGCTCCAGCGTCGCCGGGTCGAGAATCGCGAACTCCTCCTCGAGGCCGATCGTGAAATCGGTCGAAGACTCGAATCTCTCCCGAGCCAGGTCGAGGTCCATGGACAAAGGGGGCTCCTTCGCGGGCGGGCGATCTAGGTCAGGTAGAAGTAGAGCGCGTAGAGGAGGTCGACGGCGGGACTGGAGGTGTGCACCGTCACTTCCGGCGGCACCTGCAGCAGCTGCTCGGAGTAGTTGAAGATGATCCGCACCCCGGCCTCGACCAGCCGGTCGGCGACGGCCTGGGCGGCGGCGGCGGGGACGGCGAGCACGCCGACGACGATCTCCTGCTCGGCGACGATCCTCTCGAGCTCGCCGAAGTCGAGCACCTCGTGCTCGCCGACCTGCGTGCCGACCACGTGCGGGTCGATGTCGAACATCGCGACGACCTCGAAGCCATGGTCGGCGAAGATGTCGGAGCTGGCGATCGCCTGGCCGAGGTTGCCGGCGCCGAAGAGGGCGATGTTGTGCTGGCCGGAGGTGCGCAGGATCTTGCGGATCTCGGCGACCAGCGACTCGATGTTGTAACCGACGCCGCGCTTGCCGAATTTCCCGAATCCCGAGAGGTCGCGGCGGATCTGCGTCGGGTTGATGTGCGTGTATTCGGAGAGTTCCTGCGAGGAGATCGTCTCGCGGCCCATCTTGCGCGCCTGCGTGAGCACCTGCAGGTAGCGGGAAAGCCGCGCCGCGACCCCGAGCGAGAGACGCTCGCCGTCGCCGATCAGGCCTGCCCCCACCTCAAGATCCTCCACCGCCGGGTCGATCATCGGCCCCCACAGTATCGAGCCGCGACCGAACGGAGGTTTGGTCCAGCACCAGCTCGGAGACGACCTCGCCGTTCAGCTCGAGTACCGGGATGCGCTCGAGCATCCGCCGCAGCAGTCCCTCGTCGCTCTCGATGTCGACCTCGTGCAGCTCGAAGCGGTAGCCCTCCTCGTGCAGGGCGGCGAGCTCCTCCAGCGCCTGCTCGCAGAGATGGCACCCCGGCCGCGAGTAGAGGACGAGAACCACATTCGCGCCTCGCTCGCGGCGCGATGGATCAGATATGGACGCCTGCTCGCTCGGCGCTCCGCCGCTCCGTGGATCGTGGGAATGCATCGTAAGCAAGGTACTCGGGGTAGGAGAGGGATGGCGCGAAGCGGGCGGCGGAGGCGATCATCGCCGCGTTGTCGGTGCAGAGGCGCAGCGGCACCAGCTTCAGCCGCAGGCCGCGTTCCTCGCAGAGCGCCGCGACCGCCTCGCGCAGCGGCCCGTTGGCGGCGACGCCACCGCCGAGCGCGACCGCCTCCCACTCGCCGCGCTTCAACGCCCGCGCCAGTTTCGCCGTCAGCTGGCCGACCGCCGCCGCCTGGAAGCCGGCGGCGAGGTCGGCGCGCCGCTCAGCCACGCCGTCGGGCCCGAGGTCGCGGCAGAGATAGACGAGCGCCGTCTTCAGGCCGCTGAAGCTGAAGTCGAGGCCGGGGTCGCGGGCCATCGCGACCGGCAGCTCGAACGCCTCCGGGTCGCCGTCCTCGGCGAGCCGCTGCAGAGCGGGCCCGCCCGGGAAGCCGAGGCCGAGCAGGCGGGCGACCTTGTCGAAGGCCTCGCCGGCGGCGTCGTCGAGCGTCTGCCCGAGCACCTCGTGGCCGGCGTGGTCGCGCACCCCCGCCAGCAGCGTGTGCCCGCCGCTCGCGACCAGGCAGAGGAAGGGCGGCTCGAGCGGCTCCGGGGCGAGGAAGTTGGCGGCGACGTGCCCCTGCAGGTGGTCGACCGGGATCAGCGGCAGCCGCCGCGCCGCGGCGAGCGCCTTGGCCGTGCTGAGGCCGACCAGCAGCGCCCCGATCAGGCCCGGCCCCGCGGTGACCGCGACGGAATCGATCTCGTCCAACGAGACCCCCGCCTCCGCCAGCGCCGATTCCACCACCGGCACGGTCAGCTCGAGGTGGTGCCGAGAGGCGACCTCGGGAACGATCCCGCCGAACTTCGCGTGCGCCTCGTCCTGCGAGGAGATCACGCTGGAGAGAATGTCGGCGCCGTCGACGACGGCGGCGCAGGTGTCGTCGCAGGAAGTCTCGATCGCGAGGATCACGCCGCGGGCCCGCTCAGTCCAACCACATGATCAGGGCGTCCTCGCCGTTGTCCTGGTAGTAGCGCGGCCGCACCCCCGCCGAGCGGAAGCCGAGCTTCTCGTACATCGCGATCGCGTCTCGGTTCGAGACCCGCACCTCGAGCGTGAACGGCAGCTCCCGCCCGGCCTCGGCGAGCAGCCGCGAGAGCATTTCGCTGGCGACGCCCCTGCGGCGCCGCTCCGGCGCGACGGCGACGTTCATCACGTGCCACACGCGGTCGTAGCGCGAGCAGACCAGATAGCCGTGCAGCCGCTCGCCGTCGGCCGCCGCGAGGCAGATGCCCGAGGGCTTGGAGAGCTCGAGCACGAACATCGCCAGCGACCAGGGCGCCGGGAAGGAGCGGCGCTCGATCGAGATCACCGCCGGCAGGTCGCTGTAGGTGAGCCGCCGCACGGCAGGATCGCCGCTCAGCTCACTCGGCTGCTTGGAGAGAGTCTCGCTCACGCCACCGTTCCGCATCGGGGGGCCTCAGATAGATCGGGGCGAGCGATCCGGATTCGTCCTCCTCCCGCCCGGCCGCCAGAGCGCAGATGTGGCGCGCGGCGACGCGGTGAACGGGGTCGACGTCGTCTGGAATCTCAACCGCCCGACTTGTCAGCTGCTGCCGAAATCGTACCGCGCCCGATCCGCCGCAGAGCGGCGTCCCGGGCAGCGCCGCGAGTTCCTCGCCGAGCTGGAGGGGCGAGCTGAGCCGCGGGCCCCAGATCAGCTCCCCGCCGTCGGAGTAGAGCGCCGCCGCGACCTCGCCGCGGCGCGCATCGAGCACCGCGGCCCGTGGCCGCTCGCCCGCCGCCTCGCCCAGCCCTCGCGCCAGCGCGTCGAGCGTGCCGACGCCGCTCAGCGGCAGGCCGCGGCTCAGGCCCAGCGCCCTGGCGGTCGCGATGCCGACCCGCAGGCCGGTGAACGAGCCGGGGCCGACGCCGACGACGATCCGGCCGACGGCGTCCCAGCCGCCCGCCGCGGCGGCGGCGCGCTCGACCTCACCGAGCAGCGCCGTGGTGTGCTGCGGGCCGCCCTTCTCGGAGAGCCCGAGCAACGCCTCGTGCAGCACCTCGCCGCCACGCACGGCGGCGACGGCGGTGTCGCCGGTGGCGGTGTCGAAGCCGACGACGGCCCGCTCGCGGCTACTTGCCGTGTCGCCTATGGCTGCGCTCGGGGACGAAGAGGTAGAAGACGCCGACCCGCTTGCCCCCTACGAACCAGGTCACCTTGTGTTTGCCGGGGATGTTCGAGGTGATCTTGTTGACGTAGAGGGTGCCCTTCTCGGCCTGCTGTTTGGGGGCGCAGAGGTTTTTCTTGGTCGGGAACTTGACGCAGACCGTGTAGTAGACGCAGCGGATCTGATTGCCATTCGTGTCCGTGCACGGGTGTCCCCGATTGGAGCGGAAGAAGGCGCCCTTCTTGCGCGGCTTCTGGCAGATGTGCGAGGGCTTCGCCTTTTCGGAGAGGCCGCAGGCGACGTAGTGCCTGAACGCGGCGCCCTTCGCGGCCGCGGGGGCGGCGCTGGCCAGCAACGCGATCCCGAGCGCGATCGCGGTCAGCGTCTTCAGTCCCTTCATCTGGCGAGTCCCTCCTTCGGTTGCGTGCGCGGGCCGATGCTACACAGCGGCCTCCCCCTCCGAAACACGCCTATTTGCGGGCCGATGCGGCCCGCCAGGCAATTCGCCGCCGCTCGGCGTCGAGATGCTCGATCTCGACCGCGGTCACGCGGCGGCCGGCGAGCTGCGGCGCGGCGACCGCCGGCCACTCGACGAAGCCGACCGAGGCCGGGTCGAGGTAGTCGTCGAGCAGCGCGGGATCCTCGTCCTCGAGTCCGCCGAGCCGGTAGAGGTCGAGATGGGAGACCGGCAGGCGACCGTCGTAGCGCTGACCGATCGTGAAGGTCGGCGAGGTGACCGGGCCCTCGACGCCGAGCGCCCGGCAGGCGCCGCGGATCAGCGTCGTCTTGCCGGCTCCGAGCTCGCCGCTGACGACGACGACGTCGCCGGCCGCGAGCGCGGCCGCGATCCGCGCCCCGACCGCTTCGGTCTCGGCCCCAGAGCGGCTCTCCACGATCTGCGCCGCGCCGCTCAACCGAAGAAGTCGAGCTGGTCGGCGGGCGGCTGCGGCGGGCCGGGGACCGGCCCCCGCTCGATCTCCTCCTGCTCGGCGGCCCCGGCCGGCGGCGGTCCCGCCAGCAGCCGCGGCAGCAGCTCGAAGTCGGCCCGCAGCTGCTCCTTGACGGCCGGCGTGCGCAGCCCCGCCGCCGGGTGGAAGAGCGGCAGCAGGAAGACCGTGCGGCCGCCCAGCTCGTGCACCTGCGGCGTGCCGCGCACGCGCGTGATCCCGGCCGGGTTGCCGCTCAGCAGCTTGGTCGCGAAGTTGCCCAGGCTGCAGACGACGCGCGGCTCGATCAGCCGCACCTGCTCGAACAGGTAGGGCTTGCAGGCCTCGATCTCCAGCGGTTGCGGGTCGCGGTTGCCGGGCGGGCGGCTCTTCAGCACGTTGGCGATGAAGACGTCCTCACGCGCCAAGCCGATCCCCGCCAGCAGCTCGTTCAGCAGCTGGCCGGCGCGGCCGACGAACGGCAGCCCCTGGCGGTCCTCTTCGGCCCCGGGCGCCTCGCCGACGAACATCACGCCGGCGTTCGCGTCGCCGGCGCCGAACACCGCCTGGGTGCGCGTTTGGTGCAAGGGGCACCTCGTGCATCCTCGCACCTCCTCGTACAGCTCGACCAGCTCGGCGCGCCGCTGCTCTGCCGTGAGGCTCATCGGCGCCGATGTTAAGCGCTACGGCAGCGGCTCCCAGTCCCAGCTCTGCTTCGAGCCGATGCCGTCCTTCTGCTCCAGGTAGCGATGGAATTCCGCCAGCTCGGCCGGCTCGATCGAGTACACGTGCTCGGCCGCGGGGAAGCGCTGCGAGCGCACCTCCTCGACGTAGCGGCCGACGCCCTCGACCATCGCCGCGTGGATCTCGGCGTAGCGCTTGACGAATTTGGGCGCCCGCCCGGTGCTGATCCCGAGCAGGTCGTGGTAGACGAGCACCTGGCCGGCCGTCGCCGGACCGGCGCCGATCCCGATCGCCGGGATCTCGAGCCGCTCGGCGATCGACTCGGCGATCGCCGCCGGGACCGCCTCGAAGACGACCGAGAAGCAGCCGACCGACTGCAGCGCCTCGGCGTCCTCGAGCAGCTGGATCGCGCCCTGCGCGGTCTTGCCCTGCGTCTTGTAGCCGCCCAGCGCGGTCGCCGTCTGCGGGGTCAGGCCGACGTGGCCCATCACCGGGATGCCGGCGCGGACGATCGCCCGGGCACGCTCGACCGAGGTCCCCCCCGCCTCCAGCTTGACCACCTGGCAGCCGGTCTCCTTGACCAGACGCTGGGCGCTCTGAACCGCGAGCTCGTTGCTCGCCTCGTAGCTGCCCATCGGCATGTCGCCGACCATCAGCGCGGTCTTCGTTCCGCGGCGCACGGCCTTGCCGAGCGTGATCATCTCCTCCATCGAGACCGGCTCGGTGCCCGGGTAGCCGAGCACGACCATCGCCGCCGTGTCGCCGACCAGCACCAGGTCGACGCCGGCCTCCTCGGCGACCTTCGCCGAGGGATAGTCGTAGGCGGTGACCATCACGATCGGCTCGCCCGCCGCCTTCATCTCGGCGAGGCGCGGCAGGGTGACCGGCTTGCGCTCGGCGGCGGGCATCAGGCGACCTCGACCTGCGGCGAGAGCAGCACCTCCGGCCGGCTGTCGACGGCGACCGTCGCGTTGTCGTCGTCGACGTGGACGACGACCGGCGCGTAGGTCTCCATGTCGCGCTCGTCGTAGGCGCCGAAGGAGGCGACGATGATCTTGTGGCCGGGGCGGGTCAGGTGGGCGGCGGCGCCGTTGACCTGCATCGTGCCCGAGCCGGGCTCGCCGTCGATCACGTAGGTGACGAAGCGGGCGCCGTTGTCGATGTCCCAGACGTGGACCTGCTCGTTGGTGACCAGGTCGGCCTGCGCCATCAGCTCGGTGTCGACCGTGATCGAGCCGATGTAGTCGACGTCGCAGTCCGTCACCGTAGCCCGGTGGATCTTCGACTTCAGCATCTGCCTCTGCATTACCCCTCCTTGGCGGGAAGTTCGGTGTTGTCTATAAGGCGGGCGTCGCCGATTTGGGCGGCGACGGCGACGAGGGCCGGGCCTTCGCCGAGGTCGGCCACCGGTTGCAAGCTTTCTGGATCGCGGGCCTCGAGGTACTCGGGCTCGACGCCCGCCTCGGCGAGGACGCGGCGGCCGGCCTCGAGCGCGGCGGCGAGCGTGTCCTCGCCGGCGACCCGCTCGACCTCGCGCAGGGCGTGCGAGAGCGCCGTCGCCCGCGCGCGGTCAGCGGCGCTCAGGTAGGCGTTGCGCGAGCTCATCGCCAGGCCGTCGGGCTCGCGCACGATCGGCAGCGCCTCGATCCGCACGGCGAGGTCGAGGTCGCGCACCATGCGGCGGATGACCGCGACCTGCTGGGCGTCCTTGCGGCCGAAGTAGGCGACGTCGGGCTGGACGCCGTTGAGCAGCTTGGCGACGATCGTGGCGACGCCGCGGAAGTGCTCCGGGCCGCGCCGGGCGGGGTCGCCGCAGAGCACCTCGGCCAGCCCGCCGACCTCGACCGTGGTCGCGAAGCCCTCCGGGTAGACCTGCTCGACCGGCGGCGCGTAGATCAGGTCGACGCCGGCCTCGGCGGCCAGCTCGGAGTCGCGCCGCTCGTCGCGCGGGTAGCGCTCGAGGTCCTCGCCCGGACCGAACTGCGTCGGGTTGACGAAGAGGCTCATCACGACCGTGTCGCACTCGGCGCGGGCGGCGCGCAGCAGCGAGACGTGGCCCTCGTGCAGGCAGCCCATCGTCGGCACCAGTCCGATCGAGCGCCCGGCCGCCCGCTCGGCGGCCAGGATCGCTCGCAGCTCGCCCTTGGCCCGGACGAGCTTCACGCCTGCGGCAGCATGCGGTCGGTCAATGAGTGCGGATTCCATGATGGTCCATGCCCGTCGCTTCGGGTCACGGCCGGATTCGAAGTATAGGCACTAGGGGTCGCGGAACTGTATGGGCCTGATCACACGAGCCGGGGCGCCCGCGGCGATCGAGCCGGCGGGGATGTCCTCGGTGACCACCGAGTTGGCGCCGATCACGCAGCGCTCGCCGATCGTCACGCCGCTGGTCACGGCGACGTTGACGCCGAACCAGCAGTTGGCGCCGATCGTCACCGGTCCCTTGCTGCTGAAGCCCTGCCAGGTGATCGGCCGGTTGGGGTCGTCGAAGCGGTGCTCGGCGTCGCCGACGAAGCAGCCGTTGGCGAACATAGTGTGCTCGCCGATCTCGATCGAATCCTGCGCGGCCAGCATCGTGTTGCGGTTGAGGAAGCAGCCGGCGCCGATCGCGATCCGCGCATCGGGCGACAGCGTCAGCCAGCAGCCGGGCTCGAGCAGCGTCCCCTCGCCGATCGTCAGCCGCCCGTCCTCGAGCGCCTCGAGGATCTCGCCCTCGACCGGCATGCGGACGAAGAAGCCGCCGCGGGCGGCGTGGCGGGCGAGGCGCAGGCGGCGCAGCGGGCGCCGGTTGCGCTCGTACCAGCGTCGCTTCTGCCACCAGAGTCGCCAGCCGCGGGACATTCGCCGCATACACTGACGACCGTGAGCGATCTGCGCGGCGGCATCGATCTCGGCGGGACCAAGATTCAGACCGTCGTCGTCGCGGCTGACGGCACGCTGCAGGGCGAAGCGCGCCAGCCGACGCCCACCTCGGGCGGGCCGGCGGACGTCGCGCGGGCGATCGAGGAAGCGCTGCGCGAAGCCGCTTCCGCGGCCGGCGTGAAGCCGCAGGAGCTGGCCGGCGTCGGCGTCGGCTCGCCGGGCGACGCCGACGGCGCGACCGGCGTCGTCTCCGCCGCCCGCAACCTGCCCGGCTGGGAGGGCAGCTTCCCGCTCGGCGAGACGCTCGCCAAGGCGCTGGGCACGCCGGTGGCGGTCGGCAACGACGTCCAGGTCGCCGTCGAAGGCGAGTACGCGCTGGGCGCCGGTCGCCGGCACGACTCGCTGCTCGGCGTCTGGTGGGGCACCGGCGTCGGCGGCGGCATCGTCCTCGACGGCAAGCCCTGGCTGGGCCGCGGCGCCGCCGGTGAGATCGGCCACATGGTCGTCAAGCGCAACGGCGCCCGCTGCCCCTGCGGGCGGCGCGGCTGCATGGAGGCCTACGCCGGCCGCGCCGCGATGGAAGCACGGGCACGCCGCGAACAGCACGAAGGCGTCGAGACGCAGATCTTCGAGATCATGCACAAGCGCGGCAAAGACCGGCTCACCAGCTCGGTCTGGGAGCACGCGCTGCGCGAGGGCGACGCGCTGACCGAGAGCCTGCTGCGCCGCGCCGTCCGCTACCTCGGCACCGGAATCGCCTCGGCGGTCAACCTGCTCGACGTCGAGGCGGTGGTGCTCGGCGGCGGCCTCGGGGTGCGCTTCGGCGAGCCCTTCATGGACCAGCTGACGAAGGAGATGCATAAGCACCTCTTCGTCAACGGCAACCCGCCGGCGATGCAGGTGGCGGAGCTCGGCGACCTGGGCGGCGCGATCGGCGCGAGTCTGCTCGTGAAACCCTAGACGCGGCCCTCGGCCTGGCGGCGCATTCTGGCGATCGCGTCGACCACCACCGCGGCCAGCAGGACCCCGCCGGTGACCATGAATTTGACCGAGGACTCGAACGCCAGCAGGTCCATGCCGTTGGAGATCGAGCCGATCACGATTGCGCCGAGCAGCGCCGACCAGACCGAGCCGCGGCCGCCGAAGAGGCTGGTGCCGGCGATCACCGGGCCGGCGATCGCGAGCAGCAGCAGGTCGCTGCCGCCGGAGCTCTGGTTGACCGCGAGCAGCCGCGAGGCGGCCATGATCCCGCCGACCGCGGCCATCGAGCTGCAGAGCGCGAAGGCGACGACGCGCATGCCGTCGACCCGGATGCCCGCCCGCCGCGCCGCCTCGGCGTTGCCGCCGACCGCGAACAGGTGGCGACCGAAGGTCGTGCGCGTGGTCAAGAGCTGGAAGCCGACGACGAAGCCGAGCAGGATCAGCACCGCCAGCGGCAGCCCGCGATCGGAGTTGAAGATCAGGATCGCGACGATCGCCAGCGCGGCGAAGGCGGCGACGCGCAGGACGAGCAGGCCCAGCGGCTCGGCGCTGACGCCGGTGCTCTGCCGGCGCACGTAGCCACCGAGGGTGATGGCGGCGAAGACGCCGATCGCCGCCACGGCGACGATCCAGCCGACGGCGTCCGAGTAGAAGGTGTTGGCGAGGTTCGTGATGCTCGAGTTGGTCAGGTTGACCGTGCCGGTGTTGCCGAGCACCTGCAGCAGCGCACCCTGCCAGGCGAGCAGGCCGGCCAGGGTGACGACGAAGGAGGGGATGCGGAAGCGCGTGAAGAGCAGCCCCTGGGCGAGGCCGATCGCCGCGCCGGTGAGCACGCCGGCGAGGATCGCCAGCGCCGGGTCCCAGCCGTGCTGCACGTTCAGCACCGCCATCGCCGCCGCCGCGAGGCCGCTGACCGCGCCGATCGAGAGGTCGATCTCACCGAGCAGCAGGGCGAGCACGACGCCGACCGAGATCAGGGCGACCGGGGTGATCTGGAGGAAGAGGTTGGTCAGGTTGGTCGCCGAGAGGAAGCGGTCGTTCTGCGACTGGAAGACGATCCAGATCAGCGCGATCGCGAAGACCACCCGCAGCGAGACCAGGTCGCCCTGCAGGAAGCGGCGCACGGTCATGCCGCTTCCCCGTTGCCGAACTCGGCGCCGGTGATCGCGCCGACGATCTGCTCCTCGGTGGTCTCGTCGGCGTCGAAGTCGCCCGCCCCGCGGCCCAGCCGCAGGACGAAGATCCGGTCGCAGACCTCGAAGACGTTGGCCAGGTTGTGGCTGACGACGATCACCCCGAGGTCGCGCTCGCGCAGGCGCTTGATCAGGCCCAGTACCTGTTTGGTCTGCGGCACGCCGAGCGCCGCGGTCGGCTCGTCGAGCATCACGAGCTTGGGCTCGCCGAGCAGCGAGCGGGCAACCGCGACCTGCTGGCGCTGGCCGCCGGAGAGCGTGCCGACCTCCGAGCGCACGCTGGGGATCGTCACCGAGAGCTGCTCGAGCAGCTCGTGCGAGCGCCGCTCCATGCTCGTCTCGTCGAGCAGGCGCGCCAGGCGCCCCGGCCCGGCGGCGGTCACCTCCTGGCCGAGGAAGAGGTTGGCGACCACGTCGAGGTTGTCGCACAGCGCGAGGTCCTGATAGACCGTCGCGATGCCGAGCGCGGTGGCCGAGTTGGGGCCTTTGATCGAGACCGGCCGCCCTTCGAAGGAGAACTCGCCGGCGTCGATCGAGTAGATCCCGGCGATCGCCTTGACCAGCGTCGACTTGCCGGCCCCGTTGTCGCCGACCAGGCCGACCACCTCGCCCGCGCCGACGGCGAAGTCGACGTCGTCGAGCGCCTGCACCGGGCCGAACCGCTTGCTGACCCCCTTCATCGAGAGGACCGCGCCGTTGTCGCTCATCGCTCTCCCGTCACTGGGCGGGCGGGCCGCTCGGCGCGACCCGCCCGGATCCGGTTCGGCCTATTCGATGCCCGCTTCTTCGCAGGCCTTCTTGTAGGCGGAGGTGCAGATTTCCGACGTCTTCCAGAATTCGTCGGCGACGATCGTGTCGTCGATGTTGTCTTTGGTCACGGCCACCGGTTCGAGCAGGACCGAGGGCACGTCTTCGGCTTCGTTGTTGACTTTGCCGTTGACCAGGCCGGAGGGGACCTTTTCGCCTTCGACCAGGGCGACGGCGATTTCGGCGGTCGCGTTGGCCTCCGGTTCGATCGCCTTGTAGACGGTCATGAACTGGCTGCCGGCGAGGATCCGCTGGATCGCTTCGAGTTCCGCGTCCTGGCCGGTGGTCGGCTTCGACGACGGTTCGATCCCGGCCGACTTCATCGCCGCGATCGCGCCGCCGGCGGTGCCGTCGTTGGCGGCGTAGGTCGCTTCGAACCCGTTCTTGCCGAGCGCCGTGATCGCCTGTTCCATCTCGCTCTGGGCCTTGTCGGGGCTCCAGTCCGGGGTGTCGTATTCCTTGGCGACCTTAACGCCTTCTTTGTCGAAGACGCTGTGCGCGCCTTTCTTGAACAGGGTGGCGTTGTTGTCGGTGGGCGCGCCGTTGATCATCACGATCGGGCCGCTCGGGCTGCCTTCTTCCTTCAGTTTCTTCGACAGCGTTTCGCCCTGCAGTTCCCCGACTTTTTCGTTGTCGAAGGAGATGTAGTAATCGACCGGAGCGCCGAGGATCAGGCGGTCGTAGCTGACCACCGGAACTTCCTGCTGCTGGGCTTTCTGCACCATCGCGCTGGCCGACGTCGCGTCGACGGCGTCCAGCACCATCACTTCGGCGCCCTGGGTCAGCGCGGCTTCGGCCTGCGACTGCTGCTGGGCGGCGTTCTGGTTGGCGTTGCTATAGATGATTTCGCAGTCTTCGCACAGTTCTTCGACCTTGGCTTCGAATTCGGGGCGGTCGTGCGCTTCGTAGCGACTGGTCTTCGACTCCGGCAGGAGCAGCGCGATCTTGCCGCCTCCGCCGCCGTTGCTGCCGCCGCAGCCGGCGGCGACGACGGATGCCGCGACGAGGACCGCCAGCGCCAACAACATCAGTGGGAATCGACTAAAGGGTGAGTTGGACATGAAACCTCCTCCTTGTTATGCCCCCGCCCTTACCCGCCAGCCGCGGTTTCAGTCAACCGTATCGCCCCGAAGCCCGCCGGAAAATGTGGTTAAGCCGCAATCTTCTGCCGCCGCGCCCGCGCCCGTCTGGGCTTCGCCGGCTCGAGGAGCTCGGCGAGGAAGCTACCCGTGTGGGACCCCGGCGCCGCCGCGACCTCCTCGGGGGTGCCGGTGGCGACCACCTCGCCGCCCTCGTCGCCGCCGTCGGGTCCGAGGTCGACCAACCGGTCGGCGGTCTTGATCACGTCGAGGTTGTGCTCGATCACGACCACCGTGTTGCCGGCGTCGACCAGCCGCCCGAGCACGTCGAGCAGCCGCTGCACGTCAGCGAAGTGCAGGCCGGTGGTCGGCTCGTCGAGGATGTAGAGGGTGTCGCCGGTGGCGACCTTGGAGAGCTCGGTCGCCAGCTTCACCCGCTGCGCCTCGCCGCCGGAGAGCGTCGTCGCCGGCTGGCCGAGGCGGATGTAGTCGAGGCCGACGTCGTGCAGGGTGCGCAGTCGGCGGGCGATCTTCGGCACGTTCTCGAAGAACTCGAGCGCCTCCTCGACCGACATCTCGAGCACGTCCGAGATCGTCTTCCCCTTGAAGCGGATGTCGAGCGTCTCGCGGTTGTAGCGCTTGCCGTGGCACTGCTCGCAGGGGACGTAGACGTCGGGCAGGAAGTGCATCTCGATCTTGATCTGGCCGTCGCCGCGGCAGACCTCGCAGCGCCCGCCCTTGACGTTGAAGCTGAAGCGGCCGGGCTTGTAGCCGCGCGCCCGCGCCTCCTGGGTCTGGGCGAAGAGCTGGCGGATGTGGTCGAAGACGCCGCTGTAGGTGGCCGGGTTGGAGCGCGGCGTGCGGCCGATCGGCGACTGGTCGATGTTGATGATCTTGTCGATCTGGCTGAGCCCCTCGACGCCGTCGTGGGCGCCCGGGCGCAGTTTCGCCTGATGCAGCCGGTTGGCGACCGAGTGGTGCAGCGTCTCGTTGACCAGGGTCGACTTGCCCGAGCCCGAGACGCCGGTGACGCAGCAGAAGACGCCGAGCGGGATCGCCACGTCGATCCCCTTGAGGTTGTGCTCGCGGGCGTTGCGGACGACCAGCGCGCCGCGCGGCTCGCGGCGCTCCTCGGGCACGGCGATCTGGCGCTTGCCGGAGAGGTACTGGCCGGTCAGCGAGGCGGGGTCAGCGGCGACTTCGGCGGGCGTGCCGGCGGCGATCACGTGCCCGCCGTGCTCGCCGGCGCCGGGGCCGAGGTCGAGCAGGTGGTCGGCGGCGCGCATCGTGCCCTCGTCGTGCTCGACCACGATCACCGTGTTGCCCAGGTCGCGCAGCCGGTCGAGCGTCGCGATCAGCTTCTCGTTGTCGCGCTGGTGCAGCCCGATCGAGGGCTCGTCGAGCACGTACATCACGCCGACCAGGCTGGAGCCGATCTGCGTCGCGAGGCGGATCCGCTGCGCCTCGCCGCCCGACAGCGAGCGCGCCGAGCGGGCGAGCGAGAGGTAGCCGATGCCGACGTTCTCGAGGAAGGCGAGCCGTTCGGAGATCTCGCGCACGATCAGCCGCGCGATCGCCCGCTCGGTCTCGGTCAGCTCCAGCGCCTCGATCCACTCGCTCGCCGCGCGGGCGGAGAGCTCGGTGTAGGAGGCGATGCTGAGCCCGCCGACGGTGACCGCGAGGCTCTCCGGCCGCAGCCGGGCGCCTTCGCAGTCCGGGCACGGCTGCTCGGCCATGTAGCCCTCGATCCGCTCGCGGTTGGACTCCGAGTCGGTCTCCTCGTAGCGCCGCTCGAGGTTGTTGACGATCCCCTCGAAGCGCACCTTGTAGGAGCGGCGGCGGCCGAAGCGGTTGGTGTAGGTGACCTGGTGGCGGTCGCCGCCGGTCCCGTAGAGGAAGATCTCCTTCTCCTTCTTGCGCAGCTTCGCCCACGGCTTGTCGAGGTCGACGCCGTACTCCTCGGCGACGGCGGCGATCAGGCGCTTCCAGTAAGCGGTGATGCCGCGGTTCCAGGGCTGCAGCGCGCCCTCGCCGAGCGACAGCGTCGGGTCGGGGACGACCAGCTCGGGGTCGATCACTTTCTGGAAGCCGAGCCCGTGGCAGCGCTCGCAGGCGCCGTGCGGCGAGTTGAAGGAGAAGATCCGCGGCTCCAGCTCGGGGATCGAGGTGCCGCAGTTCAGACACGCGAACTGCTCGGAGAAAAGCATCGTCTCGGGCTCTTCATCGACGATCTCTATTTCCACCAATCCGGCGGCGAGGCCGGCGGCGGCCTCGACCGACTCGGAGAGGCGGCGGCGCAGGTCGGGCTTCATCACCAGCCGGTCGACGACCACGGCGACGTCGTGTTTGTACTTCTTGTCGAGCGCTATCTCCTCGTCGAGCCGCCGCAGCTCGCCGTTGACCTTGACCCGCGAGTAGCCCTCGAGCCGCATCTGCTCGAGCAATTTCCCGTACTCGCCTTTGCGCCCGCGCACGACCGGCGCCATCACCATGAATTTCGTCCCGTCCTCCAGCGTCATCAGCCGGTCGACGATCTGCTCCTGCGTCTGGCCGGCGATCCGATCGCCGCACTCGGGACAGTGCGGAACGCCGATCCGCGCCCAGAGCAGGCGCAGGTAGTCGTAGATCTCGGTCACGGTCCCGACGGTCGAGCGCGGGTTGCGCGAGGTCGTCTTCTGGTCGATCGAGATCGCCGGCGAGAGGCCCTCGATCGAGTCGACGTCGGGCTTCTCCATCAGGCCGAGGAACTGCCGCGCGTAGGCCGACAGCGACTCGACGTAGCGACGCTGCCCCTCGGCGTAGATCGTGTCGAAGGCGAGGCTCGACTTGCCCGACCCGGAGAGCCCCGTGATCACGATCAGCGCATCGCGAGGCAGCTCGACGTCGACGTCCTTGAGGTTGTGCTCTCGCGCCCCGGATATGACGATTCGATCGGAAGCAGCCACTGCGGGTCATTCTAGGCACCCGAACAGATGTTCCCTCCGGGCCGCTTGCGCTCCGTGCGCCGGAAACCCCGCTCAGCGGCCGATCGACTGCTGGTACAGGGTGAAGCCGATGCCCGAGCAGACGGCGGCGATGATCCAGAAGCGGAGCATGATCTTGGTCTCCGACCAGGCCATCATCTCGAAGTGATGGTGCAGCGGGGCCATCAGGAGGACGCGGCGGCGGAAGGCCTTGAACGAGAAGACCTGGATCGCCACGGAGAGCGCCTCGATCACGAAGATGCCGCCGATGATGATCAGCAGGACCTCGGTCTGGGTCATCACCGCGAGGGCGCCGATCGCGCCGCCGAGGCCGAGCGAGCCGGTGTCGCCCATGAAGATCGAGGCCGGGAAGGCGTTGAACCAGAGGAAGCCGACGCAGGCGCCGACCAGGCAGGCCGAGAGCAGCGCCAGATCCTGCTGCTGGTTGGCGACGAAGGCGATCGCGGTGTAGGCGAGCAGGACGATCGCGCAGGAGCCGGCGGCGAGGCCGTCGAGGCCGTCGGTCAGGTTGACGCCGTTCGAGGTCCCGGCGATGACGAGGAAGACGAGCACGAAGTAGAGCACCGGGCCGAGGTCGAGGCTGGCGTCGCCGATGCGGAAGAAGAGCGTCGGTTCGAGCCCCACCTCGTGCCGCGCGACCCACCAGAGGGCGAGCGCCAGCAGCAGCTGCACGACCAGCTTCCAGCGCGCCGAGAGGCCGAGCGAGCGGCGTTTGACGATCTTCGTGAAGTCGTCGGCGAAGCCGAGCGCCGCGCAGCCGAGCGCGACGCCGAAGACCGCCAGGCTCTGCGGATCGCGGTTCGAGAGCACCAGGTATGGGACGACGATCGCGGCGAAGACGATCAGGCCGCCCATCGTCGGCGTGCCGGCCTTGGCGTGGTGCTCCTGCGGCCCGTCCTCGCGGATGTGCTGGCCGAACTCCCTGACCCGCAGGTACTCGATGAACTTCGGGCCGAGGAAGATGCAGATCAGCATCGCCGCCATCCCGGCGATCAGCACCTCACCCATCGAGCAGCTCCCCGAGCGTCTCGGCGACCGCCTCGAGGCCGGCCGAGCGCGAGCCCTTGACGAGCACCGCGTCGCCGGGCTCGAGCTGGGCGGCGAGCAGCTCCGCCGCCTCGGCCGGGTCGGCCACCAGCTCGTCGGGGCCGTACTCGCGCGCCGGCTCGCCGACGCCGATCAGCACGTCGACCCCCGCGGCGCGGGCGTGGCCGCCGGCCTCGCGGTGAAAGGCAGCCGCGCCGCGACCGAGCTCGGCCATCTCACCGAGCACGGCGATGCGGCGCGCCCCCTCGATCGAGACGAGGTGGTCGAGCGCCGCGCGCATCGAGAGCGGGTTCGCGTTGTAGCAGTCGTTGACCAGGACGATCCCTTCGCCAAGCTCGAGGCGCTCGCCCCGGAAGCGGGAGAATCCTATGTTCGCAGCGCGATCGGCCATCGCCTCGAGCGGCGCGCCGAGCGCGATGCCGGCGCCGATCGCCGCCAGGGCGTTGGTCAGGTTGTGGCGCTCGGCGAAGGGAAAGTGGAAGCGGACGGACCCCTCGGGCGTGGCGATCGTCGCCTCGGTGACACCGCCCTCGACGCGGCTCTCGACGGCCTCGACGTCGCCGCCGGGGCCGAAGCGGAGCAGCGCCGGCGCGTCGGCGAGGTGCGGCTCGAGCTCGCCGGCCTCGGAGGGGACGACGGCGACGCCGTCGGCGGGAAGCGCGGCGAGGATCTCGGCCTTGGCCGCGGCGATCGCCTCGACCGAGCCGAGCAGCTCGACGTGGACCGGGCCGACGTTGGTGATCACGGCGACGCGGGGCTCGGCGATCGCCGCCAGCTCGGCGATCTGCCCCGGGCCCCGCATCGCCATCTCCAGCACCAGCAGCTCGCTCTCAACGGGGGCTTCGAGCACGGTCAGTGGCAGGCCGATCTCGGTGTTGAGGTTCTCGCGATTGGCGTGCACGCGGCCCGGCAGCAGGGCGCGGGCGATGTCCTTCACCGAGGTCTTGCCGACCGAGCCCGTGATCCCGACCACGGGGGCGCCGATCTCGCCCAGCCAAGCCCGCGCCAGGTGCTGCAGGGCCCGCAGCGGGTCCTCGACCGCGAACACCCAGCCGTCCCCCGCGGCGCGTTCGTCTTTCGTCTCGCCCGGCGAAACGAACAGCGAACGGGCGGTGGTCGTGCCGACGACGACGCCCCAGGCGCCGGCCGCCAAGGCCGCCGGGGCGAACTCGCCGCCGTCGACCCGCTCCCCGCGCAGGCCGAAGAAGATGTCGCCCTCGCCGGCCTCGGCGGAGTCGATGACGGCGCGGAGCGGCGCGCCCGGCGCGCCGCGCGAGACGATCTCGGCTCCGATCGCGGCGGCGATCCGCTCGGCGGGAAGGTTCATGCCGACGCGGCCGCCGGCGGGCTTCCGTCGAGCAGCCTGCGCAGCTCCTCGCGGGCGACGTCACGGTCGTCGAAGGGGACCTTGCGGCCGTGCTCGAACTCCTGGCCCCGCTCGTGGCCCTTGCCGGCGATCACGACGGTGTCGCCGGCGCCGGCCGCCATGAACGCCCGCGCGATCGCGGCGCGGCGGTCGACCTCGACCTCAACCTCGCCGCCGCCCTCGGCGCCCGCCGCCACCTCGCTGACGATCGCCTCCGGGTCCTCGGAGCGCGGGTTGTCCGAGGTGACGATCGCCAGGTCGGAGAGCTCGGCCCCGGCCCGCCCCATCAGCGGCCGCTTGCCGCGGTCGCGGTCGCCGCCGGCCCCGAAGACGGCGATCACACGTCCCGCCGTTACAGCGCCCGCCGCGCGCAAGACGTTCTCCAGCGAGTCGGGCGTATGGGCGTAGTCGACGAGAACCGAGAAGGGCTGGCCCTCGTCGATCGGCTCGAAGCGTCCGGGCGGCGGCGCGGCCTCCGCCAACCCGGCCGCCGCAACCTCGGCATCCACCCCCATGGCGAGCGCCGCCGTCAGCGCCGCCAGCGCATTCGCCGCATTGAACTCGCCGACGAGCCGCGTCCGCACCCGCAACTCTCCGCCGATGGGCCTAAGAGAAGGCTCCGAGCCCGCTTTTCGGCCCGTCGAGCCCGGAGTCACGGTGAGCTCGGTGCCCGCGGCGCCGAGGCGGACCTCACCGGCAATCAGGTCCGCCTCGGCGCCGCCGGCCGAGAACGTCAGGCAGTCGAATTCCTCCGCCAACCGCCGCCCGTAGGGGTCGTCGACGTTGACGATCGCCGTCGTCGGCTCCATCTCGAACAGCAGGCGCTTCGAGCGGAAGTAGTCCTCCATGTCGGCGTGGAAGTCGAGGTGGTCCTGGGTCAGGTTCGTGAACAGGGCGACGTCGAAGTGGATCGCGTCGGCTCGGTGCAGCGCCAGCGCGTGCGAGGAGACCTCCATCGCGCAGGCCGCGTCGCCGCCGTCGCGCATGCGCCGCAACGTGCGCTGCAGGTCGACCGCCTCCGGCGTCGTCCGCTCCACATCCTCGTCCACACCTCCCACGACCCGCTTGACCGTCCCCAGCAGCCCGCACCGCACGCCCGCCGCCTCGAGGATCTCCCGCAGCAGGAACGCCGTCGTCGTCTTCCCGTTGGTCCCCGTGATCCCGGCGACCCGCAGCGGATCCGTCGGATCGCCGAAGAACCGTGCGGCCATGGGCGCCATAGCCGCCCGCGCGTCGGCCACGACGACCTGCGGCACGCCCACCGAGAGCTCCCGCTC